>JBMNRY010000082.1:0-8567 GCA_050944915.1 Limnochordia bacterium
AAATCTAATTTGCGGCCTATCCTTCCTCCAGCCGCGAGCTCCTCTCGAAACTGAAGAAGATGACTTTGGATACGGGCTAATTCTTCGCTGATATCGCACCGATCGGCAAAGAGGGCGATTTCCGTCGTTAAACGTTCGGCATCGACGGGGATGCCTTCCGGCAGCATTTCTTCCAAACGTTTCCTCAAGCGTTGGCCATGTTCCAGGGGTACCCGAGGCGCCAATCCCTTTAACTGGTCATAACAGCCTTGAAAGGCCTCCAGCTTGTCCAGGATATCCTTCTTTAGTTCTTCCCCTTCTTTGGCCCGCATAGCCACAACCTGGCCTAAACATTTCCCCAGGGCCCCTTCTAAAGTGGGCCACAGGCTTTGCCCGTCGATGGCCGATTCTTCGATGATAAACAAATCGGGGAAACCGAGGAAATGTTCGACTTGCAAAGGTTTTTCCCCGCCCGAAAGCTGCCCCATTTCTTCCAAAGCGGCCCGATAGCCCAGGTAGAGCCCCTTATCTAACCGGATTCGACGGGGGCGGTCGGTAAGATCTTCGCGATAAATGTTCACTTCCACCCGACCTCGGGAAAGGTTGTTCTTGATATATGTGCGGATTAAGTCCTCGATGGGATTTAATTCTTTAGACAAACGGATCTGTAGGTCGAGATAACGGTGGTTGTAAGAGCGGATTTCTACTCGGAAAGAATTTTGGCCATCGCTAGCTTCCGCCTGGCCGTAGCCCGTCATACTGTATAACAAGTTGAGTCCCCCTGGTCTGTATTCAAGGCTATTCTACTATAATCCGGCGATAAAGTAAACAGTTGCCGGGAAAGTGGGGGAAAAGAGACTTCTATTGACCTTAGACCCGAACCATACTCAGGCGCCGCCTGGTCTTACCCCTAACAGACCGGAAGAGACCATCGAGAACTACCGACCAGCCGGAAAATAGGGCCACCAAGAGCCAATCGGTAACATCTAAGGGGACCGTCCGAAACACCGGTTGGAGTAGGGGCCAATAGATGACACCTAACTGCATCAGACCCGAAGTCAAAACGGCTAAGACCAGATGGGGATTGGAGAAGAAACCTAATTCAAAGATGGAATGATACTCGGAGCGACACTGAAAGACATGGATCAGCTGTGAAATGACCAGGGTGGTAAAGGCTACGGTGCGGGCCCGTTCCAGATCTCCCCCTGAGGAGGTTAAGATCCAATAGAAGGCCGCTAGGGTACATAAGGCAAACATGATCCCCCGCAGGAGGATGCGAAAATGGAGACCCCGGGCGAAGATACCCTCCCGGGGCGGCCGGGGAGGCCGCTGCATCACATCCCGGTCGGCAGGATCGACCCCTAAAGCGATGGCTGGCAAACCATCGGTAACCAGATTCATCCATAAAATCTGCATGGGGATTAAGGGCAAAGGAAGACTCAACATGGTCGCCCCGAACATGGTCAGTACTTCCCCCACATTACAGCTGAGGAGATAGCGGATAAACTTACGGATGTTATCGTATATAGCCCGCCCTTCTTCGATGGCAGCAATGATGGTCGCGTAATTATCATCGGCCAAAACCATGGCCGCAGCTTCCTTGGTCACATCGGTCCCCGTCAGGCCCATGGCGATACCGATGTCGGCCTCCTTCACCGCCGGGGCATCGTTGACACCATCGCCGGTCATACCCACCACATGGCCCCGCTCCTTTAAGGCGGCCACAATCCTCATTTTATGCTGGGGTGAGACCCGGGCGAAAACCGCTGTCTTCTCCACCCGCCGTCTTAATTCCTCATCGGACATCCCATCCAGTTGGACGCCGGTGAGGATCTCACCACCGGGTAGCAGTCCCAATTGGCGGGCAATAGCCGCCGCGGTGAAATGATGGTCACCGGTGATCATGATGGTGCGGATCCCCGCTCCCGCCGCCCTTTTTAAGGCCCTTTTCACTTGGGGTCGCGGTGGGTCGATCATTCCCACCAAACCGATGAAAACCAAACCTTCCTCGGCCCGGGCCAATTCAATGCTTCGACCATCCCGGTAGGCTAAGGCCAAAACCCGTAGGGCGCCGTTGGTAAAGCCTTCATTAGCCTTTAAGATTTGCTGCCGATGGCTTTGGGTGAGGGGCCGAATCCCCTTCTCCGTTAGGATCTGGCTACAGCGGGGTAGAACCATCTCTAAGGCTCCCTTGGTCAGGGCCCGCTGACCCTGGGGAACCTTCACGATGACCGTCATCATTTTCCGATAGGAGTCAAAGGGCAACTCGGCTAGCAAGGGATGACTACCGGCTGTCCGCTTTTGATCTAGTCCCGCCTTAAGGGCTAAGGCAAGCAAAGCTCCTTCCGTCGGATCCCCGAGGAGGGTCCAACTACCTTTATCTTTCCGCAGGTGGCTGTTGTTGCAAAGCAAACAGACCTCCAAGGCCCGCTTGATTCTGTCATCCTTCAGGGGAGCGATGGTTCGTTCCCCCATCAGGAACTGGCCCTGGGGCTTGTAACCGATGCCGGTGACGGCGATCTCCATCCCCGGCAACCACATGGAGGTTACCGTCATTTGGTTTTCCGTGAGGGTCCCCGTCTTATCGGAGCAGATATAGGTGGTACAACCTAGAGTCTCCACCGCCGGCAACCGCCGAACGATGGCTTGCCGTTTGCTCATCCGTTGGACCCCCACCGCTAAAGCGATGGTCACCACCGCCGGTAGGCCTTCCGGGATGGCCGCGACGGCTAAGCTCACCGCGGTCATAAACATCTTATACATAGAGTAACCTTGGGCTAAGCCCGCGGCAAAAACCAGGCCCACGATGGACAAGCAACCTAAGATCAACCAGGTACCTAACTGCTGCAGCCGACGTTGTAGCGGTGTGGGTGAGGGCTCTCCCCCTGTGATCAAATGGGCGATCTTGCCGATCTCCGTATCCATGCCCGTAGCGATGACCATCCCTTGGGCCCGTCCCTTGGTGACTACGGTACCCATGAAGGCCATATTCTTCTGATCGGCCAAATCGGCCTCTGCCTTACCTATCCAAGAGGCGTGTTTGCTGGTGGGGATAGATTCCCCCGTTAGGGTCGCTTCATCGATTTCACAGGCATAAGTGGCCACCAGGCGGAGATCCGCGGGAACCCGGTCTCCGGCTTCGATGGCCACCAGATCGCCGGGAACTAGATCTTCGGCGGGAATAGTCTTCCATTCCCCCTCCCGCAGGACAGTAGTCGTGGGAGCGGCTAGGTTTTTAAGGGCGGCTAAAGACTTTTCCGCCCGATATTCTTGGATGAAACCGAGGATGGCGTTGAGAAGGACGATGACGATGATCGCCAGGGCATCGAACATTTCCCCTAAAGCAACGGAGATGGCCGTCGCCCCGAGGAGAACCAAGACCATAAAATCGCGGAATTGGTCCAGAAGGATAGCCAAGGGGGATATGCCTTCCTGTTCCTTCAGCCGGTTAGGACCGTAGCGGCGGCGGATGCCGGCAGCCTTTTTTTCCGTTAAACCGGCCTGTAAATCCGTTTGCAAGATCTGCGCGATTTGGTCGGGTTCCATTCGAAACCAGGAACCTTGCTGCACATCATGACCCCCCATCCCGGTGGAAATTCTCTTAATCCTTATTCCCGTGGGGGGTGAAAAATGACGAACTCCTAGGGGATGGTAGAGAGAAGGGACCGGGCAGCCCCATGCTCGGGATCCAGCTGTAGGGCCCGCTGCAGATGATCCTTGGCCTGCTGGTAATCACCTAGCTGGTAGTAGGCACGGCCCAACTGGTAGGCGATTTCCGCCTTTTCCCCGTAACTGCGGGCGGTGAGTAGAACCTCAATGGCTTCCTCCAACCGACCATCTTCTTGGAAAAGTGAGGCTAAACGGAGGCTGTTCTTATGCAGATGAGGGGCCTGTTCATAGACCCTTTGGTAGTGTTCTTCCGCTCTATCGAGGCGTCCCCAGCCTTCCAAAACTACCCCGAGACCGTAATGGGCGGTGACCAAGTCGGGATCGCCATCGAGGGCCTGGGTATATTGGCTGTAGGCTTCCATGAACTTGCCTTGGGCCCGCAGGGCATCGCCCCACAAAACCCGTATTTCGGGCCAGTCTGTCTGCTCCGTCAACCGGCGATAATGATCACCGGCTTCTTCATAATAACCCAAGGAATGGAGGGCCACCGCCAAGGTCAGGCGGGGTTCCGTTGCCTGGGGATTAGATTCCGTCAGTTTCTTCAGTTCGGCGATACCCAGGTTGCGCATACCCAAGTTGTCCCGTTCGATCCCTTGGAAGTAGTATGCTAACCCTAAAAAGAGCCGGTCTTGGAGCTGCTCTTGGGCAGCCACCAATAGAGCTGGTACCAACAAGATCAGTATCAATAAAGGCCAGAAACGACGCACGGGATTACCTCCTTAACCCTAACCGGGCTAAGCGTTCTTCTTCACCGATGGGTTCCTTCGTCTCGGGATCGATGGCCACACAAGCCCCATCGATGATCCGTGTCTGGAGTTGACCCTTGGCCGGCGGTGTATTCCGTAGATGGGGCGCATCGATCAAACCAAGTTTTATCCCTTGGGCTAACACCCGGTGATCGGCCCAGGGATCTTTACTGCCCATCTTCTCTCCAAGGGCGTGTAAACCCTGTAACAAAATCTTCGCCTCGGCCAAAAGGACCTCCTTGCGCTGCTGCACCCGAGGATCGGAAATTATGTCCACCCGATCATAGAGGCAGTTTTCGATGACTCGACGGGCGAGGCGGCAACTGGCGATGACATCTGCCGGCAGGGCTGCATATTGGGCTTCACAGTAGGCCACAACATGGACGATATGGGGCTGCAGCATCATCCCCAACATGGTTGCCATACCCAACTGACCCTTAGCTTCATCTAAGTCCACAGGGAAACTTGCCAAACCAGCCCGCACTTGGGTGTAGACCCGGAAATGGTCATCGACTAAACCCTCGATTAATTCCTTTTTGGCCAGCATTTTTGCCAGATCCATGGTGGGCGAAGTAGCCGGCGGTGTATTAAACATATACTGGGCGATGTAGTCCTTCACACCCCAGGCTTTAGCATTATAGGCACCCAAAAAGGCCATGACCACAGCGATGGTATCATGGGCATCCCGCAAGCTCCAATGGTGGGCCTCATTACATTCCACGGGGATGTTTCGCTGTCCATGCCAGGCCATCAATTGTTGGGCTTCCTGGATGGATTCATCCAGGAAGCGAGGTCCCCGTTTATCGAGGACATTATACCAACAAAGGGGTACGGCGCACCAAGCATTATTAATCGTCCGCTGGAGCATTTCCCCCCACTGGAGAACATCCCTGGTGCCGCTATAACAGCGCAGCAGCGGATAATTTCCCCGGCGGGTGGCCTCGTAAATGGCCCGCAGATCCTCTTCCCGACGGATGGGGACACCACCGGCACCCCGGGCGGCCTCAGCCAGCTCCTGGGGGCGGAAAAAACTTTCTTGGGCGCTTTGATCGGGACCGATGGATAACACATCTAAGACTTTGGCTTCGGCGATAGCCGCCGCTCCAGCCATGGTTTCCTCCAGGGAAGGAAGTCCAAAATGATGCCGCAATAAAGGATAGGGCGCCTTAGCAGCCAGGCGGGCGACGAGACTTTGGGGATAGGCTTCAGAGCTAGAGTACCGGCCCCCTCCCTTGAGAAAGGCGATGATCTCCGGGATGGTCTCTTCTCCACTGAAAACGCCCTGGAAAAATCCAGTCTCTTTAGCCACCTGGGCAACTGGCTTAGTTCCCCCGAAGATGAACTTCTTATCGATGAGCCCCAGTTCAGCGGCCCTGTCTGCCAATTCCTCAAATAGCTCGGCGGCAACACTAGGGGTGAGCCGGTAGCTGACGGCAATCCACTGGGGATCGGCCTCTAATACGGCATCTAACAATTCTTCGACGGAAACGGCGGGACCGAGAAATTCCGTATCATAACCTTGCTCCTCGGCCAACCGGAGAAAATTGATAATCCCCGCCACATGGACACATTGGCCGATGGAGGCACCGATGATCTTCTCCGCCATCCTTCCCACCCCTCTCCTTCGATTGTTACTAATTTTACCACTGTCTCCAGGGTTAGTCAAAAACCAGTTTTGTTGACCACCTTCAGGGTCGGTGCTATACTTTGATCGATCTCTAAGGGAGGTAAAAAGGACCATGGACGGGATAATGCTGGCCGCCTTGCGGAGTGAGCTAGAAGAAAAACTACTAGGAGCCCGGATACATAAAATCTATCAACATCCAGGAGGGGAAATCTATCTCCACTTTCGCCGCCCGGGGGAAAGCTACCAACTTTTACTAGCCCCTAATCCCCAAGATCCGCGGGCTTATCTGACGGAAGAGGTGAAAGAAAACCCGGCCACACCCCCGGCCTTTTGTATGCTGTTGCGCAAATACCTGGAGACCAGGCGTCTTCTGGCTGTGGAACAACCGGGACTGGAGCGGGTTTTGGAACTCAGCTTTGAATCCTCCTCTGCCGACAAGGGTCTAGTCGATCCCCGCCTGATCCTGGAGATCATGGGTCGATACAGTAATCTCATCCTCATCGATGATGGGACCCGGCAGATCCTGGGTGCCTGGAAAAATATTGACAGCCAGATGAGTCGGTACCGGCAGATCGCGCCCGGCCTGCCCTATTTACCTCCACCGGCCCAGGGCAAGATCGATCTCAGCCGCCAGAGCTTACCCCCCTTAGACATTCCCTTGGAGAAGGATGCCTTCATTGCCCACCTGGCCGGCGTGGGACCCCATACGGCAAGGGAACTGGCCTATCGAGCCCGAAGCCAAGGGTTAATGCCTACCCTCCAGGAATTACAGGATATGCTAAGAACTAAGGCCTTCTGCCCTTCCGTAGGCTGGGAGGGGGAACAACCGGTGGCTATCAGCGCCATGGCCATCACCTACCGACCAAGCCGCACTTATCCTGGCCCCAGCGCAGCCTTAGCCGCCTATTACCAACAACGGTTGCACCAAAGGGAACTGGGAGATATCAGGACCCAACTGACCCGAATAGTGAAAAATCGGATCGATAAGGAAAGAAACAAGCTGGCCAAACAGGAAGCTGCTTTAGCCCAAGCCCAGCGGGCTGATGAGCATAAACTACGGGGAGAGCTGATCATGACCCATCTCCATTTAATCGAAAAGGGTCAAGATCAAGTGACCGTCAACAATTATTACGCCGACAACGAGCCTTTGACCATCCCCTTAGATCCCCGCTACGATGGAGTCCAAAATGCCCAACTCTATTTTCGCCGTTACCGCAAGGGAAAAAAGGGACAAGCAGCGACCCACCGCCAAATCGAGGGAACGAGAGGTGCTTTAGCCCATTGGGAAGGGCTGCTGGAAACTATCGAGGAGGGAGACTTAGAGCAACTCAAAGGACTACAAGAAACCTTGACCAAGGGTGATGGGGCGCCCCGCCGTCAGCTCCCCCAAGGGAGCCGACCTCGCCAGTTCATCTCCCAAGAGGGCCAACTCCTGTTGGTGGGACGAAACAGCCGCCAAAACGAAGCTCTTCTGCGGCGGGCCCATAGTGAGGATTTCTGGTTGCATACCAAGGATATCCCCGGCTCCCATGTGATCATCCCCTGTCAAGGGAGGCCTGTCTCCCAGGAGACTTTAGAGGAGGCTGCCCGCCTCGCGGCTTACTATAGTGCAGCTCGGGAGTCGACCAAGGTGCCGGTGGATTATACCAGGGTTAAACACGTACGGAAAATCCCGGGGGCGGCCCCGGGAATGGTGAGTTACGAAGGACATAAAACCCTCTATGTTAGCCCCCGGCCTGACCTGCTACCCAAGGAAAAAAGAGACAGGAAATGAGCGGAGCCCGAGGCTCAGCACCCATCCCCTGTCGACCTACCGTATCCCGTAGCCCAGAAAACTGGCAGAGGGCCAAATCCTTGAATTGTCATTACTCCCCAGGCATTCCTGGGGATTTATGTTCTGATTCGCCCCCCGGAGCCCTTTTCCTCCTGGGAGGGCTACATTTTTTCCGAAAACCTTACAAAGCCCGCCACCCGATGTCCCGCCGGTAGTAACAACCGGGGAAAGAAATCTCTCTACAGGCGGCATAGGCCCGCTCTTGGGCCTGGGCCAAATCATCCCCCAAAGCCGTGACCCCGAGTACCCGGCCTCCGTCGGTGACCAACTGGCCCCCTTGGTAAGCCGTTCCCGCGTGGAACAGATAGATATCATCATCTAAAGAACCGATAGTGATGGGTTCTCCCACCTTGTAATCGCCGGGATAACCCTGGGAAGCCAGGACTACACATAGGGCACTACGGGGATCCCACTGAAGCTCCAGATCTCCTAAATCACCCTTGGCGCACCCTTCGAGGACGGGATAGAGATCACTTTTCAGCCTGGGTAGGATCACCTGGGTTTCGGGATCGCCGAAACGACAGTTGAACTCCACCACCCGGGGCCCGTCAGCATTTAGCATCAAACCTACATAGAGGACTCCCTGATAGGGACGTCCTTCTCTAGCCATGCCCTCGATAGTGGGACGGACTATGGTCTCCATGACCTTCTCCTCCAACGAAGGCGTAAGGACCCGGGTGGGACTGTAAGCCCCCATCCCTCCCGTGTTGGG
>JBMNRY010000083.1:0-8446 GCA_050944915.1 Limnochordia bacterium
GGTTCCACCTGTTCCCATTCCGAACACAGCAGTTAAGCCCTCCACCGCCCATGGTACTGCCACATCTCGTGGTGGGAGAGTAGGTCGCCGCCGGGACCTAATTTTAGAAAGCGCTGTCACTAGACAGCGCTTCTTTGTATTACTTATTCAGTTTGCGCACCGGAAGCCAGATTTCGCTGTAAGCGTAGTCTTCATCCTTCATTTTGGTGAAGGAGAAAGTCGGGGCCTTGATTATTTCGTAGTCAGAAGTAGGCAGCCATTCCCCATAGATTCGAGCCATTGTCTGCTGTAAGGTGGAAGGAAAGGGCCCTTCGTTGGGAAATACCGCCCAGGTGCCAGCTTCCACAGGCAGTTTTTCTAAACCCTGGCTCACTTGTGCTTCGGTGGTCAAAACACCGATCAAGTGGGTTAAGTAGCCTTCTTCCCTTAAGAAATGGGCATCAGCATCGTAGGAAGCATTAACTATTTCATAAGGTTCCATATTCTGCAAAGAGCGCATTTCCCTTCTTTGTTCCTCCGTTATGCTTTCCGCCAGTTTCACGATCTCAGCGTTGATGCCTTCAAATTGCATGGGGACCCTTTTGCTGACACCTACTAGATTAAAAGCCGGTTTCTCTTCGATCCGAAATTCCATAGAAACTCCTCCTTTGACGGTGATGATGAAGGAAAGTTTAGGAAAGGATTTGTTTAATCCCTTACCTCTTACTTCCGAGGGCAAGAAACCACTCCACCTTTTAAAGGCCCGGGAGAAGCCGTCCAGGGATTGGTATCCGTACTTAAAGGCAACATCGGTTACCTTTGTTCCAGCTAAGAGTTCGCGGTTGGCTTCCGCCAGTCTCCGGTTTTTGATATACTCACCCAATCGGAATCCGGTAAGATGATAGAAGACGATCCCCAGGTGATAATCGGAAACTCCAGCATAGGCGGCGATCTCCTCCAGGGACAGTTCATCGGTCAGATGATCTTCAATATAGTCGATGACAAGATTGAGTTTATCCAGCATGACCTTACCCCTTTCCCTGTGATCATACACCAGTAATACCATCGATACTCGACTTTTCCCTACCGAGGAAGTCGAACGGGGTGATTATCCAAAATTCCTTGGACTGGACAGGATTCTTTAGGCTTATCCAATCTGGAAGCTGAAATTTTTCTTGGGTCCCTTCTGGCGCAGAAGGGTTTTACTGACCTCGCTAAGAAGGAGGAAGGGCCGAAGAAGGTGAAACATAGGCTAATAAAGAAAGGCGGGGATCAAAGTGGTTCTAAAGGATAAAGTCGCTATTATTACCGGTGGTGGCAAAGGGATCGGTCGAGCCATCTCGAGGAAGTTCTTAGACCAAGGGGCCGATTTGGTCCTGGTGGCCCGAACTCAGGAGGCCATGGAGGAAGTGGCCAGGGAAGGAGCCGCCTTGGGTCGGCAAGTCTTAGTTGTCGTTGGTGATGCTTCCCAGGAAGAGGTGGCCCGCAGGGCGGTAGAAAGGGCTGTCGCCGCTTTTGGAAAGATCGATATCCTAGTCAATAATACCGGTATTGAAGGACCCAGCGCTCCCATCACGGAGATAGATCTCGAGGAATGGGACCACGGTATTAAAGTTAATCTTAACTCCGCTTTCTTGTTTTGCAAACATGTTATACCTATTATGAAAAAGGCAGGCCAAGGTTGTGTCATTAATATTTCCTCCTTGTCGGGGACCCGAGGCCTTCGGGGGCGTAGCAATTACTGCGCTTCCAAATGGGGGATGATCGGTTTAGCCAGGGCGGTGGCCGAAGAAGTTGGACCGGATAATATCCGGGTGAACACCGTTTGTCCTGGGGCCGTCGCCGGACCGCGTATCGACCGGGTGATGGAAAAACGAGCCAAGGAATTTGGTTTGAGTGTGGAGGAAATGGTGGCCAAGACTTTGCAGGATACTCCCCTGCGGCGGATGGTGACGGAGGAAGAAATCGCGGAAGTTGCTTGTTTCCTCGCCAGCGATGCTGCCAGTGGGATTACTGGCGAAGAAATCATCGTTTCCGGTGGCCGGCGCTAGTTAACCCTTCAAGGGAAGCTGCCCACCGCTGGGCAGCTTTTTGGCGCGTTAGCTATCGGGTTTCATCAGCAATGGAGGAGAGGAGTAGATCGGGTTGATCCAATATGTGACCATTTCCTTAGGGCATGCGGTGGTCGATTTATATATGAACACGCTGCCATCGTTATTGCCCTTCTTGATCGCCCATTTCGACTTGAGCTTTACCTTGGTAGGGATCCTCATCGCCGTCCGGGCCGTCTCAGGATCTTTTACCCAGCCCCTCTTCGGTTATTTTGTCGACCAAGGGGGACGGGGAACGAATTTGGTTTATAGTCTAGTCTGGCTGGCCTTGTTGACGGCCCTGTTGGGGTTGGTGCCCAGCTACGGATGGTTAGTGCTGTTGATCATTTTGGGACCATTAGGCTCTGCATTATACCATCCTTTAGGTTCGGCTTTGCTTCGTCAACAGAGTACCCCTGAGCAGGTGGGATCGGTGACCTCGATCTATATCGTTTCGGGAACCATCGGGTATGCCATCGGTCCCATCGCCGTCGTGACCGTGGTCATGAAATGGGGACTGGCGGGAACGGTTTGGTTAGCTATCCCCGGTATAATCGTCGCCATTCTTTTGGTGGCCAGTGGAGTCTTAGGCAATCAGTTAGGCGCTCAAAAAGACGCACCCTCGTCGGTGGGTCAGGTTAAGAAGCGGTGGGGTGAGGATTGGTTGGCTTCCCGGGGTCAGGTCTTCCTCCTCAGTTTGGCGGCTACCTTAAGATCTTGGGCCTATACCGGATTAGTTAATTACCTCCCGGTGTTTTATGTGTCCCAAGGTTATTCACCCCAGTATGGAAGCTACATGCTGACCCTATACTTGTTCTCCGGTAGCATCGGTACCCTCATCGGAGGACGTTTATCGGACCAATGGGGTCGGAAGAATGTGACCATCTTGACCTTGCTCATCGCTGCGGTGACCCTTCCCCTCTACTTGGTCAGCAGCGGCATCCTCAAGGTTGTCTTCCTTGCCTTGACGGGATTGACGGTCATGGGTTCCATGTCGGTCACTACCGTCCACGCCCAGGAATTAATGGTAGGCAACACTGCCCTAGCTTCCGGTTTGATGATGGGCCTTGTTTACGGTTTAGGAGGTATCGGCTCGGCTATTAGCGGCCGTCTAGCCGACATCTACGGCCTTCCGGTGGCCTTAGGTTCCTTAGCTGTTGTTCTCATCCCCGCCATCCTGTCCATGTTGCCGGTACCTGATCCCCATCAAGAGATGATCCGTTCCCGGGCCATCGTCCAATAATGACCTCCCTGCGGGGAGGTTTTTTATGCCTTCTTTTTTACGATTTTAGGAAGGGATAGGGAATAGCGCGCCGAATAACCTAAATATATCGGTATGATAATTACTAAAATCGTCATGGAGGGTTGTTTATGTTTGGATTGCCGCTAGACACAGGTTGGCCTTTTTTCTTGCTGCCTGGGTTGATCTGTTTTCTTTTAATACTCTGGGGCTGGTCCTTCCGGCCAGAAGATTAGGAGGTACATAAGTGAGTCTTACCGTTGCCATCGTCATAGTATATTTCGCCATTATCTTGTCCGTCGGTATTCGGGCTTCGCGATTGGTAACTAGTGCCGAAGATTTCATCGTCGCTGGGCGCAATCTAGGCTTTGTTACCTTTATGTTGCTTGTTATCGGTTCAGTGTTAAGCGGCATGACGGTCTTAGGTTCCAGTGCTTTGGCCTATGTTTCCGGTTGGCCCAGCATGTGGGAACCCATCTTCGTTTGTGCCAGTGTGGCAGTGTTGATGACCCTCTTTGGTGCTAAACTCCACCGGGTCAGCCGTAGATTTAAGTATAATACTGTCCAGGACTATTTGGCCCATCGTTACCAGTCACGCCGGACCATTCGGGCTTTGGCCGGTCTTTCGGGCATCATCATCAGTTTCATCTATCTTGTTGGCCAATACCGGGCGGTGAGCATTGTTTTGGCCTGGCTCTTCGATTTGCCGGAGGTATATGCGCTCCTTATCGCCACGGGGGTCATCGGGTTATACGTTCTTCTCGGTGGTCTGATGGCCGTAGCCCAGATTACCTTTATCCAGGGCATGGCTTTGTTGATTGGTGTTATCGTCCTCATTCCAGGGGTAATTAAGGCCGCCGGAGGCCTAGCAGCCATTAACGCGGCTTTAGGGGCTATTGATCCCCACTTGGTCAGTATAGCCTATCCCCAAGTTCATCCACCCTTGGGAGAACACGCCTTTTTGACACCGTTGTTTTTGGTATCCTTCTTTTTCCTGTTGACCTTTGGGCTGGCCGCCGCACCCCACAGCATCAATAATATCTTGACAGCACGGAAGGCCAGTTATTATAAATGGGGACCTTTCTGGGGCTTTTTGATCTATATCGTCGTCTTCTACCTCATCAAATTTGGTGGGCTGGCTTCCCGGGTGATGGTCGAAGCCGGCTTGTACACGGTACCCCATCCCGACTACGCCCTTTTAGGAGCTATTGAATATATTCTGCCCCAGTCTCTGTGGGCCGTCTTCGGTGTCGTCGTCCTGGCTGCCGTCATGTCCACAACGGACCGATTGTTATTAACCATCAGTGCTTCCATTAGCTGGGATATCTTCCACAATATACTCCGGCCCGATGCTTCCGATGAGCAGGTTAAAGCCGTTAGCCGTTGGGCAGTAGTGATTACAAGCGTTTTGGCCTTCCTCACCGCTTTGTATCCGCCACCGTTGCTGGCTTGGTTGGTGTGGATGGGGATCGGCCTGATGTTGTCAACCTATTGTGTACCCCTTTTGGCCGGCCTTTACTGGTCCCGGGCCAATGGAGCCGGTGCTATCGCCGGTATGGCCGCCGGTCTCGTCGGTGGGTTAGCTGCTGGCTATGTCCACCAATTCCTTTCCCCTCTACCTTTCCATTTCAGCTTGATCGGCTTATTGGTTTCCCTCATTACTACCGTCGCGGTCAGTCTGGCGACACCGGCGCCTTCGGAGCAGATTGTGGAGGAAACAGAAAGCGGGATCGGTTTCCTCAGGCTCGTCCGCTCGCCTTATGCCCATCGGGTAGCTAGTGTTGCTGAAAAACAATAGGGGAGCCCTAAGCTCCCCTATGGGTAAAAGCAATCGTAGTCCCTCCGAAGGAAGAATTCCCATGGTTTGCCCATGGGAATTCTTGTCGAAAGCCTTGTTCTTGATCAGTTTTTTCTTAAGATGATAAATTGTCTTTTGCCGATCTGTTGTCGTTCCAATCGGGAAAATCCATCGATTTGTACCTTCTGTTTTTTGTTCGTACAAAGGCCGATGATGGTTTGGGGAGTACAGATCTTTGCTAAGTTTTCCAAAAGCCGACGGGTGAAATTTTCCTCCGCGCCTTGCCATTGGACCAGCTGACCGTAGGGAACATCGGTAATGATCACATCGGGTTGGATGGTCAAGGGAATCCCTTGAAGGACATCGGCCTGGAAGACTTGGGTGACCAGTTCTCTCTTTAGGAGAGTCATCAACTTCAAAGCGCTGCCCTGGGCTTCCCCATGGGAAGGTTTTTGATAAAGATCCATCATCTCCTGGATTTCTTCCGTTCGTTTTTCGATGCCCTCTGTTCTCAATAGGCTTAGGTTCTTGCGGGCTATCGAGAGTAGTTCTGGGTTGATATCGCTGCCGATGATAGTCCCTAAAGTGTCTTGGTTCAAAAAACCCAGGACTGTCAGCAGGTAGCCTCCACCACAGCAGGGATCATACAAGGTGATCTCCCGTTTCTTGGGCGAGTATTCCAAGCATCGACCGTAGATTTCTTGGGCTAACCGGACGGGGAAGTTGGTCATTCCCTTGATGTGGTACAAAACACGACCGCTAGAAAAATCCTCGTAGTTAGCATTTTTTCCGTATTTGTATTCCATGGGGACAACTCCGTTGATCCTTTATTGGATTATTATAACAAATTGGCGGGAGCTTATAAGCTCGTAGATTATAGAAACGGGCATGAAAAGCCATTGATTGGTGTTTGTCCTTCACTTTTGCGCTTTCCTGGGGAAAAATAATCTGAGGAAGGAATTACCATTGTTTCGCAGAATAATTCAACCAAATCGGTAAATTAGGAGGTGAATACTTATGAAGTGGCGAGTGCTCTATTATCTGATGGCCATTGCATCCTTTATCGTGGCTTCCGGAGCTGGATGGAAATGGAACTAAGAAGGGCGCCAGTGTAGGACCTTAAACCCTTGAACCACAAGAGTTTTCCAGCGCCCGCAGGATATATATATCGACCTACTTGGGGATAAACTTTATAGTCTTTGTGAAAAAATTCCTGCGGGCGAATACTTGCGGAAGGGGATTCAACATTGTCCAGGTCAGGCCGCTTGTTACAAATCTACGTGTTGGCCATAGCGGCTTTAGCCTTGCCCTTTCTGTGGCGGGCATTGCCTTCATTACCTCTGGCGCTGACCAATATCAGTTTTTTACTGTTCTTTGTCTTCACGACCATCGCCGAGAAGTCTCCCGTATCGATGCCTTTGCAGCATCTGGGAGATGAAGAGGGACAAGCTGTGGCCGTATCGACGGCCTTTTATTTCGCCGCGATTATTATCTTTGGAACCCACGGGGCCGTTCTCTTGGCGACCTTGGCCGTGGGCGTTGGCGAGCTGTTACGCCGTAAATCGCCTTTAAAAATTATCTTTAATATAAGCCATTATATCATCTGTACAGGTGTAGCTGGGGTTGCCTACACCTTCTTTGCCCGAAGTAGTGATTTTTACATCAGCTCCAATTGGGTAGGTTTATTGGCTGCTGCCGCCTGTTTTCTGGGCCTAAACGTCTTTTTTACCTTGGCGGTCGTCTCCTTGGCCATCGATAAACCCTTATTAGAGATTTGGCAGATGACTAATAAAACGGTCATCGTCCATGATGCGGCCCTTTATCCTTTAGGGGCCATGGCTGCCTTCATCTATCAGCGGGAACCCTTAGCTATAATCCTTTTGTTTTTACCTCTAATGATTATCCATTACGCCTTCGAGACCTTTAGTAACTTGCAGGTGGAAACTCGAAGGGCCTTAGAGACCTTTGCCGATGCCATCGACCGTCGGGATGAATACACCTATCATCATTCCCAACGGGTGGCCGAATTGACCCAACGTCTAGGGGAAAAAATGGGTCTACCCATCACCGACATCGCGGTAGCCGTTTCGGCAGCTCGGATCCACGATTTAGGTAAGGTAGCCTGGAGCAACAATATCCTGACGAAGCCAGGTCCGCTGACCGAGGAGGAGTGGGAAACGGTCCGGCAGCATCCCATGATCGCGGTGGAAATGTTGGAAAACCTAAGCTTATATGAAAGAGGTGTGCCTTTGATCCGCCACCATCATGAGCGCATCGATGGCACAGGCTATCCCGATGGCTTAGCGGGGGAGGAGATTCCCTTAGGGGCCAGGCTCATCGCCGTTGCCGACTCCTATGACGCGATGACTACCGATCGACCTTATCGTCGGGGATTAAGCCACGATGAGGCCATCGCCCGTCTGCGGGAAGGGATGGGGACCCAGTTCGATAGCCGAGTTGTGGAGGCCTTTTGTGAATTATGGGAGGAAGAAGAGGTGGAGTTCCTTTCCGCCCCTTTAGTGCAAACAGATGAAGTAGCGAGGAGATAAATAATGTTTATTCCCTTTTTTGTCGGTTTAGTTTTCGTCCTCTCCCTCCTTACTGGAGGTTCCCTCAAACGGTTGGCCCAATGGCCCTTGCGGGCATCTTTTTTGTTTTTCCTTCCTCTATTGATTCAGGTGGCGTTGTTTAATCAGGAAGTATCGGAATACGATCATCTGGTGCATCTAGTCACCTATTTCCTCTTGTTGCTTGTCGTCTTACTCAATCTCCATCTACCAGGGGCGAAGATTTTGTTCCTGGGACTGGCCTGTAATTTCTTAGTTATTGCCCTCAACGGCGGTTATATGCCCATGTCCATAGAGGCCTTGGAAGGGGCCGGCATGGAAGTCGTAGCCGAGGTGTTGGCCCAAGGCGATGTGTTCCATAACGGGATCGCGCTCACTGCGGAGACCAAGGCCTGGTTTTTGGCCGATGTCTTCTACCTGCCTCCACCTTTCCCCCTGCCTAACGTCTTTAGCATCGGCGATGTGCTGCTTATCCTTGGCGGCAGCATCTTTTGTTGGAAGGGCACTAGGCAAAGGAAGTATCTCTACATAAATTATGTTTAAAGCGCGATACTAAAAACAGGGTTGAAATCTGAGGAAAATTTCCATGTTGACAAGGGGCTCCCATCGTGTTAGGATAATACCTGTCGCCCCTCGGGGCAGCAGTTGAACCTTGAAAACTAAACAGTGTACCAAGCTTGTGTTTTTAAGAGCTTAAGATCAACTTTTTTCGGAGAGTTTGATCCTGGCTCAGGACGAACGCTGGCGGCGTGCCTAATACATGCAAGTCGAG
>JBMNRY010000084.1:0-8400 GCA_050944915.1 Limnochordia bacterium
AATTGACTTCCGGATAGATCGTCGGTTTAAGGGCGGATAGGCTACTAATTTCCCTGACCAAAAATGCTCACCACCTTGCTGTCATCCTTATAGTAGATCTATCGACAACTGCCCTGTTTTCCTTAACAAAAAAAGCTTTGGTCCGCAGACCAAAGCTTAAGATCCCTAGCGTTTGACCAGTTTAGGCCCTTCGGCCAAGAATTCCTCTATATCGGCGGGACTGCCCCAGAAGTAATCGCCAAGCATCGCGTTTTTCAAGGCCAACATGGCACTGCCGTAGGCTAAGCCCCGGGGAATTTGATCCTTGAAGTAACCCCAGAGGAAACCGGCCGCAAAGGCATCCCCGGCTCCGATCCGGTCGATGGTTTCCACTCGGAATTCCCTCCGGTCGACCAGCAACTCCCCTTCATACCAGGCGAAGGCCGTCCACGGCGCTCCTTGGTGTTCCGGAACATTGGCCACACCGGCGATGACGGGCACCCCGTATTCGGCGGCGATCCCTTGGTAAGTCTCGGCGATGGTCGGCTTATCGATCTGCAGCAGCAGACGGATGTCGTCCAAGGAGGCGAAGAGGATATCCACATACTCCATGAGGGGTCGAATCACCGCCCCCGCTTCCTCGGGGGTCCACAAGGTCGCCCGGTAATTAAGATCGAAGCTCACCTTGAGCCCCATTTCCTTGGCCTTTTGCAGCCCTTCTTTCAGGACAGCCAAGGGTCCTGGCCCTAAGGCCGCGGTGATCCCCGAGGTGTGGAACATCCGGGCATCGGCGAAGACTTGGGACCAGTCGATCTCCCCTGGTTGCAGGCTGCGGATAGCGGAGTTCTCCCGATCATAAACAACATGGGCCGCCCTTTGGGCCGTTCCGAATTCATGGAAGTAAAGGCCCATCCGACCGTCGGGGCTGGTGATGATGTGGGAGACATCGACCCCATAGGCTCGGGCAGTTCGGAAGACCTGGCTGCTCGGGCCCTTGGCCGGTAGTTTCGTCACAAACCCGGTGGATAAACCGATGTTGCTGGCGGCAATGGCCACGTTGAGCTCCGAGCCGCCCACATAAACCTCAAAGGTTTTCGTTTCCCCTAAAGAATGGCCTTTAGGCACCGTTAACCGCAGCATCACTTCACCAAAGGAGACAAAATCTTTGCCCATGTCAACTCCTCCTCATAAAGGCTGATATTTTCTTAAAATCACCGTATCCTCCGGTGCCGTTCTACGACTAAAGGACCTATTCACCGAACCGACATAGAGATGGCCCTGGGAATCGAGGGCCAAACCATGGGGTGCCCAATAGGGATCCTCTTCTTCCACACTAGCCAGAATCCGGCCCTGTCGGTCCCGCACGGTGACCCGCGCCCGGGGTGCCGAAAAATCGGCTCCCGACCGTTGGAAGGTAAAGACATAGCCTAGCTCCGCCACATAGAACAACCCATCGGGCCCGATGCGCAGCTGATTAGGTCGGCGGATCGAAGACCATTGGGTCAAATAGTTCCCTTCAGGATCGAAGATTTGGATGCGGCTATTTTCCCTATCGGCCACATAGACCAATCCCTCACCATCGATGCAAATCCCATGGGGCAGGCGAAACTGGCCCTTTCCTTCCCCCGGTCCGCCCCAGGATAAAAGGTGTTCACCGGTAGAGGAAAATTTATGGACCCTCGCGTTTCCGTAACCATCGGTGACATAGATCTCTCCCGTGGGGGCCACGGCCACATCGGTAGGCTGGTTGAAGGGCGGTCCGCCGTAGCGGACGGAAAAATAGTCGCCGGGGATGAAGCCTGTATCGGAAGGACCCATCTCCAGAGAAAGCTCCTTGTTGCCCTCCCGGTCCATCCGGTAGACGGCATGGCCGCCATCATCGACACAATAAACCTCACCGGCGGCGGTGATGAACAGGCTGTGGGGCCGCTTAAAAGCACCGGGAGCCCACGGTCCAAGGTAGTTTCCCCGCCCATCAAAAAGGACTACCGGTTGGGAACCCCGGTTGAAGACATAAACCCAGTCTTGGCTATCGACCCCAATACCGCTTACTTCCACCAGATCGAGTCCCGGGGGTAACTGCCCCCATCCCTCCACCGGCTGGAATGACATATTGCTCACCGCCCCCTTAATTTAGGGAAATTTGCCACTACTGTTTATATTTTGCCCCTTTGGCGGGGTTTTCCTCCCCCTAGGGAGTTAATATTCTCCAGCATAATTGCCTTGGGGGAGCTTCAAACTAGCAGATAGGACTGGAGAAAGGAGGAGTTTGGTGGCCAGACATTCCAAACCGAAACCCGACGATCGCAGCGATAACGTGGAGAAGCTCCAGGAACAGGTGGTCAACACCATCGAAAATTTAGAAGAAGCCCACGAAACCCTACAGATGGACTTACCGGAAGATCAACGGGAGGCCATCTTAGCTAAAAACCGCCGCCGGGAGGCAGCCATCGCCGCCAAGCGGGAAGAGATCAAAGATGAGTATGCCTTTCAACAGGAACAGAACAGGAGGTAACCCATGGGCAAAAAACCCCATAACAAAAAGGAACGGGTGGAATATTTAGAACAACAAATCGAAAACACCCTGGAGAACCTCCAGGAAGCGGAAGAAACCTTGCATCATGATGATCTGCCCGAGGAAGAAGAGCGCCGGGTCAGCGCGAAGAACGCCCACCGTCGGGACACTGTGGAACAACTGAAGGCGGAAATTGAAGATGAGTTAAATTAAATCAAGACCAGACAGGGAGGTCTGGTCTTGATCGTTCCCATAAAGGACCTGGGATGGATTTATTAATTATTATGGAAGCCTTTCCCCCAAAGGGGCTATTTTGCCACCCTTTTTATAAACCTCTCGAATCTCCCCCACGATCGATCTTTTCCAAATAGGAACTGACCTGCCAGTCTTCCCCAGTATAGGTCCGCTGAATTAAACCTACCCCCGGAGCGTAATACTCATGGCCGATGCCGGCATCTTGGTGGGCGTAAGTGATTTCAATGACCAGCACATGGTCGAATTTTCCTCCCGGTAGCTCCAGGGAAGCATCGACGGCAGTGATGGTTCTTGTTTGATCCTGGGTAATCCAGCTGTGACCGATTTCCAGGGGACCTTCGATGATGATCAGGGGTTCCTCCCAAGCCGTGCCGATGATCCTTTCCTCTCCGTAGAATTCCCCTTCCCGGTACCAAAGAAGCAGCTTATCGGGCCTTCGTTCATAGACTTGAACTAGGGTCGTTCCTCCGGTGGCATCGGTTAGTTGGATATAGGGCTCTTCCACATATTGAAAGGTCCTGATAAAGGGGGCATATTCATTGCCTTCGCCGGCAAAATGATGGATTACACCTGGCCGGGCTGGGAAATAGTCAACCACTGGTAATTCCTTAGCTCCTGGATTGAAGGCTAGAAGGACTAGCAACAAACCTAACAGCAGTTTCATAGGCCATACACCTCCCGTTGACCTTTAGCTTAACAGATCCCTTCGACCCTGGAAAGCTCCTGCCCCTGGAAATAGATCCCTCCTTAAGATCTTGCCAATTTCCCCGGCCCAAATTTTCTTGCAGGAGATCTCTAACTAAGTATAGAACATGTCTATGGTCAAAAAGGCTTCCCTTTATTCTACCCGGGGTTTTTTGAAAAATCTGCCGGGATAGATTCGCGGTGTTAACCGGAGGGAAGTACGCGTTTGAGTTATTTTTCACAACTAACTCGGCGCCACCCTTGTTTACTGTATTTGCACAGCTAAAGGAGGCATTCACAGATTATGCGGAAGATGACCATTAACGGTAATACCGCTGCCGCCCATGTTGCTTACGCATTTAGCGATGTGGCCGCCATCTACCCCATCACCCCTTCTTCCAATATGGGTGAAGAAGCCGATCAGTGGGCAGCCCATGGCCGGAAGAACTTGTTTGGTCAAACAGTTCGTGTCGCGGAGATGCAGTCGGAAGCCGGTGCAGCGGGAGCTGTCCACGGTTCCCTGGTCGCCGGTGCCTTAACGACTACATTCACCGCATCCCAAGGTCTATTGTTGAAAATCCCTAACATGTACAAAATCGCCGGGGAACTCCTGCCGACGGTTTTCCACGTTTCAGCCCGTTCCTTGGCTACCCATGCCCTGTCGATCTTTGGTGATCATTCCGACGTCATGGCCGCACGGCAAACAGGTTTTGCCATGCTGGCTTCCGGATCGGTCCAAGAAGTAATGGATTTGGCTTTAGTCGCCCACGTGGCTACCTTGAAGAGCCGGGTACCCTTCCTCCACTTCTTCGACGGTTTCCGGACCTCCCATGAAATCCAAAAGATCGATGTCATTGACTATGAAGAAATGGCCGATTTGGTGCCCTGGGATGCCATCGCTGAATTCCGCAGCCGGGCAATGAATCCTGAACACCCCCATCTGCGGGGAACGGCCCAAAACCCCGACATCTACTTCCAAGGCCGGGAAGCAGCCAATCCTTACTATCTGGCTACCCCCGAAATCGTCGTGGAAGTTATGGAGGAAGTGGGTAAATTAACCGGTCGCCATTACAAGCCCTTTGATTACTTCGGCGCTGAAGATGCCGAAAGCATCATCGTCATCATGGGCTCCGGCGGTGAAACGGTAGAAGAAACTGTTAAGCATCTCAACGCCCAAGGCGCCAAGCTGGGTCTGATTAAGGTCCGTCTCTATCGGCCCTTCTCCACCAAGCATTTCTTGGACGTCTTGCCCGCCAGTGTGAAGCGGATCGCAGTCCTCGACCGGACTAAGGAACAAGGTTCCGTAGGCGAGCCCCTCTACCAAGATGTATGTACCGTTCTGCGGGAAGCCGGCAAGAACGACATCTTGACCATCGGCGGCCGCTACGGCTTAAGTTCCAAGGAATTCACACCGGCCATGGCCAAGGCTGTTTTCGATAACCTTAACAGCGATAATCCGAAGAACAGCTTCACCGTCGGTATCACCGATGATGTGACCAACACCTCCTTGCCCGTAGAAGATATCATCGACGTGGCACCGGAAGGTTTGTATCGGGCTAAGTTCTTCGGTTTAGGTTCCGACGGTACCGTTGGTGCCAACCAGAACTCCATTAAGATCATCGGCGACCATACCGATATGTTCGCCCAAGGTTATTTCGTCTACGACTCCAAGAAATCAGGCGGGGTCACCATCAGCCACTTACGCTTTGGTAACAGCCCCATTAAAGCTCCTTATCTCATCGATCAGGCTGATTTGATCGCTTGTCACAATTCTTCCTATGTGACCCGCTACGATCTATTGGATGGTATTAAAGAGGGCGGCGTTTTCCTCTTGAACTCCCCCTGGAGCTTAGAGGAAATGGAAGAGCAATTGCCGGCCTCCCTGAAGCGCACCATCGCCCAGAAGAAACTGCGCTTCTACAACATCGATGCGGTGAAGATCGCTGGCGAAATCGGATTGGGTGGTCGGATCAATACCATCTTACAGTCTGCCTTCTTCAAGATCGCCAATGTCATCCCCGCGGAAGATGCCGTCAAGTACATGAAAGAAGCCATCTACAAGACCTACGGCCGCAAAGGGGAAAAGGTCGTCCAGATGAACTACGCCGCCGTCGATTCCGCCGAAGACAATCTGGTGGAAATCAATTACCCCGCCAGCTGGGCTGAAGCTAGCGATGAAGCGGCAGCAACTCTGGAAACCGCTAACGAATTCGTAGCCGAGATCGTCGAACCTATCGCTCGCCTCAAGGGTGACGAGCTGCCGGTCAGCGCCTTTACCCCCGACGGAACCTTCCCCACCGCGACAACCAAGTATGAAAAACGGGGCATCGCCATCAACATCCCTGTTTGGCTCAGCGAGAATTGTATCCAGTGTAACCAGTGTTCCTTCGTCTGCCCCCATGCCGCCATTCGGCCCTATTTGAGCAGCGAAGAAGATCTGGCCGATGCACCGGAAAGCTTCGTCACCTTGCCGGCTACAGGTAAAGAATTGAAGGGCCTCCAGTACCGGATTCAGGTCTCGCCCTTAGATTGTACCGGTTGTGGCAACTGTTACGACGTTTGTCCGGCTAAGACCAAGGCCCTGGCCATGGAGCCCTTGGCCGACCATTCCCAGGTCGAATCGGACAACTGGGATTTCGCCCAGAAACTGCCTGTGGTCGATGTGGAAATCGAACCGACCAACGTTAAGAACAGCCAGTTTAAGCAGCCTCTCTTCGAATTCTCGGGCGCTTGTGCCGGTTGTGGAGAAACAGCTTATATCAAGCTGGCCACCCAGCTCTTCGGTGACCGCATGCTCATCGCTAACGCCACCGGTTGTTCCTCCATCTACGGCGGTACAGCACCGACTTGTCCCTACAGCGTCAACGAAAAGGGACACGGACCGGCTTGGGCCAACTCCCTCTTCGAAGACAACGCCGAATTTGGCTTTGGGATGCATCTGGCCGTCACCCAGCGCCGGCAGAAGTTGGCTCAACTGATGGAAGTTCTGCTCCAGGCTGATATCCCTGCGGAACTGAAGGATGCCTTCGGCCAGTGGCTTGAAGATCCCAATGACGCCGATATCACCAAGGCGGCTGCCGACAAGATCAAAGCCCTGTTGCCTGAGGCAATCAAGGGTGCTTCCGGCGATGTAGCCACAGCACTGCAAGCAGTCCAAGCCGCCAGCGATCTGTTGGTCAAGAAATCCATCTGGATCGTCGGTGGCGACGGTTGGGCCTACGACATCGGCTACGGCGGTTTAGACCATGTCTTAGCTTCCGATGAAGATGTCAACGTCTTGGTCCTCGACACCGAAGTCTATTCCAACACCGGTGGTCAGGCTTCCAAGGCCACCCAGACCGGTGCCGTGGCCAAGTTTGCCGCTTCCGGTAAGCGGACCCGCAAGAAGGATCTAGGCATGATGGCCATGAGCTATGGTTATGTCTATGTGGCCTCCGTCGCCTTGGGAGCCAACATGAACCATACACTGCGGGCTATGCGGGAAGCAGAAAGCTACCGGGGTCCATCCCTCATCATCGCCTATGCACCATGTATTAACCATGGTATCAACATGAGCCTCAGCGCTCGGGAAGCGAAGAAGGCCGTTGAAGTCGGTTACTGGCCACTCTATCGCTACAATCCCCTCTTGGAAGCCGAGGGCAAGAATCCCTTCATCCTCGATTCCAAGGAGCCAGCAGGGGATCTCAAGGACTTCCTCATGGGCGAAGTACGTTTCGCCAGCCTACAGCGTCAGTTCCCAGAGCGGGCTGAAGTTCTCTTCGAACTGGCACAAAAGGATGTCCAGAACCGCTATCTGAAATACAAGAGATTAGCGGAAAGCTTCTAAAGAAGCCGTCGTTGTTGTAGAGGAAATGCCAAAGCCACGGTCTTGGCAGACCGTGGCTTCTTTCTAAGTTCTCTCTCCATCAATCGACATAGAACGCACCGAAGGGAACCAAAATGGGCTAGAATGAACGATCATTTAGCGGGGCCAAGGGACCATATTCTATCGACCCCTAGGGGCTTCATCCTGCCGGCTGTGGTCTAGGACCTCTGCTCGATGGCTAAGATTACCGTGGCGATGGGCTAGCTTTTTTCCCCTAGATCCCTTGCAAGGAAGGGGAAGATGAGTTAGACTAATGATAACACGATAAACCGGTCAAAAACGGTCCTAAAGCCACCACAACGAGGTTTATCCCGCCCAATTGATGCATGTTCTGGAAATCGCCGTTAGTCCAGGACGGCAACTCACCCTAACGTTCAGCGCAAGGAAAAGAATTTAGCCACCTGTTAATAGCCAGGTCCCTTCCATAAAAGCTGGGAAGGTCCCTTTATGGCGCCAACGGTGCTTCGAGATTTTCCTAGAATATGCGGGATGGCGACCCATTTTTGTCTATTTTTCCTTCGATTATTTGGCAGGATTTTCGATAGATTTCGGGGAACGAGTCCGAGGTTGAACATTATATCACAAAGGAGTGAGTCCGTGAACGGTGCAACTTGGATAGTTAAAGCTTTGCAAAAAATCGGTGTCCAGTATGTATTTGCCTTATGTGGCAATGGATTGCATACATTCTTAGCCAGCTGCCGTGATGAAGGCCTAGCGGTCATCGACTGTCACAATGAACAGGCAGCCGCCTTTATGGCCGAAGGTTGGGGCCGCTTGACGGGGACCTTAGGGGTTGTAGCCGTCAGCAGTGGTCCTGGTTTTACCAACACCATTACCGGTACCGCCAATGCCTTTTGGGATGGCAGTCCCATGCTCTTTATCAGCGGTGCCAGCAGTGAATTGACTAAAGGCTTAGAGCATTTCCAGGAAATGGACCAGGAACGGATGGTCGAGCCGATTTGTAAGTACGTAGCCCGAGTGACCCACGGGGAGCAGATCCCCCATCAGTTCCAGCGGGCTGTGGCCGCGGCCGTTCAAGGTCGTCCCGGTCCCGTCCATTTGACCATTACCGATAACGCCTTTGACGAGGAGATCCCAGCCG
>JBMNRY010000085.1:0-8390 GCA_050944915.1 Limnochordia bacterium
TACGAGATCGCTTATTTGCAGAGCGAATTGCGTCGGATCCTGAATCTGGAAAAGGAGATCCCTGTAGCCATCGTCGGTCTTGGTAGTTTAGGTGTGGCCCTGGCCCGTTACAGTCGGCAGCGCTATGAGGAAGAATCGGCCTTTAACTTACATACCGTGGCCCTCTTTGATGCTTCGCCGGAGAAGGTCGGTCGGGAAGTCGATGGTCTGGTGATCCAATCTATGGAGGAATTGCGGGAAGTCGTCGCGGCTAAGGGTATTCGGATCGCGATCATCACCGTGCCTGCGTCGGCAGCCCAGATGGTCCTCGACGAACTAGTGGATGCTGGAATTCGTGCTGTCCTCAATTTCGCCCCCGTCCAACTAAACGTCCCCGAGGGTGTCCAAGTGGCCAATTCCGATGTCAGCCTTGAGCTGCAGCGATTAGCCTACTATTTGAACGACTAGCCATGGATGCCCGGGAAATTAGGGATATGTTCTCCCTGATCGCTCCCCGTTATGATCTCTTAAATAATTTGCTCAGTCTTGGTTGTCACCAGAGATGGCGCCGATGGGCCCTTCGTTTGTTGGCCCCCCAACCGGGAGATAGGGCCGTTGATTTGGCTACCGGCACAGGAGATATGGCTTTGCTGTTAGCCAAGGCAGTGGCCCCCGGGGGGCAGGTGCTGGGGGTCGATTTTTGCCCGGAAATGTTGGCCCGGGCCCAGCTCAAGGCTGAGGGCCATCCTTGGGGACATCTGTGTACCTTCACCGAAGGGGATATCTTGAATCTGGATTTGCCCCCGGAGTCGGCCGATCTGGCCACCATCGCCTTTGGTCTGCGGAATGTAACAGATTTGGTTCGGGGTTTGGGGCAAATCATCGAAATATTGAAACCAGAGGGAAAGTTGTTGATTATCGATTTAGCCCAGCCGAACTGGCCGGGCTTGGATTTATATCTCGATTATGTTGTGCCCTGGTTCGGCCGTCTCTTTTCTCCCTATCCAGCTGCCTATGAATATCTGCCACGTTCCTTAAGTACTTACCCGGCTCCCGAAGAATTAAAGGAGCTTGGTTTAAGCTTAGGCTTACGGAAAATGTCCTATCACAAGCTTTGGGGAGGCTTAGTCTCCATTCACTTAGGGGTCCGTTAGGGGTGGTTCCATGGAGTTGATCAATGAATTAGTCGACGGGTACGCCTCCCAAATGTCCCAAATCGATAGGTGTATCCGTCGGATCATAGAGAAGGCGGAAGGCAGTGCCCGGGAGGTCTTGCTAGATTTGCACCATAGGGGCGGCAAGCGGTTGCGGCCCCTCTTAGTTTTGCTGGCCAGTGATCTTTATGATTACAGCGGTCCTTCGGTCATTCCCGTGGCCGCCGCGGTGGAACTGATCCATTTAGCGGCCCTTCTTCACGATGATGTCCTCGATGAAGCTACAACCCGCCGGGGGGGCCCCACCTTCAACCATCTTTGGGGTGATAAGGCGGCTGTTTTGGCCGGTGATTTTTTGTGGGCCGAATCTCTCCAGCTGTTGGCCGGCTGTGGAGAGCCCCAATTGGTGAGCATCATGAGTCAGGCCGTCTCCGTCATGTGCCGGGGGGAAATCGATCAATTAAACCACCGGGGGGATTTCCGGCCGGAGATGCCCCTTTATCTGCAGCGGATCGAGGATAAAACCGCCTACTTCATCGCTGCCTGCTGTCGTTGTGGACCCCTGCTTGCCGGCCGGGATACTGCGCCCATGGGTGATTACGGTTTGGCCGTAGGGATGGCTTATCAGATCATCGATGATTTGTTGGATGTGGTGGGACAGGCTCGAAATATGGGCAAAGGGGTGGCCCAAGATCTCAGTCTGGGTACCGTTACAGCACCGCTTATTTTCCTCCTTCAGGAGCCCCTCTATCAAAGGGAGGCTTGGGGGGCCATCCAAGGGGAAGACAAAGAGAGGCTAAGGGAAATGCTCAAGGCCAGCGGGGCCTTGGAAAAGACATGGCAGCTGGCCCACAGCTACGCCCAACGGGCCCTGGCCCAGAAGGAACGGCTGCCCGATCATCCCCTCCGGGAGGTCCTGGGCCGTTTAGCTTTAGGAGTTATCGAGCGTACCTATTGAGAAAGGACTGTCGGCTGACAGTCCTTTCCTTTAGCCAAAAAACAGTTGGATTTCCCGTTGGGCTGCCTCGGGGCTGTCGGAGGCGTGGATGGCATTGGCCGGCAGAGCCAGGGCAAAATCACCTCGGATGGTGCCTGGGTCTGCTTGACTGGGGTCCGTGGCCCCGCACATCCGTCGGACGACCTGAATCGCCCCTTCCCCAGCGATGACCGCCAAAACTACCGGCCCTTGGGTCATGTATTCCACTAACCCTGGGAAAAAGGGTTTACCCACATGTTCCGCGTAATGGGCTTCTACCGTCTCCCGGTCTAAAGTCTTAAGAGCCAGCTGGGTGATGGTAAAGCCCCGATCCTCAAAACGCTGAAGGATCCGGCCGACCAAGCTTCGAGCAACGATTTCCGGTTTTAAGATAATCAGTGTCTTTTCCATGGCTCCTCCTATTAGAATAAACCTGTGATATTCCCATCCTTGTCGATATCGATATCCATCGCGGCCGGTCGGGCCGGTAAACCAGGCATAGTCATGATATCGCCGGTGATGGGTACTAAAAAGCCGGCTCCGAGGGATGCCCGCACTTCTCGAACCGTTAAGGTCCAACCCCGGGGTGCTCCCTTCAAGGCTGGATCATCGGAGAGGGAATGTTGGGTCTTGGCCATACATAAGGGGAGATTGGCAAAACCTAGTTGGGTGAAGTTGGCGATATCCCGCTCCGCCCGAGGAGTATATTGCACACCATCGGCGCCGTAAATCTCTGTGGCCAACTTGTGGATTTTATCTTTGATGGGTAGCTCCCACTGGTATAGGGGTCTAAACTGGGCGGGCTCATGTTCCAGGACATGGAGGATGGTTTCAGCCAGCTCCCGACCGCCGGCACCGCCACGGGCCACCACTTCCGAGATGGCACAATGGGCTCCCGCCGCTGCACAATGTTTTTGGACCAAGGCCAGCTCTTCTTCGCTATCGGTGGGGAAGCGGTTGATGGCCACCACGATAGGCAGACCGAACTTTTGCAAGTTGGCGATATGGCGGTCTAAGTTGGCTAAGCCCGCCTCGAGGGCTTCGAGATTGGTTTCGCCCACCCTTTCCCGGGGTACGCCGCCATGCATATTCAACGCCCGGACCGAGGCTACTAAGACGGCCACATCGGGCTTGAGGCCGGTGTACCCGTGGACGATATTGAAGAATTTTTCCGCCCCTAAATCGGCGGCGAAACCGCCTTCGGTCACCACATAATCGGCTAGTTTTAAGGCCATGCCGGTGGCGATGATGGAATTGTTGCCGTGGGCGATATTAGCAAAGGGTCCGCCGTGGATGAAGACAGGCTGACCTTCCAGGGTTTGGACTAGGTTGGGCTTTAAAGCATCGTATAACAAAACGGCCAAGGCGCCTTCGATGCCCAGGTCTTTGGCGAAAACGGGCTCGCCGTTGTAGGTATAGCCCAAAAGCATCCGTCCCAGACGGACCTTTAGATCTTCCACATCTTGGGCCAAACAAAGGATGGCCATAATCTCGGAAGCGACGGTGATATCGAAGCCGCTTTGCAGGGTAAAGCCATCGCCTTTACCCCCTAAGCCGACGACGATATTCCGCAGCTGCCGATCGTTCATATCGACGACCCGCCGCCATAGGATCTGCTTCGGATCTAGGTTGAGGGGGTTACCCCGATGAAGGGTGTTTTCTAGCACCGCGGCGACTAAGTTATGGGCACTGCCGACGGCATGGATATCCCCGGTGAAATGGAGGTTGATATCCTGCATCGGTACCACCTGGGCATAGCCGCCACCGGCGGCTCCCCCTTTGATACCGAAGGTGGGGCCTAAGGAAGGTTCCCGCAGGCAGGCCATAACCTTTTTCCCCAACAGCCCTAAGGCCTGGGCGGTACCGATGGCGGTACAAGTCTTCCCTTCCCCCGCGGGGGTGGCGGTGATGGCCGTTACATAAATGAGTTTTCCGTCGGGGCGGTCTTTAACCCGTTGGTAAACATCTAATCCGACCTTAGCTTTATAGCGGCCGTAATACTCTAAATCATCTTCTGTTAAGCCGACGACGGCGGCCACATCGCGAATAGGTCGCAAACGTGCCCGTTGGGCGATCTCAATATCACTTAACATCGACGTTCCCCCTCCTATTATTAAAATTTCCCCCTGCGATTTGCCCCAGGTTGGACCGGGGACATTCCGCCTTACTATTAATTACCATATGAGCGGCCATTACCCTACCGAGTGCCTAAGAAAAGGCTAATTATTCCCAAATCTATCCCCGGGGAGAAGGGGCTGTTAACGATAGAATTCCCCCGGAAAGGGAGAATATCAGCCTCGGACTTCCATTCCCGGGGATTCCCATCAGAAGGGGAAAAAACTGGTTTAATTTCTATAGTTCTTTTGGTATACTAAGACGGATGATTTTTTATGTTACGAAGAGGAAGGGATAGCTGTATGCTGCCAACACCAAAGAAATTTACCCTTGTGGCGGGAAGCGCCGAAGGGCCCACCCAATTAAATGCCTTTGATAATGCCTTACTGGAGGCAGGGATCGGCAATTTGAACCTGCTGCGGGTGAGCAGTATTCTGCCCCCAAATTGTGAGTATGTGGATCGATTGGACATTCCTCCCGGTTCCCTAACACCTACGGCTTACGGAGCCCTCATTAGCGATCAACCGGGGGAAACCATCGCCGCCGCCGTCGCCGTTGGCATTTCCGCGGCCGACAGCTTTGGGGTCATCATGGAATTCTCCGGTCGGTGCAGCCAAGGGGAAGCGGAAGAGCAAGTGTCCCAGATGGTCAAACACGCCTTTGCCCACCGGCAGATTCCTCTCCAGAAGATCATGGTCAAAGGTACCGAGCATAAGGTCGAGAAAATCGGTAGCGTTTTCGCCGCCGTCGCCTTATGGTACTAGGCGGGGAGGGCGACGGGATGGACTTATGGTTCACCGAAAAACAAACCCCCGATTTAGGTTTGAGTTTCCAACTGGAAGGGGTCCTGCATAAGGAGCAAACTCCTTATCAGGAACTAGCCGTCGTCTACACAAGGCAGTATGGCCGGATGTTGGTCTTAGATGGTATGGTTCAGACGACGGAGGAAGACGAATTCGTCTACCACGAGATGATCGCCCATGTGGCCCTCTTCACCCACCCTAAACCAAAGCGGGTGGCCGTCGTCGGGGGAGGGGACGGTGGAGCCATTCGGGAAATCTTAAAACATCCCGGGGTTCAGAAGGCCGTCTTAGCAGAAATCGATGAGCGGGTCATCGCCGCCTCTAAGGAGTATTTGCCGTCCATCAGCAGTGCCCTCGATGATCCCCGGGTGGAAATCGCCGTCGGCGATGGCATGGAACACATCCGCAACAAGGAGAACTACTACGATGTCATCCTGATCGATTCCACAGAACCGGTAGGGGCGGCCATCGGCCTGTTTTCCCCGGAATTTTACCGTTCCGTCCATCGGGCTTTAACGGGCAATGGGATCATGGTGGCCCAAACGGAATCACCCTTTGTCAACGGTGATCTCTTGGCCAACAGTTTCCAGGCCGTCCAGGGGATTTTTCCCATCACCAGATTATATTTAGCAAGCATTCCCACCTATCCCTCGGGATTGTGGAGCTTTACCATGGGTTCCAAGGTGCACGACCCTCTGACATGTCAACTGTCACCACGGGGAGAGATGACCACGAAATATTATAATTTCGATTTGCACCGGGCTTGTTTTACCCTGCCGAATTTTGTTCGGGACCTACTAAAGTTGTAGGGGGATGGTGCCCATGGATTTCATTCGTGGAGGTTGTTTTTTGGGCGCGGGCCGGGAACCGGCTCGCATCGCCCTTTTTGGTGTGCCCCTCGATCAGACCACCAGCTTCCGCCCCGGTACTCGATTCGCCCCGGGGAAGGTCCGGGAAGTATCGGAGAATCTGGAGGAGTACTCACCTATGCTAGATCGGGAACTGGGGGAAGCTAGTTTTGCCGATCTAGGGGATGTGGATCTCGTTCCCGGTCAGCTGGAGGTTAACCTAGAGCGCATCGAAAGAGTTGGTGCTACGTTGGCCCGTCAGGGACAAATCCCCTTGGCCATCGGCGGGGAACACCTCATCAGTTATCCCTTGGTCAAAGGTCTCCTGGAGACCCATCCCGATTTACTCTTTATTCAGTTGGATGCCCATGCCGACTTAAGGGCGGACTACTTAGGACAACCCCTATCCCACGCTAGTGTTGTCCGCCGCGTCGTCGAATTATTGGGCGGGGAGCGGGTTTACCAATTGGGTATCCGCTCCGGCACTAGGGATGAATTTGCCTACGGCTGCCGGGAGACCCGCTTTTTCCCCGGGGAAGTACTAGCCCCCTTAGGGGAATTGGTGCAAGGTTTTGGGGATAGGCCCATCTATTTAAGTATCGATATCGATGTGGTCGACCCTGCCTTTGCCCCCGGCACGGGGACCCCTGAACCGGGGGGCATTACCAGCGGAGAGCTTTTGGAAGGCTTGTATCTTCTGCAGGGGATCAATTTAGTAGGTATGGATATCGTGGAATTATGTCCACCGGCGGACAGCGGGGATATCACCGCCATGTTGGTGGCTAAACTAATCCGGGAGACTTGCTTAATCTGGGGTTGATCAGGAGGGGTTTAGGTGCGTAAAGTGGCCGCGGTGTTAGTCATCCTGCTTATCCTAGGCGGTGTTTTTTATGTCCAACAAACCTCGGAGCGGGGAGGACAGCGCCTGCGGAATTTGGAGGAACAATTAGATCGGCTCCGGAGGGAAAACGAAGCTTTGCGAGAAGAATTAGAAAGGACCCGTTCTCAATTGAAGGAGGGGCACCCGGTAACCCTGTACTTCATCGAGGCCGGGGAGCGGGATTTCTACCTAGTTCCAGAAACACGGATTGTGCGGGGAGAGGACTTGCCTACAGCTGCCCTAAGGGAGCTAGCTGCCGGGCCGGGACCGGACTCCCCGTTAAATCGTTGTTTGCCCCCGGGTACAAAGGTCCTGGGCGTAGAAATTAAGGACAAGATCGCCCAGTGTAATTTCAGTCAAGAAATCATTACTAATTTTAACTGGGGTTCCAGTCTGGAAGCTTTAATGGTGAAAGCCATCGCCAATACTTTAACGGAATTTCCCGCGATCGAAGGGGTCCTGATCTTGGTTGAAGGAGAAACGGTGGAGACCATCGGAGGTCATTTAAGCGCCGATGAAATCTTTCGGCGGGATGAAGAGGTAGTGCGCCGCAGTTAGTTATGGAGGGATTGGTGGAATGGACTTTATCGCGGAACAACGGGAAAAGCTAGGGGAATTGCTAAAAAGAACGGTGGAGAAGTGTATCGCTGCCGGTTTACTGAAGGTGGAGCCGGTCGATGAGGTATACTTAGAGATCCCCCGCTCGGTTGAACACGGCCATTTAGCAACCAACTTGGCCTTAACTTTGAGCAAAGAAGCGGGGCTGCCTCCCCGCCAAGTGGCCCAAATTCTCCTCGAACAGCTGGATTATGGGGATTTACCGGTGGCGAAGGGAGAAGTAGCCGGTCCCGGTTTCATAAATTTCCATCTCGATGAGGCTTGGTGGGGCAAGCTTCTAAGGGGGATTATCGAAAAGGGAGCCAAGTACGGCCAGCGGGATGGGGAAGCCCGGCGGGAGCGGATCCAATTGGAATTCGTCAGCGCTAATCCGACAGGCCCCATGAATGTGGTCAACGCCAGAGCCGCCGCGGTCGGGGATAGTTTGGCCCGCCTTTTGAAGGCCATCGGTTACCAGGTGGAAAAGGAGTTCTACGTCAATGATGCCGGCGCCCAGGCCAACCAGTTTGCCCGTTCCTTGGAAGCCCGGTATCTACAGCTCCAAGGTCAAGAGGCGGAGGTTCCCGCCGATGGCTATCCCGGGGAATATGTACGGGAATTGGCGGAGGAATTGGCCCGGGAGCATCCCCAGTTGGCGGAAATGGATCCCGAAGAACGTTTAGCCTTCTTCCAGCGGGAGGGACTAGATCGGATGGTCCAATGGCAGCGGGCCGATTTGGAAGCCTTCGGCGTTGTCTTCGATCATTGGTACCGGGAGAAGACCCTCCACCAGGCGGGCAAGGTAGAACAGGTGGTCAAAGATCTTCAAGCCAAGGGCTTCGTTTATGAAGAGGATGGTGCCCTGTGGTTCGCCTCCACCCGCTTCGGTGATGATAAAGACCGGGTCGTCGTCCGCAAGGAAGGTATGCCCACCTACTTGGCGGCAGATATCGCCTATCACCAAGATAAGTTTAACCGTGGTTTCCATAAGGTCATCGATATTTGGGGACCTGATCACCACGGTTATATCGCGCGTAT
>JBMNRY010000086.1:0-8373 GCA_050944915.1 Limnochordia bacterium
TAAGGTAACTTTATCTCCGTTGGACAGGGCTTCTTCGATGGACGCGAGGGTAGCCTCAACAGCTTCGCTGGCTACCTTCTTAGTCAAACCAGCCTTTTCTGCTACACTGGCAATTAGGTCACTCTTATTCATTAATATCCCTCCTTATGCGGATTTTCGCTCCATATATTCTCCCTTGCCCTAGCAAATCCTGCCTCCACTGGAAAAATTAAGGAATAAAAGCCGGATTTTATGGGGTTTTTGCCCTTTGACCCAAGTATAAATTGCTGGTCGGACCACAAACTAGAGGTAAGTCCATTTGGAAGGCGGGAAGCATATGGGTTCCATACAAAGAAAACATCTATTGGGGATGGCCGTCGCTTTACTAGTGGCTGGAGGCTTGTTCGCCTTAGTTGGTTGGCCTAGTGGAGAAGATAAAGTGGCTCGACCCCTGGACGAAGAGCCCCAAATCACCCTTTTAATTGCCGAAACGGGCGAGCGGCGCAGAATGCCCGTGGAGGAATATATTCAAGGGGTTGTGGCCGCGGAGATGTATGCCGATTGGCCCATCGAAGCCTATGCGGCCCAAGCGATTTTGGCCCGCAGTTTTACCATGGATTTTCTTAGCAAAGGCGGTCTCGGCCAGTCGGGCGCCGATATTTCCAACGATGTGGAAAGGGCCCAAGCCTATCGGGCAGAAAACATTACCCCTGATATCAAGAAGGCGGTAGAGATGACCAGGGGAGAAGTGATGACCTATGAGGATCGGTACATCAGCGCTTGGTTCCATTCCTACAGTGGAGGAAGGACGGCATCGGCCAAGGAAGGTTTGGCTTGGCAGGAGGAGGAACCACCCTATATCAAAAGTGTGGTTGTGCCCGATAACGAATTCGTCCCCGAGGATCTCCGGGCTTGGAAGGTGGAATTCCCCTTAGAACAAGTCCAACGAGCCCTCGCCGATCGGGGTGTGCGGGGACCGATTCAAGGGATTAATATCGTTGAAAAGGGAGCAACGGGACGGATTGTGAAGGTGGAAATCGAAGGACCGGAAGGAGATCGGGTGACCATGGATGGGACGGCCTTCCGATTAGCCCTCGGTTCCGAAGAAATGAAATCGACCTTGGTCAATCGGCTGGAGATCGAAGGGGACCAGTTGGTCATCGAAGGACGCGGCTATGGCCATGGCGTCGGCTTAAGCCAATGGGATGCTTACATGTTGGCCAAGGAAGGGAAGTCTCCGGAAGAAATCGTCCAATTCTTCTTTAAGGACATCGAGATCAAAAAACTCTGGGATTAGGCATAAAATGGTCAGCCCCCTTCATAGATTGGAATAGGAAACACGTCCTATTTCAGTGGGAAGGGGGCTTTGTCTGTGGAAGATAAAAAAGCAGCATCGAAAAACCATCAGTTGCGCTTGATCAATCGGGAAGCCTTACACCTAGAGGGTGTCATTGAAGTGGAAAGCTTCGATGAGCATGAAATCATCTTAGAAACCGACGCCGGTGTCCTGGAGATCCGAGGTCGGGACCTCCATGTCCGGGAGTTAAATGTCGATTCAGGCCATTTAAGTGTCGACGGCTTTGTCCAGGCTTTAGAATATACTGCCGATCCAGGGGCCAAAAGAAGGAGCCTTTTGGGGAAATTATTTAAATAAAGGGCAATTCCGGCCTCATCATCACATATCATAATAGGGTAGAAGGGGTCACCTCGTTTAAGGGGGGAAGGAAATGGAATCCCTGACTACCCAAATGACTTCTTTCCTCATCGTCATCTTTGCGGGGCTCCTTTTAGGGTGCCTATTCGATATCTACCGGGTATTCCGGGGTCTCCTACGGCCCGGAGCCCTATTAACCCCCATCCTCGATCTGCTTTTTTGGGCTGTGGCCACCCCCGCAGTGTTCCTTCTGTTGTTGACCAGCAATTGGGGTGAGCTGCGGTTTTATGTTTTCCTCGGTATGGGCTTAGGGCTATTCCTCTACGGGACCGTATTGACCCACTTTGTCCTTCGTTTTTGCATTACCTTTGTGGAAGGGGCCAACGTCCTTTTGGGGGGGCTGGCCCAAATTTTCCTGTTGATCATTGGGTTCCCTTTCTTCCTCCTGCGGGAAACCATCGTCTTCATCGGTGATACTCCCCTGGTCAGGGGCTTTAGTCGACGGGCCCCATGGGGGAGGCCCCGTTGGCGTTGGCCTCCTTGGCGAAAGTGGTAGGTTTTGGAGGGAAAGAACTCCCTTGGGCGAAACTAAGGGGTGAGGTGGTTAACCATGGCCCAGCCTAATGTGGTCTATCGGGTCCGCTCACCACGGCCCATCATTACCCTATTTCTGGTGGTTTTGTTAATCACAGCTTTTTTCTATGCCCGGGGAATCATGACGATCCTCCAGTTGCGGCGGGAGCTCTCCCGGTTGGACCATGAGATCGCGGCCCTCCAAACCCGTAATGAACAGTTGTTGGCAGAACTGGAGGAGCTGCAAAGCCCTGAGTTCATCGAAGAAATGGCCCGCCGGGAGTTAGGCTTGATTAAACCAGGGGAGACGATTTTCCGGATCGCCGAACCGGTTCCCTATGTTGACAACCCTTAGGGAGTCGGATATAATAACCCTAGCTGTGAAAAGCGGCAAATCCTAAGAGGAGGCATTTGTCCAAGCATGACCATTGAGGTCGGTAGTATTGTTGAGGGAAAAGTTACAGGAATCACCCATTTTGGAGCATTCGTTCAATTGCCTAACGGCAAAACAGGTCTAGTTCATATCTCTGAAGTGGCCGATGCTTATGTTAAAGATATCAAAGACCATCTGCAAGAAAATGAGACTGTCAAGGTCAAAGTCATCAATATTGCCGATGGTAAGATCGGCCTGTCTATCAAACGGGTATTCAAAGACTACAACGGTTCCTCCCGGGGAAGATCCAATCGAAAATCCTTTGAAGAACGGTTAGCCCGGTTTTTGAAAGAAAGTGATGAACGTCAACAGGATCTAAAACGCAGTCTAGATTCTAAACGTGGTGGACGTGGAGCAGGTCCACGGGGTTTTTGAGGAACCGAGAGAATACAGCGCATCCCCCAGGGGATGCGTTTTTGTTTGGATCAAACCGTTAAGGATGAGGAGGGGCCAGCTTGGACCAGCTCGATCTACAAGTGATAGAAAGACAACTGGGACGCCGTCCCCGGGGAGTCCTCGATATTGCCTGCCGTTGTTTTCAAGATAAGCCAGCGGTCATCATTACTTCGCCTCTCATCGGGCCCCAAAACCAGATCTTCCCTACCAATTGGTGGCTCACCTGTCCTTGGTTAAACAGGGCCATCGGGTTTCTCGAAGGCCAAGGGGCTATCGAAGAGCTCGGCGGCCAAATAGATCTCACCGTCGTCCATGGGACTTATGCCCTCCAGCGGCAAGCTTTAATCCCTTGGCGGCAACGCTCTCGGCTATTCCAGGAAGCACCAGAGCGTTATGAAGTCTTAGTGGAACGGGGTGTCGCCGGTATCGCTCCCCCTGGAGGGATCAAATGCCTCCATACCCATTATGCCTACTGGTTAGCGGGGGAGGACAATCCTGTAGGACAGTGGGTCCATGATCATCTAACCAAGGAAATCCTCGGTCGTTATACCTACTCTTGCCGTAGCTGCGGTGCTCCACCGGCTTGTCCTAGTGAGGGCCATCTGGTGGTACGCCCCTCTAAAAAGAAGGTTCGACCTACTCCTTCAGGACCCATGGGTGCTGTCATCGATGTGGGGACCAATTCCCTCCGCCTACTTATCGGACAAGGTTACCGCCAGGACTGGCAGCCCCTCTACCGAGGGTTATGGACTAATCGGTTAGGGGAAGGGCTAAAGGCCACCGGTCGTATTTCCCATAAGGCCTTAAGGCGTACCCGATTGGCTTTAGAGGAAATAAGTCAACTGTTGAGGGAGCACGGCGTTGAGAAAGTCAAGGCCGTGGCTACCAGCGCCGTCCGGGAAGGGGAAAACGGCCAGGATTGTGTCCAGCTTTTTGCCCAATTCGGGCTTACCTTAGAGGTCTTATCGGGACAAAGGGAAGGGGAGCTATCTTTCCAAGGAGCCCGAGGTGGGGAGTCGGTGGCTCTGATCGATATCGGTGGCGGTTCGACGGAAGTTGTTATTGGCCGCCAAGAATCCCCTTGGATGGTCAGCATTCCCATCGGCGTTGTGAAAATCCTAGAAGAGGGGTTAACAGCCCAGGATATTCAAGGAGAGTTAGCCTCCTACCTGGAGGAGCGGCCTCCCGCCCAAAAACTAATCGCCGTCGGCGGTACCGCAACTACCTTAGCAGCCATCGATTTAGGTTTGGTTACCTATGATGGGGACTTGGTCCAAGGCCATACCATGTCCCGCTCGACCATCGTTGAGTTATACCAATGCCTAGCGGCACTACCCCAGCGGTGGCGGGAAAAGCTACCAGGCCTACAACCTGAAAGGGCAGACGTTATTCCTGGTGGAGCCTTGCTCTTAGAACAGATCATGGCCTATTTAGGCTTTGAGCAGGTGGAAATTAAGGATACCGATTTAATGGATGCTCTTATGGATGAAGTACTGCCAGTGAAGGAGGGCTAATCGATCCGATTAAAGAAATCAAAGGGTCCAGCCAATTGGCTGGCAACGTAGAAAAAGAGACCCTGCCAAAGGGTCTTTCTTGTTTCCGTTGTCGTCAGCCATGGCTGTCTTTTATCCCCTCGTTCCGAAGCCGTCTTGTTCATCGCTTCCATGGGCAGTTTGGCTTACCGGCGCTATGCCTTAGGTAAAACGGAGCGACCTCATCTTCGCCGCCATTCCCATCACCAGCTATTGTGTATTCCTAGTTAGCAGTTTTATTCTTCTGATACTGGCCAAAGAGAAAAGCAATCGGCAAGTAGAAAAAATCCAGGAAAGTCTAGAAAGAAGTCAAGTTCAATTCCAACGGAGCGTCGAGACGGCCAGGGAAGATCTTGTGATGTTTGATGAGGATTTTAGGATTACCTTTGCCCATGAACAACTTGACCTCCGTTTTGAGGCATGCCCTCGACGAGTTATTGGTAAGGTCCTATGTTTCCTTTTATCCCGAGAACCCAATGGATGTACAAACCAACCCGAAAGCGGATGTCCACTAATGGGCAGAATCCCGGATAACAAGTTGATGAGGCTCCCTATCATTCGATCATCGTTGTTAGTGAATTGTTAACCGCTTCATTGGGTCCTTGGCTGAGGGCAAGATTGCATTTTCCACGAGCCCGTGTCCGCCGCATGTTTTCGTATTTTGCTAAAAAATAAAGACAAATATGTAATAACTTGACATTTTCCTAACCATGTTATACACTAATGAAAAAGATACTGATTACGATTAATAATAGGGAGGAGAACAAAAGTGGAACAAAACAATTACAGGATGCCTTTAATCGGTGACCCGGCCCCTAGTTTTCGGGCTGTAACTACTCAAGGTGAAATTAATTTTCCGGAAGATTACAAAGGTCAGTGGGTAATTCTCTTTTCCCACCCCGCAGATTTTACCCCTGTCTGTACCACAGAGTTTATGACTTTTGCAACGATGGCTGATGAGTTCAAGGCCTTGAATACCGAATTGATCGGCTTGTCCGTAGATTCTTTGTACGCTCACATCGCTTGGCTCAGGAAGATCCAAGAGTTAGAGTGGAAAGGCATGAAGAATGTCGAAGTGAAGTTCCCGTTGATTGAAGACATCCGCATGGAAGTAGCCAACAAGTACGGCATGATTCAACCGGGACAATCGAATACCCAAGCGGTCAGGGCAGTATTTATCATTGACCCCGAATCCAAGATCCGCGCGATTCTGTACTATCCCCTGTCTACGGGAAGGAACTTCGATGAGATTAAACGGCTCATAATCGCTCTACAAAAAGCCGATGCTGACGGTGTAGCCACACCGGCAGACTGGCGCCCTGGTGATGACGTGATCGTGCCGACCGCCGGGTCCTGTGGTGTTGCTAAAGAAAGAATGGAAAGCGCCGACGAAGACATGTATTGCCTCGATTGGTTCATGTGTTTCCGAAAGGAAAGCGGGAAATAACCATCTGATTGAAGTTCTGGTTGGGTGCAATTCAGGACTACCAATAAACCCCCTGCTTCGCGCATACGAAGCAGGGGGTTTTTACTGTAAATTCCTACTGGGAAGCTCTTCCTCTACGATTCAGGGAAAGACTCTACTTGTCGACTAAGGTGCATTCTGTGCTTGTTTTCCATAGACAGCAATGCCCACCCGTTGCTGTTGTCCTCCCGATAGTTCATTAGGTTTATGGTGTAAATATAGTTCCAATCCAACTTCTTTAAGGATCCCCATCGTTCTCTCTTTAATATCATTAACTGGGAGCCTGTTCATCAGCTCCAGGGCAAAAGCCATATTTTCGAAGGCTGTTAGTACCGCTATTAAATTGTAGGACTGAAAGATAAAGCTGAGCCGGAACATTAAGCTCGCCTTGTTGGTAGTGTTTAGTTACGTCCCTAAGTTGAAAAATCGCCATGACGATCCTTCATTTCATAGGAAGTTGATTCTAAAAAATGCGGCCCATAAACCGCCTGCTCAGGTAATAGACCAGTCTGGTCTACGAGTATTTCCTACCACCGTTGACCACACTGGTCAAGAGTGGTTGGAGGGCTAAAAAGGGTCATCCAAGGAGGCGGATAGTCTGCGTGTTCTTTATCAGGGTAATGACCCAAGAAGTTGGCAAGACGGGTCTTTCGAAGTGCGAAACCGACGGGCCACAGGTCCTGTTTCTAGACCCCCATATCTTTGGACAGCGGCGGGCATTAGGGAAGGAATTCAAAATTATCGAAAATTAAGAAGGCTACCGGTGGGTCCCTTGATATTAATAACAAATATAGCGAAAAGTTCTCTGCCCCTGCCCAAATAATGTTTTTATGATGACTAATAGTGTTAGGAGAGAGGGGTTGTTCAACGAGAAGACGTTGATCCGAGGCTGGCACAAAGCTTAATTAGTCGCCGAGATCCTAGGGAAGCACGGGAGGTGGGCTGTTTAGGTCTGGCCGATGGAGAGTATTGAATGCTAACAACTGGTTTGAAAAAACAGGGGGGAGGTTTTCCAAATGAAAGGTCGACTGACGATCTGTTTACTGGTTCTGTTTCTGATGCTGGGTGTTTCCGGGCAACTATTGGCTAGCGGCCAGGTCCATTTGCGCTTAGGGCATGACCAGAGCACAGGCCATCCCTATGACTTAGGAGCCCAACGTTTCGCTCAAGGGGTAGAGGAACGCACCAATGGGGCTGTTACCGTAACCATCTATCCAGCAGCCCAATTGGGTGATACCCCTGAACAAATCGAAGGCCTACAAATGGGCACGCTGGATATTTCCATCGCTGGTTTTTCCCACGTGTCCCAGTTCATACCTCAACTAGGCCTCTTTGGCGTTCCTTATCTCATTGAAGATGATGACCATTTTGCCGCTATCTTTGATGGTGAAATAGGTGCCATTCTGGATAAAATTTCCTTAGAGACCGCTAATATTCGGCTCCTGACTACTTTCACTTCCGGTTACAGGTTGTTATTCAACTCTCGGAGACCGGTGAGAAGTCCTGCGGACCTAGATGGACTTAAAGTCCGGGTTATGACCGGTGAAGCCGATTCTATGAGTTGGGAAGCCTTTGGGGCGACACCGACTCCGATGCCCTATTCCGAGTTATACTCGGCCTTACAAGCAGGTGTAGTCGATGGTGGTGAAAACGAACCGGCCAGTGTTCTCCAGAACAGATTCTATGAAGCCGCCCCTTATCTGGCCTTAACAAATCACCAAGTGCTACCGATGGGTGTATTTATGAGCAATATCGCTCTGCAAAAATTACCGCAAGAATATCAAGAGATCATTTTCGAAGAGGCACAAAAAGCCGCTCTTTGGCAACGGGCTTACATCACCGAACAGAATCATCTGGCTATTAAGCGGATGGAAGAAGAATACAATGCTATCGTGACCGAAGTTGATATCGAAGCCTTTGCAGCCAGAGGTAAAGGCGTCCAAGATGTCATCGCTGAAAAGTTAAAGGCAGTCGAACTATTGGATATGGTTAGGCAGGCCGCACAAAAATAGATCTTACAGGGAAGGTTCTTGCCTTCCCTTCCTTTCACTTCTTCCCCTGAAGGAGAATCGATTATGAAAAGACTTGTCCATTGGCTAGAAGCGATCCAAGGCTTCTTCGGAGTGGTCTTGTTCACGTCCCTAACTGCTGTTGTTTTTCTACAAGTCTTAACCCGGTACGTATTCCATAGTCCAGTTCTCTGGTCAGAAGAAATGGCCCGCTTTTTGTTTTTTTGGACTGCCCTTACCGGAGCCAGTATCAGTGTGAAGAATCAAAGGCATTTTGTTATCGAAGTATTCTCTGTCGATAAGATCAAGAATCCATTGGGAAAGAGACTAAT
>JBMNRY010000087.1:0-8138 GCA_050944915.1 Limnochordia bacterium
CTGCCGATATACATGCTGTGGCTGGGGCCGATGTGATTTACACCGATGTATGGGCCAGCATGGGTCAGGAAGCAGAACAGGAAGTGCGGGAAGAAGCACTTCGGCCTTACCAGGTCAATAGTTCTCTCGTGGACAAGGCTAGTCCAGATGTCTTGGTCATGCATTGTCTCCCTGCCCATCGGGGTGAGGAGATCACTGCTGATGTCCTAGATGGACCGCACTCTATTGTCTTTGAACAAGCGGAGAATAGATTGCACATTCAAAAGGCAATAATGGTAGCTTTAATGGGTCAAAAGATGGAAACGAAGGGGGGCAGCCAAGCCTAGACCAATGGGTCCGAGGCGGCAAACTTATGGATAAAACCTTCGCAGGAGGGATTCATCCCTTCTACGCCAAAGAATTGGCAGAAAGTAAACCGATTGAGAAAATGCCCCTACCTGCTCAAGTTACGATTCATTTACAACAACATGTCGGTTCCCCCGGGAAACCCGTTGTTGAAAAGGGCGACGAAGTAAAACTGGGGCAGATCATAGGGGAAGCAGATGCCTTTGTTTCGGCATATGTCCATGCCAGCGTGTCGGGGACAGTCCTGGCTGTTGAGCCGAGACTCCATCCGACAGGGGGAGAAGTCACAGCTGTCGTCATCGAAAATGATGGTCAGGATCAGTGGGCCGAAGGGGTGGGTCCCCGGGGTGATCTGCAGAACCTATCTAGTGACGAGATCCGCAAAATCGTCTATGAAGCAGGGATCGTCGGGCTCGGTGGGGGAGCTTTTCCTACCCATGTTAAATTAACTGTACCGCCGGAAAAGGAAGCCCACACTTTGATTATCAATGGTTGTGAATGTGAAGCTTATCTAACAGGTGATCATCGGTTGATGTTAGAACGCCCGGAAGATATTATCTTCGGGGCCCAAGCCATGGCTAAAGCCCTAGGGGCAGAAGAAATCATCTTTGGGATTGAAAACAATAAGCCTGATGCTATTGAAAAACTGCGGGCTTTGACCAAAAATGATTCCCGGATTAAGGTTGAATCCCTGGAGACAAAGTATCCCCAGGGTGGGGAAAAACAACTGATTTCTAGCCTGCTGGATCGGGAAGTTCCCTCGGGTGGCTTACCCATCGACGTAGGAGTAATCGTTCAGAATGTGGCTACGGCCGTTGCCGTCAGCGACGCGATTAAACACGGGCGACCGTTGGTTGAGCGAGTCATCACCGTTTCCGGACCAGGAGTCAAGGAACCGAAGAATGTGTTGGTACGGATCGGAACTCCTGTAGCCGATATTATCGAATATGCCGGTGGTTTTGTGGGCACTCCTGGTAAGGTTATCTTAGGGGGTCCTTTAACGGGGATAGCCCTTCATGACCTCCAAACTCCGATTTGCAAGGGGACTTCGGGAGTAATTGTTCTGCCTCGAGAAGAGATCCAGCATATCGAACCGATGGCTTGTATTCGGTGTGGCCGTTGTGTCGATGCCTGTCCGGCCAGGTTAATGCCTGTCAACATCTGCAAGTTTGCCCAACGGGATATGCTTAAAGAAGCAGAAGAATATGGGGCCATCGATTGTATAGAATGCGGCTCTTGTTCTTATGTATGTCCGGCCAAGATCCATCTACTTCACTGGATTCTCTTAGTTAAGAATCAAATCTTGGCGCAACGGCGGCAACAGGGTTAGGGGGGATCGAGAAAATGGGAGAAAACACCAAGTTGATCGTCTCAACAGCGCCCCATTTACGGGATGAAGATTCAGTACCACGGATGATGTTTAGTGTCGTGTTGTCATTAATACCGGCAGTTGTGGCAGCGGTTTATTTCTTTCGCCTCCATGCTCTAGCCATCATCCTCACTTGTGTCATTACTGCCTTAGTCGCGGAGGTCCTGGCCCAGAAAGCAAGGGGAATGGCCGTCACTTTGTGGGATGGTAGTGCCCTTCTGACAGGACTTTTACTAGCTTTAACTTTACCGCCGAGCTTACCCCTTTGGATGGCCGCCCTGGGTTCCATCTTCGCCATCATTGTCGGTAAACAGGTTTTTGGGGGCTTAGGCAACAACCCCTTTAACCCCGCCTTGGTGGGTAGAGCCTTCCTCATGGCCTCTTTCCCCGTTTACATGACTACTTGGTGGGCGCCCTTTGATACCGTTAGTGCGACAACACCTTTAGTCTCTTCGGGGGTTGTTAGTTACAGCCAGTTGTATCTGGGGTTCATCCCCGGTTCCCTAGGGGAAACATCGGCCTTGGCTTTGCTGTTTGGGGCCTTGTATCTCTTCTATAGGGAATATATCGATTACCGAATCCCCGCCGGTATTTTCGGGACGGTTATCCTTTTAAGCTTATTGACTGGACAGGACCCCATCTTCCACCTGTTGAGTGGTGGTTTGTTGTTAGGTGCCTTGTATATGGCCACCGATCCCGTTACATCACCCTTGACCAAAAAGGGACGCTGGATCTTCGGTATCGGTGTCGGTGCTTTGACCATCATCATCCGGCTTTGGGGTGGCATGCCGGAAGGGGTCTCCTACGCGATTTTGATCATGAACGGGTTTGCACCATTGATAAGCAGATATACCCGTCCCCGGATTTTTGGACATGGGGAGGTACGTGCAAATGGCTAAATATGTACAGATGATCGTCGTTTTGACTTGTATCGCCCTGATGGCCGGTGCGGTCTTGCCCTTCGCCTATAATGCAGCGAATATAAAGATCGCTGAGAATCGGGATGCGGCGATGCGAGATACCATCATGGCCGTTTTACCCGGTGCCGTTAGAGTAGAAACTATCGTTTCCGAAAGCCCGACGGTGGTGGAAGAAGACGATATCACCTTGGCGGAAGAACCACCGACTCAACAGCGGATTCCCCTCTATCGTGGTTTAGATGGTGCCGGCAATGAGGTCGGTTTGGCCTTTATAGCGGAAAAGCCAGGCTATGGAGGCCGGATCCGGGTGATGGTCGGTATCGATCCCGCAGCCATGAAGGTCCATCGGATCGAAATTCTAGAACAAAAAGAAACCCCTGGTTTAGGTTCCCGGATCGCCGATGCGGAGTTCAAGAACCAGTTTACCGGTAAGTCTTTGAACGATCCCTTTGTTGTGGGCCGGGATATCCAGGGCATCAGCGGTGCCACCGTATCGTCGGAAGCAGTAGTCGACGCGGTGCGGGAAACCAGCCAGCGGGTCTTGGAACAGGAAAGGTAGGAGGTGGCAGTGATGCGCACATTATGGAACGACTTCTTTAAAGGTATTTGGGAAGAAAACCCTACCTGGCGTCAGTTGCTTGGAACTTGTCCCACCTTGGCCGTTACCACTTCCGCCACCAATGGCTTGGTCATGGGGCTGGCTACTGCCGTGTGTTTGATTTTATCCAGTGTCATGGTTTCTATAATTCGGAGTATCGTCCCCGATGAAGTAAGGATACCGGTTTACGTGGTCCTGATTGCCACCTTTGTGACCATCACCGATCTTTTTCTCGAGGCTACTGTACCCGATATTCATGCTGTCCTCGGTTTGTTTATCCCCCTGATCGTCGTAAACTGTATCATCCTCGGTCGTGCTGAAGCCTTTGCTTCTAAGGTAGCACCCCACCGGGCTGCAACCGATGCGTTGGGGATGGGCTTAGGATTTACTTGGGCCTTAACGGCCATCGGGTCCGTACGGGAACTGTTAGGTTTGGGCAGCATCTTTGGGATGAAACTCATGCCCGCGGGGTTCACTCCCTGGGGGATTATGATTCTGCCTCCCGGTGCTTTCCTTACTATGGGCTCCCTGTTGGGCCTGATGAATTGGATTACCAGGCGGTCGGCTGCCAAGGCAGCTAGCCGATAAGGGGGGCTAGGGATGACGGAACTATTTTTCATTTTCATCGGCGCTGTTTTAGTCAACAACTTTGTTTTGGTTAGATTCTTAGGGATTTGTCCTTTCCTTGGGGTATCGCGACAAATAGAAACTGCCTTTGGTATGGGTACTGCGGTCACCTTTGTTATGACCCTATCGGGGCTGGCCGCTTGGCTGGTAAACACCTTCGTTCTCGAACCCTTTGGCTTGCCTTTCTTGCAAACGGTAGCCTTCATCTTGATCATCGCCAGTATCGTCCAGTTTGTAGAGCTTTTTTTACGGAAAATGGTACCGGTGCTCTACCGAGCGTTAGGAATTTACCTGCCCCTAATCACCACCAACTGTGCTATACTAGGGTTGGCCCTGTTAGTCGTTACCGTTGACTACAATCTCATTCAAACCCTTACTTTTTCCGTGGCTGGGGGGATTGGTTTCACCTTGGCCTTGTTAATTATGGCGGGGATCAGAGAAGATCTGGAGTTTGCCGATGTACCCAAGCCTTTGCAGGGAGCGGGCATCGCCTTGATTACTGCCAGTCTAATTTCCATCGCCTTTAGTGGTTTCGCAGGAATTGTACCCATGTAATTGAAGGGTGGGATTAACTTTGAGTATGATGACAACTTCCCTATTGACCATGGGAGTTATCGGGTTTTTCTTCGCCATTGTTCTATCTTTAGCTACGAAAACCTTAGCGGTGGAATCGGATCCGAAGGTTGATGCTATCGAGGAAGTATTACCTGGTGCCAATTGTGGTGCTTGTGGATATGCCGGATGCCGGGCCTTTGCTGAGGCTGTCGCTTCGGGTCAGGCACCCATCGATGGATGTCCCGTGGGCGGGCAAGCTGTAGCTAGGGCCGTGGCGGAAATCATGGGTGTCGCTGCTCCCGAAGGGATCACCCGAAAAATAGCTCAATTGTTGTGTAACGGTGGTTGTACCGAGGCTACCAATCGTTCTGAGTATTATGGAGCCCAAGATTGTCGGGCTGCCCTGCTGGCCGGCGGTGGCTCCAAAGGTTGCACCTATGGTTGTCTGGGGTTGGGAACCTGTGAAGTCCACTGCCCCTTCGATGCTATTACCATGAACGACAACAACTTGCCTGTCGTCGATGAAGAACTATGTACAGGTTGTGGGAAATGTGTGGAAGCATGTCCTCGGGATCTCTTCCAGCTGGTGGAAGAACCCCAAGGTGTTCATATTCGCTGTCGCTCCTTCGCTAAGGGGAAGGATGTCCGGCAGGTATGTACCGTGGGCTGTATCGGATGTCGCCGTTGTGTGAAGGAATGTCCCTATGACGCGATCCACATGGAAGGCATGCTGGCTGTCATCGATTACGACAAATGTACTAACTGCGGCCAGTGTGTGGAAGTCTGTCCGACCAATACTATCCATAAACAACCGAACAAGGAATTCATCGAAAAGGCTGTCGCTGTCAGCTAACTAACAGAACTATATTCTCGCGGGAAAGGGCCGGGCTAGATCAGTCCTGCCCTTTCTGTGGTTAGGGAGGGATGGAGAGTCTATGGCCAGAAAGGGACGCCTGCTGTCCTTTTTCATCGTTCTACTGCTTATTATCGGCGGTTGGTATGGCTACACCAACCGAACCGTCGATGTCCGAGATGCTTTCATCGCTATGGATACTTTCGTCGAGATCCGGGCCATCGGCCGGGGAGCCCAAGGGGCCATTGAAGCCGCCAAGCAGGAGTTACTGCGGGTGGAGAAGCTCTTCGATCGCTTTTCCCCCGATACTCAGATCCACAAGTTGAATGAAAGGGCTGCCCAAGAACCGGTACCCGTCTCGGGTGAGACCAAGTATCTTCTAGAACAAGGAATTTACTACGGTGAGCTCACCGATGGTGCCTTCGATATCACCATTGGCCGTCTGGCCGATGCCTGGGGTTTTGGTACCTCTCCCGGCATCCCTTCTCCAGAAACTATGGCTGCTGTCCTTCCTTTGGTGGATTATCGTCTAGTGGAATTGGTTGATGGATATGTTTCTTTAGCCAAAGAAGGGGTTGTCCTTGATGTCGGTGGCATAGCTAAAGGTCATGCCGTCGATCGGGGCGTCAATCTCCTCCAAGAACAAGGCATTCAACGGGCTTTGGTCAACGCCGGTGGTGACATTTTCGCCCTGGGTACCCGCCCCGATGGCAATCCTTGGAGGGTAGGTATTCAAAATCCAGAAGACCCCCAAAGGGTCATCGCCGCCATCGGCCTTGTCGACCAAGCCATCGCCACCTCCGGAGATTACCAGCGATTTTTCGAAGTGGATGGTACCCGCTACCACCACATTCTCGATCCCCGTGGGGGTTACCCCGTCCGGGGATTAAGCAGCGTGTCTGTAATTGCCCCGACGGCCCTGGCCGCCGACGCCCTGGCGACGGGAGTCTTTGTCTTAGGGATTGATAAAGGGCTGGCTTTGGTGGAATCCTTAAAAGACGTAGAAGCTTTACTTATCACCGACGAAGGGAAGATCATCCTTTCTAGTGGCCTGGAAGGCAAGGTTCAGTTTTTTGGGGGCGAATAGGGTGGCTAGGTTAGACTACCTCATCATCGGCGTCATCCTCTTGTTAGTCTTGTTTAGCTGGAGTATCATAAATTTCGTCATTTTAGGCCGAGAAGCAGGTAGCTTAGCAACCGTCAGTGTCGCGGGCCAAGTGGTCCGGGAAGTGGATTTATCGGAGAGTACCCAATTTACGATCCAGGGGCAGCCGGGTGAGGGCCAGATCGCTATTGCGGACGGACAGATTCGAATGGTTGCCGCGGACTGTCCCGACCAGATTTGCGTCTATACCGGTTGGATTTCCCGACCAGGACAAGTCATCGTCTGTGTTCCTAACAGGATCCTTATCCAGGTGTCCGGAGAGAACACGGATTTCGATGCCATCACCCGTTAAGGGGAGGTAGGTCATTGGTTCAAAGGGGTCTGGAGTATCAAATAGAGATTACCGATTTGACCCATACCGGTGCCGGTGTGGGTCGAATCGATGATTTGGCAGTTTTCGTTCCCGGAGCCCTGCCGGGAGAGTTGGCCTTGGCTAAGATTACCGAAGTGAAGAAGCGTTATGCCCATGGAGAACTCATCTCCATCGAAAAACCATCCTCCCACCGTATCGAGCCGCCCTGTCCCGTCTATGAAACCTGCGGCGGTTGCCAATTACAACATTTATCCTATGGGGGGCAATTAGCCTGGAAAAGGGACATGGTCCAAAACACCCTGCGTCGTATCGGGGGTCTCGACGTTCCCGTCGAGCCCATCATCGGTATGGAGTCGCCTATCCACTATCGTAATAAGGTTCAGGTACCAGTTGGCCGCCAAGGGGGAGAGTTGGCCATCGGCTGTTACGCTCGGGGTAGCCATCAGATCGTGGACTGCCATCGATGCCTCATCCAAGATGAAACCAACAACAAGATCATCGCGGCTATCAGGGATTTGATCGAGAAGTATAAGATCGAAGTCTACGATGAAAGACACCACCGGGGCGATTTGCGCCATATCGTCGCGAGGACCATCGAGGATCAAGCTCAAGTGGTTTTGGTCACCCGTCAACGGGAGGTACCTAGACTTCAGGAATTGGCCGCTGAATTAGGCGGGATGGTTCCCGAAGTTAAGGGTGTGGGTCAGAATATCAACCCTGATGTGACCAACGTGATTATGGGGCCGAAGACTTTCCATCTATGGGGCGAGGAACATTTACATATCTCCTTTGGTTCTCTGAAACTGCGGGTTTCTCCCCAAGCCTTCTTGCAGGTGAACTGGGAGCAGATGAAGGTGTTATACGATCAGGCGCGGAAATCTGCCGGACTCACAGGTAAGGAAATCATCGTCGATGCCTACTGCGGCATCGGAACCATAGCCTTGTACATAGCATCCGATGCTAAACATGTCTATGGCATCGAAGAGGTACCTGAAGCCATTGCCGATGCCCAATATAACGCTCGCCTTAATCAGATCGATGCTACTTTCATTTGTGGTTTAGTGGAGGAGGAGCTACCGGCCCTGGTTAAGGAAGGACCGATTGACCAGCTCATCTTGGATCCTCCCCGTAAAGGTTGTCACCCCCAAGTCATCGAGACGATTAAGGAGGTAGCCATTCCTCGGCTCATCTACGTTTCCTGTAATCCTGCTACCTTGGCCCGGGACTTGGGTCTACTTAAGGATGATTATCGGGTGGAGGCAGTTCAACCCGTCGACATGTTCCCCCATACGGCTCATGTGGAGTGCGTGACATTGATGTCAAGAGTTGAAAAATAAAAAACTGAAAAGCTTGTAAATAAAGGGCTTCCAGACATTTAGTTTTCTCGAGGCCG
>JBMNRY010000088.1:0-8020 GCA_050944915.1 Limnochordia bacterium
AGTTCTTCAACGATAAACTTGGCCATGGCTGCACCAACGGTGCGGTCTTCACAGCGCACCCGGAAGCCCCAAGGATTGCGCAGTTCGCTTAAGGACCAAGCACTACCACCATAGATGGCTGGTACTTCTTCCTCTTCAATGATTGGTGATAAGGCGTGGACCATGGTACTGCGGACAGTGGCAAAGGTCACAACTACTCCGTGATCATAAAGGAGTTTGTTCAAAGCATTGATGGCACCAGGGTTGGTTCCCATATCGTCTTCATAAATGACTTCCAGGGGAACACCGTTGATACCACCAGCGGCATTTATCTGATCGAGGGCCAACTCTAAGCCCTTCCGCTGCTTTTCCCCTGTCAGAGCCATATCGCCAGTCATATGGAGGATTTTCCCAATCTTAAAGGTATCGATGGGTACCCATTTTTCCGCGGCCGAAATACCGACAACGCCTAGAACCAATGTTACAATCAACAAAACTGTTAACATCCAGCGTTTCATGCTGTCAACCTCCTTAGTCAGTTTCAAAGTAACCTCACGTCCTCGCCCTGTTCCCTCCGGGCCCACCCCCCTTCGGTAGCTATAACCATTATCTCGTTCCCAAGCCCTGACGCATTGCCGAGAGGCCCAAGAAATTCCTGGAACAATCCCCTTCTTGCCTTTATTCTGTTATCGGCCTGCTTTATTAACCTTGGGCCAATTTTGATATTTTGATCTATTTCCCACAACAACCCATTTTGGCAATTGGGTCATTATTCCACGTCGCGTTGGTTTTCTCCTCCCTAATTGAATACCTTTTTTTGCCTTTTCCTAAAAAAGGGGCACCTAAAAGTCCGGCGAACTCAGAAAAGGCCTGATCTAAAAAACCGGGCCCCAAAGGGCCCGGTCCATTACTCAGTTATTATTTATAGGGTTCAAAGTCAACGGAAACGGCGGAGATATGCTCTTCTCCATCGGGGGTAACCTTAATTACTTGAATGGAGTGGATCAGGTTATGCCAGATGTCACAGTTGGCTTCGCCGAGAACCGTTGGTACGCCGCGGACTTCCCGCAGGGCGTCGCGAATGCGTAGTCTGGTTTCTTCCAGAGGCCGCATATAAGCTTTGCCGTTTTCAACCTTCAAGACATCGGCTCGCTCGATAGCGTCCTTGAAGACCAGCATTCCAACGTGAGGCCAGGTGGTATCGGTGTCAGGCTCATGACCCCACATTTGTACGAAGTCGGCAATATACTGCTGACCAACAGGGTCGGTTGTTTCGATGGTGAAGTCAGGCAAACTGTAGATGCCGTAGACGGTATCACCAGCAATATCCCTGGTGGTAGCGGTACCATAGGAGTTGGAACCGATGAATTCAATGTGGTCGAGACCGAATTCCTTCCGCTGGCGAAGGATGATACCATCGTCTTCGGCCCGGGTACCCCAAGCATAAACGGCGGTGGCGCCACTATCCCGAATGGCCATCCATTGGGCGGTGTAGTCCTTGGTTCCCGAAGCATAGCGCTGTACGGTGACCGGTTCGATACCGTAGTTTTCTTTCAAGGCCCGAGCTGTTTCTTCATGACCACCGGTCCCGAAGGCGTCGGAGTCGTGGAGAGCAGCGATCTTGGTGTGACCTAGTTCTTCCACGATGAACTTAGCCATGGCGGCACCGACGGAGCGGTCTTCACAGCGTACCCGGAAGCCCCAGGGATTCTTCAGTTCACTCAAGGACCAGGCACTACCACCATAGATGGCTGGCACTTGTTCTTCTTCAATAATCGGCAAGAGTGCGTGGATCATAGTACTGCGGACGGTAGCAAAAGTAACGACTACTTCATGATCATAGAGGAGTTTATTCAGAGCGTTGATGGCCCCAGGGTTGGTTCCCATGTCGTCTTCGTAGATGATTTCTACGGGAACGCCATTAATACCACCAGCTCCATTAATTTGGGCAACGGCTAACTCTAAACCTTTGCGCTGTTTTTCACCGGTCAGAGCCATGTCCCCTGTCATGTGCAGGATTTTACCGATCTTAAAGGTATCGATCGGCACCCATTTTTCAGCAGAAGCAACACCGAATACACCTAGGATTAATGTTGCGATTAGTAATGCTGCTATAGCCCAACGTTTCATTTTCTCAACCTCCTATTTGTTTCTCCAGTCGTTTTTCTTCCCGTTCCGTCAACTCAAGATCCTAGTAGTTATCACCTCCTATTTTGTTAAGCTAAGTTGTATGCAAGGGGTTGTCCCCCTTCTTACGCCAACTTTGTCCTATATTGGACCCATGGCGAAAACCCGTTATACATGGACCCTTATTATTATTAACAAAACTGTGGATACTTTAAAGGGATTGATCCAATTCTCCCTAACCGAAGGCTTTGCTATTTAGCAATTGAAAACATATTTCTCCTCGAATCCTTATTTTCCTGCTACCGAGTTGATTACGTAATTTTCGAATGATTTGCTTCTATTGCCTGTTTAAGTATCTATTTCCATCGGAGGTTCACTTCATTAACGCCCTTACCAACGGGCCATCCCCATGAGAGATAGACAGACCGGACCCCCGATGGGGCCCGGTCTTTCCCAACTATTTATAAGGTTCGTGATCGACGGTAACGGTGGAGATATGATCTTCTCCGTCAGGGGTAATCTGAATAACCTGGATGGAGTGGATCATGTTGTGATACACGTCGGTATTGGCCTCTCCGAGAATGGTCGGTACACCCTTGGTTTCCCGCAGGGCATCCCGAACCCGCTGCCTGGTTTCTTCCAGAGGCCGCATATAGGCTTGGCCATTTTCCACCTTCAGGACATCGGCCCGCTCGAGGGCATCCTTAAGGATGATCATGCCGGCGTGGGTCCAGGTGGTATCGGTGTCAGGCAATTCGCCATACATAGCCTCGAAATCCTCGATATACTGTCGGCAAACGGGATCTGTGGTTTCCAAGGTAAAGTCGGGCAAGCAGTAGATACCATGGGCGGTATCCCCAGCGATATCCCGAGTGGTGACGGTACCGTAGGAGTTAGAACCGATGAATTCGATATGATCAAGACCGAATTCCTTCCGCTGGCGGAGGATGATTCCGTCGTCGGAAGCACGGGTACCCCAAGCATAAACTGCGGTGGCACCGCTATCCCGAATGGCCATCCACTGAGCAGTATAATCCTTAGTTCCCGAAGCGTAGCGCTGAACGGTAACCGGTTCGATGCCGTAAAATTCCTTCAAAGCCCTGGCAGTCTCTTGGTGACCACCGGAACCGAAGGCGTCCGAGTCGTGGAGCGCGGCGATCTTAGTGTGACCTAGTTCTTCGACGATGTACTTGGCCATGGCCGCACCGACGGAACGGTCTTCACAGCGCACCCGGAAACCCCAGGAATTGGGCACTTCGCTCAAGGACCAAGCGCTACCACCGTAGATGGCAGGGATCCCTTCTTCCTCGATAATCGGTAAAAGCGCATGAATCATGGTACTGCGGACAGTAGCAAAGGTAACAACTACTTCATGGTCATAAAGCAGCTTGTTCAAGGCATTAATAGCGCCGGGGTTGGTCCCCAAGTCATCTTCATAGATAACTTCCAGGGGAACGCCATTGATACCACCGGCTGCATTAATCTGCGAGAGGGCCAAGTCCAAACCTTGCCGTTGCTTTTCTCCAGTCAATGCCATGTCACCGGTCATATGCAGGATGTTACCGATCTTAAAGCTATCGATCGGCACCCATTTTTCTGCAGAGACCACGCCGAAGATTCCAAGTACGAGTGTTGCGACTAATAGTGCAGTAATAGCCCAACGTTTCATTAATTGAACCTCCTAAATGTTGATCCGATTGAATTGTGTTTTAGACCACTTTTGTCCTAATCCCTAAAACCACCTCCTTCTCCGTTAAGGAGATAATTATTATATGGGGTTATCCCCCAAGATAGGCCTTGCGGACCTCGTCGGACCTCAACAATTCATGGGATGGTCCTTCTAAGACGATGGAACCAGTCTCGATGACATAGGCCCTATCGGCTGTTCGCAGAGCCATGCGAGCGTTTTGTTCAACGACTAAGACCGCTGTTCCTTGTTCCCGAATGGTTTCGATGATGGAGAAGACCTCCTTGACCAGGAAAGGAGCCAAGCCCAGGGAGGGTTCGTCCAACAGCAACAGCTTCGGTTTGGCCATCAAACCTCTACCGATAGCCAACATCTGTTGTTCTCCACCACTTAAACTCCAACCGTACTGGTTAGCCCGTTCACCCAGACGGGGGAACAACTTATAGATCCCTTGGATATCTTCTTCTAGCTGTTCTTCCACTTCCCGCTTGGAAAGTCCAGGTTCTTTGTTATTAATGCGGCTGATCCCACCAACCATGAGGTTTTCCCTCACTGTAAAGGCTGGGAAAATCATCCGCCCTTCAGGCACATGGGCAATCCCCGCAGCGACGATATTCTCGGGAGGCATGTTGGTAATGTCTACATCGTCAAAGACCACATTTCCCTCGGCAGGTCGCACCAAACCGGAGATAACCTTGAGCATCGTCGTCTTTCCGGCACCATTACCGCCAATGAGGGTGACTACTTCTTGCTCATTGACCTGGATGCTGACTCCAGATAAGGCTTGAACGGTGCCATAAAAGCTCGTCACATTATCCATTTTTAACAGCATCGTTCAATTCCTCCTCTTCGTCATCTTCACCCAGGTAGGCCTCAATGACGGCTTGATTGTGTTGTACTTCCGCAGGAGTACCTTCGCCGATTTTGCGACCGAAGTTTAGGACGGTCACCTTGTCGGAAATCCCCATGACTACCTGCATGTTGTGTTCGATGAGAATAACAGTAATACCAACATCCCGGATTCTCCTGATGACTTCTACCAGGCGTTCCTTCTCCGAGGGGTTCATCCCGGTAGCCGGTTCGTCTAAGAGAATCAGTTTCGGTTCAGTAGCCATCGCCCGAGCAATCTCTAGCAGACGGCGCTCGCCGTGGGGCAAAGCCTGGGCCAGAAACTCCGGCGGTCTTTTTAATCCTACAAAGTCAAGACATTCTTGGGCTCGCTGGCGAATCCGCTCTGCTTCCTCAGCAGCTGCCCGGGGCCGGAAAAGCACCCGCCCTAATTCAGCAGAAGTGCGGCAGTGCTGGCCAACCATTGCGTTCTCCAAAATGCTCAAATTGTTAAACAGCCTGTTATTCTGGAAAGTCCGGGCGATACCTAATTCAGCCCGCTTATGGGGTGGCAAATCATTGATGACTTGGCCTTCGAAGATCACTTCACCCTCATCAATGGGATAAACACCGCTAATGAGGTTCAGAGTCGTACTCTTACCAGAACCGTTAGGACCGATTAAACCCCGGATTTCCCCTGGTTTTACTTGGATATCTACGTGATCTACCGCAACCAAACCACCAAAGCGTTTGGTGATACCCTTCGTCTCAAATATATATTCCATTGTCCTACCTCCGAATCTGCTCTATTGCCCCGAAGTCGCAGGGGTCTCCGCGGCCTTAGACCTTTCTTTCCAAAGGGTGATCCTGTGATCTAGAGCCCCTAGCAGGCCGTTAGGCATATAGACGGCCAAGGCTACTACCGCGGCACCGTACATAATCGCCTTGTATTCCTGCAGGAAGCGCAACCACTCGGGAACAAGGGTTAGCAACATTGCTCCCACGATTGGTCCGGCCACGTAGCCACGGCCTCCGATCAAGACCATACAGAGGACAATGACTGCTTCGTTGTAAATGAACACGTCTGGGGAAATGTAGCCGACCATATGGGCATAAAGACTACCGGCGATACCACCGTAGAAAGCACTCAAGGTGAAAGCGAGGACCTTATAACGATAGGTATTAACACCGATAATCTCAGCAGCTAATTCGTCTTCCCGGATAGCTAACATGGCTCGACCGACCCGGGAATTCTTGAGAATCCAGGAGAAAAGGGTCAGTACAACCACAGCGATCAACAGGATGTAGTAATAATCGAAGGGGCTGGTATAACGGGTCCCAAAAAGCACCGGACGGGGAATGCCCGGCAGACCGTCGGCACCTCTGGTCACAGAAGTCCAGTTTTCTAGGACCAGACGGGTAATTTCCAAGAACCCAATGGTAGTTACCGACAAGTAGAAACGGCGCAAGCGTCGCAAGCTGGGAATAGCCAACAGAAAACCGACTAGGGCCGTAAACACGGCTGCTGCTGCTAAGGCCACAAAGAAGTGGACTTTGTAATGAATGGATAACAGGGCCGATACATAGGCACCGATACCCCAGAAGGCTACTTGGGTAAAGGACATCAAACCCGTATAGCCAAGGAGAATATTCAAACCAGCTGCCAATATCAGGTAGATAAAGGCCAGATTAAACACAGTCATGTAATACCTGGATTGGATGACTTTCGGCACAAAGAATGCTGCCACTACGATTAAAGCGTAAAAGATCCATTGACCATAATTTTGTTTCTTCTGCATCGTTACTACCCCCTAAACCTTTTCTGCTACAACTTCCCCAAAAATACCTTGGGGGCGGAAGAGCAGGAAGATAATTAGCAGCAGAAAGGCCCAGGCATCCCGATAAGCCGAAGAGAGATAATATGCCGCAAAGGTTTCGACAATACCAACACTTAAACCACCGACGATCGCGCCAGGGATACTACCGAAGCCTCCCACAACGGTCGAAGCAAAAGCCTTCGACAAGACGATGGCGATAGCCGGCGAAACGAAGAAGAGGGGAGCGGCAAAAATCCCGGCGATGGTAGCCAAGATTGTGCTATATGCGAAGGTAATATCGATAATGCGGGGTACACGAATACCCATAAGAGATGCGGTCGTCTGGTCCTGGGCAACAGCCCTCATGCTGCGACCCAACCAAGTCCGCTTAAAGAACATGGTTTGGAAGGCTAATAAGGCGAGGGTAACCATAGCGATGGCGATATTCTGGGGAGGAACGTAGGCTCCGAAGATATTGAGCGGTGCTCCCGAGGCTAAAGGAGGGAAAAAGAGGGGAGCGCGACCCCAGAGAACATAAACACCATCATTGAGTAGAACCGATACACCGATTGTACTGATAATGACAATCGTCATATCCTCATGTCGTAACGGGTAATAAGCAACCCGTTCAAAGACAACACCTACAAAACCCATAACGATAGCCGAAGCAACTATCGCCCAAAACATAGGCAACCCTAAGCCCGTCAACATGGTCACACCGATGTAGGCACCGAGCATGACCAATGAGCCTTGGGCAAAGTTGACTACTCCAGCGGAGGTATAGATTAAAACGATACCTAATGCACAGAGAGCGTAAACAAAACCCATTGCTATACCACTAAATAGTAGCTGAAATATAGTACTCACTGCTGCCTCTCCTATCCGATTAGAGATTTACGTCCCTTGTCTATTCGATGATAATCTTTCGCCGTAGAGCCTTTCTCTATCCCGTTATCCCTCCCTTCCTAACTAACAGATAGTTCAACAACTCCCCCCCAACTCCTGCCGACCCAACCCAAAATCTTGCCCGCTAGCTTCAGCACTATCTGACAAGTCAATCAAGATTAGCTAAAGACGCATGGAAAGCTGGCCTCCAGTGTAAACCCTTGGAAAAATGGCCACAAAAAACCTGACCTACCTGGGCTGGGTTGGCGGGGATCCTAGGTCAACGGTCTTCGTTGAGGCCTTCCCTGCCGGAGGAACAGAAGCTATCTGATAGATTATATCCATGGGACCCACTGGTCCCCATTATTTGTGGTTGATGTTAGCTTCGCCACAAATCAAAAAAACCCTTGACTGAATTTAGCAGTCAAAGGTTTTCCCTAGTTATGGCTGGGAGACCAGGGCTCGAACCTGGGACTATAGATCCAGAGTCTATCGTGTTGCCTATTACACCATCTCCCAACTTAAGACCAAGTATACCACCTTTATGGCCAAAAATCAAGGGACTAGATGCAAAGGGTACGCGTCAAGGTTTAGTAGGCGAAAGACCTCGCTGGTGTTCCTTTGTTGGATAGTACCTTGTTAAACAGCACAAGCAAATCCGCCAAGGCCTCGTAGCGCCTTTATCCAAGGTTGTGTG
>JBMNRY010000089.1:0-7847 GCA_050944915.1 Limnochordia bacterium
AATTATTCAGCGGTGATGGTCCGTTCTTTGACGGTCCAGGCTTTGATCAGATCGTCTCTGATTTCGACGCCGGTACCGATCCCTTGGGGGATGGGAATGGTCCCTTCTTTAGACATGATCAGGGGTGGATTGACGATATCTTCGACGAAGAACCGGCTGCTCGGTTCGATATCCGTCGGGTACCGGAAATTAGGCAGACCGGCCAGGGCCAGGCCTTGGCTTTGACCTAAACCCGATTCGGGCATGGTACCGCACCAAACAGGAATTCCCCTTTGGGCACAATAGTCGTGGATGGCCTTAGCGGGACCGATGCCCCCTACCCGCTGGATTTTAATATTGATGATCCGGGCCGAGCCTAAATCAATGGCTTGACGGGCTGCATCGAGGGAATGGATGGACTCATCGAGGCATACGGGGGTTCGCACCTGACTTTGTAACTGGGCGTGATCCACCAGATCATCATGGGTCAAAGGCTGTTCGAACATCATCAAATCATACTTGTCCAACTCTTGGAAAATGGGCAGATCGGCTAAGGTGTAGGCGGAGTTGGCATCGACAAAGAGGGGAACATCCCCCAGGGCTTCCCGCAGGGCCCGCACCGGTTCCACATCCCAGCCTGGTTGGATTTTAATTTTAATCCGTTGGTAACCTTCGGCTAAGTGGGCCCGAGCTTGTTCGACCAATTCTTCGGTGGTGGGGAAGACCCCTAGAGCCACTCCGGAGTTGACCGCCTTGTTTTGGCAACCGAGAAGTCCAGCGAGGGATTGATTGGTTTTGCGGGCATAAAGATCCCAGAAGGCTGTTTCGATGCCGGCTTTGGCAAAATTATTTCCCCGGATGCCGGCTAGGGCCGGGAAGATTTCTTCGGGATGATTCCATTTCCTTTGGAGGATGATGGGCGCGATAAAGTCGGCTAGGATATGCCAAGCCGTTTCCGTCGTTTCCGCGGAGTAGAAGGGGCCCGGCATGGGGGCCGATTCCCCGTATCCCACTAGATCTCCCGCGTACACTTTGACGATGATACTATCCCGATGGTATAAAGTGCCGGAGCTGATGCGAAAGGGTCCAGCCATAGGTATCTGGACATGAATCAATTCTATTTTACGAATCTCCAAAATAACACCTCCCAAGAAGCCAATTCGGTTTCCGGTGTTATTTCCCTTTTTTGGGACTTCGCCAAAAAACATGGTCTTAGGGGGAGGAGAATTATTTCACATGGCCAATATAGAAGATAGCGTTATGTCGTTTAGAACATAGCGAGAACTAATATTGAAGGAGGAGTCCTTACAGTATGCGGAAATTATCAGTATTCTTGCTCGTCTTGACTGTCCTGTTGGGAGCTTTTGTGGGGGTTGTAGCTGCGGAAAAATCCCTCGTCCTGGCGACCACCACCAGTACTTATGATTCCGGTCTCCTGCACCATCTTCTGCCAAAATTCGAGGCCGAAACGGGAATCAAGGTCGAAGTAATCTCGGTAGGAACGGGACAAGCCATCCAAACCGGGCGCAGCGGTGACTGTGACATCATTCTCGTCCACGCCCGGGCCCAGGAAGATCAGTTCGTCGCCGACGGCTTTGGTTCTCGGCGCTGGGATGTCATGTATAATGACTTTGTCTACTTAGGCCCTGTGGGCGATCCCGCCGGTCTTCGGAACAGCAAAGACTTGGCTGATGCTATCGAAAAAATGATCGCCCATATGGAAGATGCGAATATCAACTTCCTTTCCCGGGGGGATAACTCCGGTACCCATTCCAAGGAGCTGGCCGTTTGGAAAGCTGCTGGGATCGAGGACGTTAAGTCCTACAGTTGGTATCTTTCCTTGGGTCAAGGGATGGGGAACACCCTTATCGCTGCCAATGAAATGCGGGGTTATGTCCTAACCGATAGGGGTACCTATTTGGCCATGAAGGACAAGCTTCCCTTCCTCGAAATCGTTTTCGAAGGAGATGCTAACCTGTCCAACCCTTATGGGATCATCCCCGTCAACCCAGAAGTCCATCCCCATGTGAAATACGATGAGGCGTTGCAGTTGGTCGATTTCTTCATCTCCGATGAAGTCCAAGCCATGATCGGGGAATTCGGTGTTGATAAGTACGGTCAGCCCTTGTTCTTCCCCAACGCCCAATAGCATGTGCAGGGGGGGCTTCCCCCCCTTTTTTAGCTAAATACCCATATTTTCGTCCACGAGGAGGTCCGTTATGGGGGCTTTTTGGATGGGTCTGATGGAATCGATCCAACTCCTAGTTGGTCGAGACCCTTATGTTTATGACATTATCGGTGTATCGTTACACGTTTCCGGTATCGCTCTCTTATTTAGCACCCTCATCGGCATTCCCTTGGGTGCTGTTTTAGGTTTAACCAACTTTCCCGGTAAAGCTCTGGTAACTGCCCTGTTGTACACCGGCATGGGCTTTCCTCCGGTTGTCATTGGGCTCTTTGTCTTTTTGATGTTTTCTTCGGTGGGTCCCCTGGGCCATTTAGGTTGGTTGTACTCTGTCAAAGCGATGATTACTGCCCAAACGATTATCTCTTTCCCCTTGGTGGCCGGTTTTACCATGGCCGCGGTGATGTCGGTGGACCGAAACTTAATGAAACAATTACAAGCCCTTGGGGCTACTAAGGCCCAAGCTTCTTGGGCAGCCATCAAGGAAGCTCGGATCGGTGTGTTGGTATCCATCATCGCCGGTTTTGGCGGGATTATCTCCGAGGTCGGAGCGGTAATGCTCGTGGGGGGCAATATTGAAGGACGGACGCGGGTGTTAACGACGGCGATCATGTTGGAAACCAGGAAAGGGGAATTTGGCATCGCCCTTGCCTTTGGAATTATCCTCTTGTCCATTACCTTCTTGGCCAACTTAACCATGATCCTTTTACAGAAGAAGCATATCACAACTTAACAAAGGTGGTTTCTATGGGCGGCTATGACATCAAGAATTTGGTTAAGCGCTATCCCCAATTCGAACTCAGCATACCGGAATTGACCCTGGTCGGTGGGGAAGTTTTTTCGATCTTAGGACCTAGTGGTGCCGGCAAAACGACCTTGTTACGCTTGTTAAATTTCTTGGAACAGCCCGATGCCGGAGAAGTAAGTTTCGATGGTCAAACCTATCGGGCCGGTGCTTACCAACCACCCCTCGAGGTGATGCGGGAAATAACGACGGTATTCCAACGGCCGGCCTTGTTAAGCACTACTGTATGGCAGAATATAATCTATCCCCTTAAAATTAGAGGCTTAGATATCCCCCATGACGAAATAGAGTCGTTGATGGAACAGTTGGGGATCGCCCACCTGGGCCATCAGTCTTGTACCACCCTTTCCGGCGGGGAAGCCCAACGGGTGGCCTTGGCCCGAGCTTTAGTCTTCAAACCGAAGGTCCTTCTTTTAGACGAACCAACGGCCAACTTGGATCCGCAAAACATCAAGATCATCGAAGAAATGGTGGTTAAATATGTACGCCAGGATCATAAGCCGGTGGTCGCCTGGATTACCCACAACCATTTCCAAGCCAAACGGGTTGGTGATCGAATCTGCCTGATTGAGGATGGCCAGATCGTCGAGGTAAGTCCCAAGGAAGTCTTTTTTGAAGACCCCCGAGCCCAGCGGACCAAGGATTTTCTCGCCGGCAACATGTTCTATTAAGACAGGAGAGCAGCGTATGCGAGTAAATTTCCGTCTCTGGCTTGAGGATGAACAGGGGACTCCCCTCATCGGGGAAGGCCTGGAGGCCATATTGCGGGCCATCGTGCAGACTGGATCCATTAATCAAGCGGCCCAACAACTGAATATGTCCTATCGACGGGCTTGGGCGAAAATCAAGAAGACCGAGGAGCGTTTAGGTTACCAATTGGTTTCCACCCAAACCGGTGGTGCCGATGGCGGCGGCTCCTCATTGACACCCCAGGGAGAGGACTTGTTAGCTACCTTCACTGAGTTCCATGAAGCGGCAGCGCAAGAATTACAGCGGCTCTTTACCGCCTATTTCGAAGACGGACAGTGATCGGTATCGTCCTGGGATCAAACTCATGGTCAACCTGGTTTGGGATGCTTAAATCCCTTGAACCATAGCATCCAAGGATTTAAAGCCCATCCAAAGGTTACATTTGTTTAATTACGGAACCCATCGTGGTTCCTTTTTTCTTTTCGAATCCGCTGGGATAGGGCAAGGTCTCAAGTTGGGGTGGTTAAAAGGGCCGTAGACCCCTTAATTCCGCCAGTTTGAGGACACCGGTACCCAAGATGGACAACAGATAGACCAAAAGGGCACCGAGAATGGATAAACAAGTGATGCTAGTCGTCGGGAATGGGCTTTGCTGCAGATAAGCGAAGATAAAATGGCCGGCTAGAGCCATAATTAAACCACATGCAAGGATGTGGGCTACTTCAGTGATCTTGATGGAGTAGTCGATCAGTCGGATCAAAGCTATGAAATGAAAGAGGGTTTCGAGGATAACGCCTACACCGATTCCCAAAGCCGCTCCGTAAATGCCAAGATTCAATGATACTGCTAAGGGATAGATCAAGGCCAGCCCCACACCTTTGGCGATGAAATTATTAACCATCGGGATCGTCCCTTGGCCGAGTCCGATTAGAGAAGCTTGCAGAGGTGAATGGAAATATTGGAAAAGGAACATAGGGGCCAAGAGGCGCAAGAGGGGACCTGCTTCCGGTGCTTTGTAAATCAAAGTGACCAATTCGGTGGAAAACAGGAACAGAATGACGGTGCTGGGTACCCCTACTAACAGGGAAGCACGGGTTGCTCGGTGGATCCGGTGACAGACCAGATTCTCTTTGCCCTTCGCGCTGGCTTCACTGACCCCGGGAACAAGGGTCAAAGCCAAAGAGTGGTTAATAAACCCCGGGAAGAACAACAAGGGCATGACAAACCCGGTGAGGATACCATACTCCGCAGTGATCCCTTGAGGACTATATCCTGCTACCAGTAGGCACTGGGTGATCAGGATCGGTTGGATAGCCCGCAGAAGAGAGCGGAAAAGGGAGCTTCCGGTGGTCGGTAGCCCGATTTGCAACAAATCGAGGAGAATATCCTTCTTACCCGAGGAGGCAGTTCCTCGGGGAAACTTCTGGGAACGTTTAAAGGTCAACCATAAATAGCTTAAACAGGCGGTTTCCCCAGCCACACTAGCCAATACGGCCCCCGCCGCGGCTATTTCTACTCCCCTCGGCAGCAGCTTGGTGACTAGGGTATAGAGCAAAGAAATCCGCACTAGTTGTTCGAGGATTTGGGAGATGGCCAGGGGGTTCATCTGTTTACGACCGTTAAAGTAGCCTTTAAATATCCCGGATACGGCTAAAAGGGGGATGACTGGGGTTAGGGCCATGAGAGAGTAATAGGACCGCCGATCGGCAAGGAAGTAGAGAGCGAACTTCCCGCCCCAAGTGATGATGATGAATACCAACAAGAGACTGATACTACCGGAAATGGCCAAAGCCAAGCGGATAATTTGCCGAACTTCCCCTTGATCAGAACCAGCCTTAGCTATGGCCCGGGAGACGGCCATGGGCAAACCTAAGGTAGTTAAAGTCATCATGAGCCCCATCAAGGGCATGACCATCATAATCAAGCCCACACCTTCGGGACCCAATAGGCGCGACTGGATAATGTTACTACCAAAACCTAGTATTTTAGTTATAAATGCGGCCATTGTCAGGACAATGGCGCCCTGGACTAAACTAGGATTTTTCATAACCGACTCCTAAACATGAGGATGTTAATCTATATGCAGGAGGCGGTCATTTCAGCAGGGTTTCTTTTTCGTTAACTAGGCTAGTATGGTGACCATGGTCGTCTTGGAGATAGACTCAAAAGACGGAGTAGGATAAGGGCCCAGGACGGCTGTGGCAACGCCTAGAGGTGACCCTGCTATTCTCCTTGATGTTATCGGTCTAAGAACACCTGTAGTAGGTATTGGTCATTAATGAAACGCTGATGGTTCTCTTTGAAATATGGCATGATAGCCGACGATAAAACTAGATTCTCCCTCAGGTCTAGAGTGGATGGCCCCCTTGGTTCGAGTTTTCCTTCGACTTTTGGTAGAATAGGGGTGGCTGGCCGATGCCTTTTGACAGAGTAAATACCCGTTGAATTCATTATTCACAACCGGAGTTTTAGAAACCTTGATCAAGGTCTAAAGGGATAGAAAGAGGATTGGCAACAGGAGGAGAAAGAGGATGTTTGTTATTTACGATAAGACTACCCACCGGGTGCCGATAAAGGTTTGGCTGCCTGATGCAACCTATTTAGAAGCGGGATGCTTCACTCAAGCGGAGAATCTAAGTAGGCTACCCTTCGCCTTTCGGCACATCGCCCTCATGCCCGACACCCACCAAGGTTATGGGATGCCCATCGGCGGCGTATTGGCCACTACCGATGATGTCATTATTCCTAACGCCGTTGGTGTTGATATCGCTTGTGGTGTACGATTCGTGAAAACAAACGTACCTGTATCCCTATTGAGGGAAGTGATGACTCCCAACGGTGATTTGCTGCAAAATATCGTGGGGCAAATCATGCGCAATGTCCCCGTCGGGTTTGAGCATCACAAATCACCCATCTCAAGCCAACTTGTCCGGAGATATAACCAAGGCTATTACGGCCAGCTCTTCCATTTAGGCCAGGGTGACCTCCCCGAAATTGAGGATGCAAATTATCAAATTGGCACCCTCGGTGGCGGTAATCACTTCATTGAGTTTCAAGCCGATGAAGACGATTATGTCTGTATTATGGTTCATTCCGGTTCCCGCAACTTTGGTCACCGCATCTGCCGCTATTTCAACGGCCTAGCTAAAGAATTAAACAAAAAGGAGTCTAGTGTACCTTCTAGATACAATCTTGCCTATTTGTATACTACCAGCGAGGTCGGTAAGGGTTATGTGCAGTGGATGAATCTCGCTTTAGATTTCGCTAAAGAAAACCGCCAAGTGATGATGGATGTGGCTAAGGATATCTTGTATGATGCTTTGAATAGATATACCGACTTTAGGAATATCAAAGAAGAGATGGAAGTAGACGCCCACCATAATTATGGGGCACTAGAAGAGCATTTTGGCCAACGGGTCTGGGTCCACCGAAAAGGCGCCATACGTGCTGGGAAAGATGAGTTCGGCATCATCCCGGGAGCTATGGGGTCCTTTAGCTACATCGTTCAAGGTTTGGGTAATCCGGAATCCTTCCATAGCTGTTCCCATGGGGCTGGTCGGGCCTATGGCCGAAAGGCGGCCTATCAGAAATTCACCGTGGAAGAGGTTATGGCCGACTTTAAGAGGCAAAATATCGTCCTGGGGAAAAGGAAGAAAAAAGATATCGTCGAGGAGTATCATAAGGCCTATAAAGATATTGATTTCGTCATGGAAAACCAGAAGGATTTGGTCACTCCCATCCTCAAGCTTCGAACCATTGCCGTCATTAAAGGGTAGAAATAACAACTAACTCACTGGGATGGGCGGATTTGTAGAGCTTTCGATGGCGATGTGTCAGTACAACAAAAAACCAGAAGCCTAAGGAAGACTTCTGGTTGTTCTGCAAGCTGGTGCCCCGCCAGGGACTCGAACCCCGGACGCCCTGATTAAGAGTCAGGTGCTCTGGCCAGCTGAGCTAGCGGGGCAAAAAAATGGTAGCGGCGGTTGGATTTGAACCAACGACGCCACGGGTATGAACCGTGTGCTCTGACCAACTGAGCTACGCCGCCATCAACAATATTAATTATAGCCAGGGGAGGGGAAAAAGTCAACCCCCTCTGATGGGTTTAGTACGCGTCAAGGTTTAGTAGGCGAAAGACCTCGCTGTTTTTCCTTTGTTGGATAGTACCTTGTTAAACAGCACAAGCAA
>JBMNRY010000090.1:0-7807 GCA_050944915.1 Limnochordia bacterium
GGCCGGGCGGGCTACTAGGCCCAACTGGGAAAAGAATAGTAACAAGGCCAGGGCGGTAACTACCAACGGAAGGACCAAAGGGCCTAACAAAATATTGGCGACCAACTCACGACCAGGTAGCTTCCCCCGTTCGATGGCTAAGGCTGCACTACCGCCGATGATAATCGCGCCGAAGGCCGCTGCTAATCCCAACCGTAGACTGAAAAAAACCGAGCTGAGGAGCCGCCCATCGGTGAGCAACCGCCGATACCAATCCACGGTCCAGGCCGACGGCGGAAAGGAAAAGGCCCGTCCCGCGGCAAAGGAGGCCGGTAAGATGATCAAAATCGGCGCTAGAATGAATAAATACATCAAACCGGCGAAGATCCAGGCAAAATGTTTTCCCTTCATTAGCTAATCCTCTCCTCTAAGAAACGGGCCAGGAGCTGGGCACATCCCAAAGCTCCGACAACCAATACTAACAAAGTCAAGGCGATGGCAGCGCCGAAACCCCAATCGCCCATCTGTTCCACAGCCATATGAGTGAAATTGGCCAACATCCGATCCCGGGGACCACCGATCATCAAAGGCACGATGAAGGTCGATGCGGCCAAGGCGAAGACTAAAGAGGTGCCGGCCACGATCCCCGGCATGGACAAGGGGAAGATAACCGTCCAGAATCGACGCCAGGGCTGGGCCCCTAAGGTAGCCGCTGCTTCCGTTAGGAAACCGGGGATCCGCTTCAGGACGCTGTAGACCGTTAAGACCATAAAGGGCAAGCAATAATGGACGATGCCGATGATCACCGCGGTACGGGAAAACAAGATATCTAGTTTTCCCCCAAAGCCCACCCAAGCTAAAAACTGATTGATGGGCCCTTGATCACTTAGCAAAATGATCCAACCATATAATCTAATCACCAAACCGGTCAACATGGGGGCCACCGCTAAAAAGAGCCAGGTGGCTGCCCCTTGTTTTCTGGTGGCGATGAATAAGGCCAAGCCGTAACCTAAGACCACGGTGATCGCGGTAGCGATAATGGCCGTGAGTAGACTATTGACCATGAGTCCTCGATAAAAGGAGTCGCCTAGAAAACGATGATAATTCCCTAAGGAGAAGGATCCTCCTGCATCCTGGAAACTAAAAAGGACCACCTGGGAAAGGGGCCAGATGAAGAAATAGCCGATAAATAGGCAGGGCACTACGCCGGCTAGGGCATAGGCCCGCCGGATGCGCTGTGGGAAGGTTTTCGCCATCAATTTTCCCTCCCGCAGAAGACGGAAGTGGCGCCGGGCTTAATCTTAAGGCCGATTTCATCGCCCTTTTTGTAAGCCCGACCATTGTTTGAGCAGACTTCCAAGATCTGCCCCGAAGCTAAAGCCACCCGATAAACACTGCGATCGCCCATGTAGCGGCTCTGATCGATCCGGGCGGTGAAGTAGCCTTCTCCCGGTGAACAGAACTCTAACATGGTGGGACGGATAGCCAAGGTGGCCTCCCCCTCACCCCGACCGACAATCCGATCATAGGGCCAGTGATCGCCATACCGGCTCTGGAAGGTCTCGCCGGTCAGCTGACCGGGGATCAGATTGGTGCCACCGATGAAATCGGCCACAAAGGCGTTAGCCGGGCGGTTGTAAATCTCTTCGGGGGTTCCCACCTGCTCCAATCGGCCCTCCCGCATGATCCCCAACCGATCGGACATGGCCAAAGCTTCGTCTTGATCATGGGTCACGTAAAAGGCGGTGAAACCTAGCTTGGCATGGAGGGATTTCAACTCTAGCTGCATTTCCTCCCGCATTTTCGCATCGAGATTAGATAAAGGCTCATCGAGGAGCAGGACCACCGGTTCGATGGCTAAAGCCCTGGCCAAGGCCACCCGTTGTTGTTGACCCCCCGATAACTCCCGGGGTTTCCGCTTAGCGAGATGGGCTAAGCCGACTAGGTCTAAATAGTGGGCCGTCCGCTCTTTAATCTCCCGGGGGTCGACACCCTGGCAGCGTAATCCATAGGCTACATTCCCCTCAACGGTCATATGGGGAAAGAGGGCGTAGTTTTGAAAGACCATCCCCAAGTTCCTCTGGTGGGGCGGCGTATCGGTAGCCCGCCGACCGGCCAAAAAAACTTCTCCCCCACTGGGAGCACTCAAACCGGCGATCATTCGCAAGGTGGTAGTTTTCCCACAACCACTGGGGCCCAAAAGGGAGAAAAACTCTCCCTTTTGGACCTCCAAATTAAGATCCTGGACCACATCGGTCTCTCCATAATTCTTCTCAATTCTTTCCAACCGAATTATTGCTTCCGTCACTTGAAATCCTTCCTTCTAAAATCCCATTAATACCCGATTCCACCGATCGAGCCACGAACTCCGTTGACTTAAGATATAGGGCCAATCGGGGACTAAAAGCTCCGCCAAATCCTCAGAACCATAGACGACGGTCTCTGCCAATTCGGCCGGCAGTTCCACCGTCGAATTGGTAGGTCCATAGTAGAAGTTTTCGCTCATGGCCCTTTGAGCTTCCAGTCGCAGGGAGTAATCGATGAATTTCTCTGCCAGCTCCCCATTCTTCGAGCCGGCCACAACGCCGATACCACCCCTGATGAGGATACCTCCTTCCTCAGGGAGGGCAAAGTCGATAGGATTGCCATCGGCCTTAAGGGTATGGGTTCGACCATCGAACCAGGAAGCCATCCAGACTTCTTCCGATTCCAAGAGGGCCTGGGGGGCCGAGAAGGAACTATAGAACTGTTTAACCCGGGGACTGATTTCCCGCAGGGCATCCCAAGCCGGTTCCATATTCTTCTCATCGCCACCGAAGGCCAAGGAGGCCATCAAGATATCGGGGATCCACGCATCCATCATGGCGATCCGCCCTCGCAAAGCCGGATCCCAAAAAGCCTGCCAGCTAGTCGGTTTTTCCACATGTTTTGTATTATATGCGATCCCCCAGGCTCCGAAAACATTAGTCAGACCATAAACATGGCCATCAACTTCTAAAAAGGCTTGTTCATACAAATCATCCCAACAGCTGATGTTCCCTTTCCCAAGGGGAGATAGCAGCCCTTTTTGGGCGGCATCGATGACATCGAAATCGTCCAGCTGGACCACATCGATGGTCGGTTGGTTCCGTTGGGCAACCAATTGGGTGACGCCCACATAGGGTGCCAACTCCACCTTCACATGGGGGTAATCCCGTTCAAAGGGTTCCACTACGTAGGTCTGGAATACTTCATCGTAGGCACCACCATAGGATGAGACTACCAAAGTGATTTCCTGGGCCGAAGCTACACTACCGATGATGAATACAAAGATCAAGACGAGCCAACTCCAAGGCTTCTTCATGGCTGTAACCTCCAATTTTTTCCACATCATAGTATTTGACCATGTTTACTTCTCTCCCCGGGGGAGGATTTCCTGCAAGTCTTTGCATAAATATGCAAATAATTTCGAGCCAGGAAAGAGCCATCGGGGAGGGAATTAAAGACTAGAAGGGAGGTGAGAACCTTGGCTTACAAGAAAATCTTCGTCTGTGCCCTCCTCCTCATCCTTTTAGCCGTCCCGGCGGCAGCCCAGCAAGTGGACCAACAGATCACTAAAGCGGCCCAAACCCTAAGGGAAGTGGCCGAACAAAGCGATGCCGCCACCATGGTGTCCATCTTGCAAAAGAGTAAAGGCGTGGCTATTATTCCTTCGATGGTTAAGGCCGGTTTTGGCCTGGGAGGTCAATACGGGAAGGGGATTTTCCTAGAAAGGGATGAAAGGGGCAATTGGTACGGACCGGCCTTTATCGGCATTCGGGGCATGTCCTATGGTTTGCAGATTGGCGTCCAATCGGTGGCCCTAGTCTTGGTCATCGCCAATGAACGGGGCTTAGAAAGCTTCCATGGGGGCAATTTCAAGCTGGGAGGAGATGTCTCTATCGCCGCCGGTCCCTTGGGCCGTCGGGGCGAAGTCGGCACCGATCTCCAGCTGGAAGCTTCCATCTACAGCTACTCCATATCCCGGGGACTCTTTGCCGGCGTTTCCCTGGAAGGGGCCCAGGTTTATCTCGATGGAGAGATGAACGAAGCCTATTGGGGAGAATCTCTGGAGCCGGAGGCAATCTACTCCCAGAAGGCTACCGATCCCCGGATCCGACAGGTCATCGAAGCCTTGGAACAACTAATAAATAATTAGGGAGGGTGACCCCTCCCTTTGTATATTTATTAACGATGGATGGTTTACGCCTTCTCCCGATTGAGGAACAGGTTGGCGATGACACCGATGACTGCTGCCAGGCTCATCCCCACCAGCTGCAGCTGGCCGATGGTCACCACCGCGCCGCTGATGCCGAAAACCAGGATTAGGGAAACGATGAGTAGATTGCTAGACTTGGTCAAATCGACCTTGTTTTCGATTAGAGTCCGCAGACCCACCGCGGCGATCATCCCGAAGAGAAGGATGCTGATGCCCCCCATGACAGGGGTGGGAATGGAACTGATGATGGCGCCGAATTTGCCAATGAAGGACAAAGCCATGGCCATGACGGCGGTAATGCGCAAAATAGCCGGATCATAGACTTTGGTCATAGCCAGAACACCGGTGTTTTCCGAATAGGTGGTATTGGCAGGACCACCCAACAGACCGGCCACCGAGGTGGCGATGCCGTCTCCGATTAAGGTCCGGTGCAAACCGGGATCGGCGATGAAATCCTTATCGACTACGGTGCTGTTGGCTTTGATATCCCCGATATGTTCGATAACGGTAACGAAGGCCAAGGGGGCGATGACGGCCAGAGCAGGCAGGGAAAAACGAGGGGCTATAAATTGGGGAACCTGGATCCAAGGAGCGGCTACCACCGCAGAAAAATCGACGATCCCCAGGACCACAGACAAGAGGTAACCGGCGCCAACACCGACTAAGACCGGCAGGAGATTGAAATAGCCTTTAGCCTTAGTCATGGCTAGAATGGCCACCAAGATAGTGAAGGCGGCGACGAACCAATTCCCCGAGGCCATATCCTGGGCCGTGGGCGCTAGGGTCAGTCCGATGACCATGATTACTGGGCCGGCCACCACCGGAGGAAAGAGGTCGGTCACTTTCTCGACACCAAAGAAACGAACAACTAGAGCCATGAGCACATAGACCAACCCGGCGACGACGATGCCCCCGGTGGCATAAGCCAATCCCCATTGATTTCGAACGACGATGATGGGAGCGATAAAAGCGAAGGAAGAACCTAAGTAGACGGGAACCTTGCCCTGGGTACACTTGTGGAAGATGAGGGTACCTAAACCAGAAGTGAACAAAGCGACGGACACATTAAGACCTGTCAACAATGGAACCAATACGGTGGCCCCAAACATGGCCACAAGGTGCTGGAATGCTAAAGCAAATCTTTTCAATTGCAGACCCTCCATTAATCTGATCTCACGGGATCAGTTTATTAATGTCCACAGTAGGCTTGTCCCACCTCCTTGCTACTGCAAACCCCTTCCTATTTCGAGATCGACAGCGATTCCCCTGCCGGGAAGAAAAAAAAAGAGCCCCGGATGGGGCTTCATTATTGGGGATTATACAATCCGTTTTGCTGCATATAGTTGAAAATACCTTCGCCGTGGTCTTGCTCCTCCCGTTGAATATGTTGTAAAGCTTGGCGCACCGCGGGATTAGCCGCTTCAAAGACTGCAGTATCGTAGGTTTGGGAAACATACTTTTCCGTCATCAACATATCCTGGCACAGGGCGGCATCCTGTTGGCTAGCCATGCCCGCCATATCGGCCTGCCCACTAAGCTGTTGACCACTACTGCTACTGCCCAAATTAGGCTGCTGACCTTGGAGCAATTGGTTAATGGTATCGTAATGCTGTTGTTCCTGGGTCGCATACTGGTTGAACAGCTGCTGTAACCGGGGGTCTTGGGCCTGTTGGGCGTAATTGGAATACTTTTGAATGCAGATCTCCTCGTGTTTCAGCTGATCCTGAAGCAAGGATCGCTCCTTCGATGTCAATTGTAGATCCATTAATTTCACCTCCGCCCCCAGTATGCCCATCCAAGGGCGGAGAATATACCAGATCACTTTTTCGCGGCGCGGCGTAACTTCTCCCCATCGAGGAGGCGAATTTTACGGGGCGAGAGCAGCTGGATCAGGCCCCCATCGACCATTTTCTTGATGTTGCGGCTAACGGTCTCTGGGGTCGTACCGATAATGCCGGCTATGTCCCGACGGCTGAAGGGAAGCTCCAGTACTTCCCCCGGCCCCAGTTGGAACTGCTCCCACAAGAAGCGGGCCAACCTGTCCTCCACCCGACCGGTCACCGCCACCTCCCAAAGATCTTGGGCCTCCTGAAGACGGCGGCTTAATTCTCCCAAGAAGAGAAAGGCTAAGGTCGGATTCTTCTCGATCAGTCTTTGTAACTGGTCTTTATGTAAGATACAAAGCTTCGTCGGCCCTTGGGCGTAGGCACTGACACTAAAGGCCGTCTCGGAAAAGAGGCTCAACTCACCGAAGTAATCCCCGGGGTAGAGCAAAGTGACCACCAGTTCCTGGCCTTCTTCGTTGATCCGGACCAACTTAACCAAGCCTTCGTTGACCACCATGAGGCTATGGGCCATATCCCCCTGCCAGATAATATACTCACCTGCTTCCACCTGTCGGTGGGTTAATACCCCTTGGATTTGGGCCAATTGCTCCCCACTTAATCCTCGGAATAGGGGTACCCTATGGACACAAGAATGATCACAATGGGGGCATTCCATCGGCTGACCAACCTCCTTTCCCACCTTCATATCTAGTTTCTCGCTCCTTTGGCTCCCGCCTTCCACCACCGCTAAAATTTTTCCAGTTCGTGCCCCTTGGCACAAAGGAATCGGCCCCTATTTTTGCGAAGTTTTTCACTAAAGGAACCTTGAGGTCCAAAGGGGGGATCTTCCCGTGTCCACTTACCAAGATATCCGCTGGAAGCGGCGTTTTGATAATTACAAACGGGCCTTGCACCACTTAGAGGGAGCCATGACCCTGCAAGAAGAACGGAACCTCTCCTCCCTGGAAAGGCTAGGGATGATTAAAGCCTTCGAATTCACCCAGCAACTGGCCTGGAAAACCCTCCATGATCTTTTGGAAAGCAACGGCCATTTAGGCCTTTGCGGACCCAAGGAAACGGTGGAGAAGGCCTTTGCCGTCGGCCTTATCCAAGAGAAGAATATCTGGATGGATATGATCCTCAGCCGGAATTATACCAACTATGTCTACGACGATGCTACAGCCACAGGGATTATTTACAAAATCAATAAATCCTACTTTACCCTATTGCTCAGCCTTCAGGATCAACTCCAGGACCTATGTGACCGACAAAGATAAAGCATCCTTAGAAGTGAAGACCCCCGGAAATCTCCGGGGGTTCTCCCTTTATTTTAAGGCCGAGGCACAACGATGGCAAACATCGTTGGCCATTTCCTCGTAATACTTCCAACAGCGGGGACATTTTCCCCCTTGGGCATGGCGAACTAACACGGCCACCTCTTCGCCTTCCAAGGCATCGGCGGGGATGTTCTCCCTGCTGTGGAGTTCCACCCCGGAGACGATGAAGAGATCCGGCAATTCCCCTTCCATAGATTGGAGAAGCTCCGCTACTTCTCCTTCCACATAGAGCTCGACGGCAGCATCGTTGGAACTGCCGATGACTTTCTCGGTTCGGGCCAATTCCAAGGCTTTAGCCACCTCTTTGCGGACGTTAAAGAAGGCATCCCAACGTTCGGCCAGCTCTTCATCGAGGAAGCGGGTTTCCACCCCAGGCCACTGGGCCAAATGGACGCTTTCTTCCCCTTCCGAAAGCTGCTGCCAGACTT
>JBMNRY010000091.1:0-7580 GCA_050944915.1 Limnochordia bacterium
GGATGGCCTTTTTCCCTATGGATGTCATCGATGAAGGCTTGGCTTTAAGGGGGCAGATTTCCGAGATCTCCCTGCGGGTAGAGCCTGGACGCCTAGGGGATGTGCAAAGGGCTGTGGGTTCCTTGATCGCTTCCCGGTCGGAACTAGCCGTCTATACCTGGGAAGAATCGGCGGCGGAATTCCTGGCCATTGGTGAATCAAAGCGGGGCTTCCAATTAATACTTCTTTTACTCATCGCCCTCATCGCCTTGGTTGGTGTGGTTAATACAGTCCTATTGGCCTCTTTGGAACGGACCAGGGAGATCGGTATGTTAAAGGCCTTAGGCATGGGGGAAGGAGAGATCATCAAGACCTTCGTTTTCGAATCCCTGGGGATCGGCCTTCTCGGTTCCCTGCTGGGCTGTTTGCTGGCCGTCCTTGTCAACTTATATATGACCCATATCGGCGTTGATTTCACCCCCTTCTTCGGCGACTTGGATATCGGGTATCCCGTTCAGGGACGGGTATTTGGGATTTGGAATTGGCCACTTTTTGTAACTGCCTTTTCCTTCGGCGTCGTCGTCAGTGCCTTGGCCGGGGTTTTACCGGCCTTGGGGGCCGCTAAGAAAGATCCGATCTGGGCGCTACGCCAGTAGGAGGGATGACTGATGAATCTATTTCGCATGGCTTTGCGCAACCTAGGGCGAGCCCGCTCCCGGACGGCCCTCAGTTTGATTTCCATTGCGGTAGGTGTCATGGTGGTTATCATGGCCAAAGGTGTGATCGATGGCTTCTTAGATCAGGTGGTCACCAGTACCATCCGCTTCGCCTCTGGTCATATCCGCATTGTTGATGCTGATTATCCCCTTAAGGAACAGCTCCTTTCTCTCAACTACACCGTTAAGGATGAGTTGATCGACTCCTTGGCCAAGGAAGAGGGAGTGGCGGCCATCAGCCCCCGGATCCGTTTTGGTGGCTTGCTCAGCCAAGGAGAAGAATCAGAGGCCATCTTGGTGACCGCCATCGACCGTCAGGCTGACGAACCCCTATCCCGCCTTTCCCGGTACCTAGAAGGCCGTTATATGGAACCTGGAACCCGGGAGGCTATCTTAGGCCGCAATCTGTTGGCGGAACACGGGCTAGCTATCGGCGACAAGTTTACCTTGGTGTTCAATACCGCCTACGGTTCTTTGAAGGGCATTACCTTTCAGGTAGTGGGGAGCTTAGAGTCAGGATATGTCTTCTTAGACGATCAGATCTTTATCGATTTAGGCCTAGCCCAGCAGATGTTAGAACTGGAAGGGGAAGTGACGGAAATCCTCCTCTTGGCAGAAGAACCGGCGGAACTGGAAGGCCTTCGAACCCGGATTGGGGATCAAATCGGCGACAAACCTTACGCCATTATTCCTTGGTATGACTACAGCGAATTCATCGAATTGCTGGCCGTTGCCCGCCATATGTACAACTTAATTTATGTGGGAATCCTCATTCTGGCCAGTTTTGTTGTTGTGAACACCATGGTTATGATTGTCAACGAGCGGGTAAGGGAAATCGGTATGCTGGGTGCCTTAGGGTTATCCCAGGGGGAAATCACCCGCCTGTTTCTCTATGAAGGAGGCATCCTAGGAATCGTCGGCAGTCTGGGTGGTGGACTGCTCGGCGCCATCCTCTTGTATCTGCTATCTATTACCGGTATCGATTTGAAAGGTATGGAAAGCATTGATGCCCAATACTTTCTTACGCCTCGATTATATCCCGTTTTCAATGGTCGGATTTTAGTCTACATGATCCTTTTAGGTTTTGCCATTAGTCTCTTGGCTGTTTGGTGGCCGTCCCGGCAAGGGGCTAGCCTGGAGCCAACCCAAGCCCTCAGGGGCCAGTTATAAGGAGGGTGCTAGCGTGTTGAAAAAGATCATTCCTCTAGTTCTCATCGGCCTGTTGCTCTTCGGAAGCATGGGAGCAGCCCAAGGGCTAACCATCGATGAAATCATGGCCCGGGTCGATGAAAATCGGCACTTCACCAGTGCTTACAGTAAAATGCAGATGACCATCCGTTCCGGTCGCCGGGAGATGACTAAGGAAATGGAGGCCTGGACCGAAGGTTCCAACTCTCTGGTCGAGTTCACCAACCGCAGTGACCGGGGTACCAAATATCTAAAACTCGATGATGAGCTTTGGATGTTCTTCCCCGATGCCGAGGATTTGGTGAAGATATCGGGGCATATGCTCAAACAAGGTTTCATGGGCAGCGATATGTCCTACGAAGATATGATGGTTTCGGAGAAAATGACGGACCTCTACGATTTTACCCTAGTGGGAGAAGAAGAACTGGACGGTCGGCCCACCTATGTGGTCAAGGCCCAGGGCAAACCTGGGGCGGAAGTCTCCTATGCCCTACGCCAGATGTGGATCGATGCCGAAACCTTCCTGCCCTTAAAGGAAGAGCTATATGCTGTCAGCGGTCGTCTTTTGAAGGTGATGACCGTCGATGAGATCCGGGAAATCGAGGGGAGAAACTACCCCGTCGTCGTCACCATGGAAGATCAACTGAAGCGGAATTCCCGCACCCAAATCATCCTTTCCGAGATCCAATTCGATGTGGAAATAGAGGAAGGGACCTTTTCCCTAGATAGTCTAATGCGCTAATGGGGGTTCAAAGATGTCCTTTATTCTAGTATTGCTCCTCCTCTCCTTGGCTACCTCGCCGGCAGCGGCAGGGCTGGGGGGAGAATTGACCCTGACCAACTCCTTCATCAAAGGGGATACCTGGCGATGGAAAACTCAGACGGAGTTGACCGTCAATTATCGCTGGCGGACCGATGATTTTCGGTTCGATGCCAAGATTAGAGGAAGTCTCCCAGGGGAGGACGATGATCTTCAGTGGGAAGGGGAACGCCTGTCTTTAAGCCTCTACGGCTCTTCTTGGACGGCAACCTTAGGTTTACAGCCCCTAACGTGGGGGGTGGGGCAGACTTGGCCGGAGCTTGAAAGCCCCTTAAACATCTACCCCGAAAGTTTTTGGGGTGTCAGTTGGCGTTTGCCTACGGCACCCTTGGAGTATTGGACGGCTACCGTGGGCAAGGTCGAGGATGGCCTGCGGACAAGCCTGCGCAAACAAGGCTACTACCATGGTTTGCGCTGGTCGGCTCTGGCTGCTTGGGATGATGGGGAGCTCCTCCTTGGTTGTGATGGGAAAATCGATCTTGGTTGGGAATTATACGGTGATTTCCTCTACCATGGAGAACGACAGCGTTGGCAGTTCCTTGTGGGAGCTGATTATCAGCTAGGTCCCACTGTGGCCATCACCGAATGGCGCCACGATGGGCTAATAGCAGCTAACCAAGACTTCTTAGCCCAGATTTTCACCTATAATCTCGATGAATTCACTTCCCTGGCCTTGGGGGTCGATGTCTGCTGGGCCGATGGCAGTTATCGGATCGATACCGGACTGGAGACAATGCTCCTTAACGATCTCACCCTCACCTTGGGGGCTGCCTTTCCCCAGGGCAAAGAGGGAAGTCACTACGGGAACATGGCCCATTGGGTAGGCTCGACCATCCTCAGCGCGGAGCTGAAGGCCGCCTTTTAAGAAGCTTAGCCTATAGATTTCGTTCTAGCCCTGGCTTACCAAGCCAGGGCTACAACCTTTGGGAAGGCTATGTCGGGCAGGAATTAGCTGGCTGGAAAAATAATTAGAAAGGGAGAACAAAAGGGGCGGGTGAGATGATGGCCCTGCAACTTATTTTAGGGCGGGCTGGTTCGGGGAAAACCCATTTATGCCTGCAAGGGATGGGAGAAGCCCTGGCTCGGGGCAACGAACCGGCGGTCTTTTTGGTGCCCGAGCAGGCTACCTTCCAGATGGAGCGGGCACTACTGGAAATCAGTCCTACCGAGGCCATATTCCATGGACAAGTCCTTAGTTTTGGCCGTTTAGCATGGCAAATCCTTGACCAGACGGGAGGGGCCGCCAAACCGACAGTCAGTGAATTGGGCAAAAGGATGGTCCTGGGGCAGTTGCTGCAAAAACATCGGGACGAGCTGCGGATCTTTGGTGCCCTGGCCCGCCATCCAGGCTTCGTTGATAAATTGGCCAATTCCATAAAAGAATTGCGTTCCCAGCGGATCAGCCCTGGGGATCTGCTCCAGGCCCAGGGTGGGGTGGACCAATTCCTGGAAGATAAGATCCACGATTTGGATTTGATCTTCCGGGAATATGACGCCTATCTTCAGGACCGCTTTGTTGACCCCGATGATTATCTCAGTCTAGCCACCAGCCGCCTTGAACGTTGGGAATTAGCCACGGCGACCTTTTGGGTTGATGGTTTTTCTGGCTTCACCCCTCAGGAATTAGCCCTCTTGGAAAGGCTGTTGCCTTTGGCTAAACAGGTTAATATCGCTCTCTGTTTAGATCCGGAAGAGGTGCACCTCTCGCCGGAGAATAGTCTTTTTAATCCAACCCTAGAAACCTATCATCAGTTATTAGCCGTAGCCCGGCGGGGGAAAGTACCCATCGATCCGCCTATTTCTTTGACGGTACAAAGGCGCTTCAAAAGCCGTGCCTTGGCCCATGTGGAAAAGAATTTCCCCCGGCGGCCGGGCCAGGAAGGCCGGGCCGACGGTTCCATCATCCTTTATCCGGCGGAGGATACCGCCGATGAAATCCACCGGGTGGCCCAGGAAATCCGCCGTTTAGTCCAGGAGGAAGGTTACGCTTACCGGGATTTAGGGGTTATCTGTCGGGATTTAGCTCCCTATCAAGAACTACTCACGGCTATTTTCCAAGACTATCAGATCCCCTACTTCCTGGATCGGAAACGCTCGGTGGAGCACCATCCCCTAATCAGGCTTGTCCAATCCCTGTTAGATATTCTGTGCGGTGGTTGGAGTTATAGCGGGATCTTTGAGTATCTGAAAACAGACTTATCCCCGCTGACCCGGGAGGAAGTCGATACCCTAGAAAACTATGTTTTGGCCTACGGGATCAAAGGGAGCCGCTGGTATCGAGGCCCGTGGCGGTATGTGGAAAGGTTTTCTTTAAGCGAGGATGAGCCATTACCGCCTAAAGGGCAAGCAGAATTGGCCCACATTAACGATCTGCGTAAAAAGGTCGTCGCCCATCTGTTGCCCTTTTACCGTCAAAACCGAGGGCGGGCTACGGTACGGGAGTTTTGTATAGCCATCTATAACTTCTTGGAAGAACTACAAGTGGCCGGACAGTTGGAAGACTGGAGCCAAGGGGCCAAGGCTGCCGGAGCCTGGGAAAGGGCCCGGGAACACGAACAGATCTGGCCCGCTTTGATCGAGTTTTTAGACCAATTGGTGGAGGCCTTAGGCCCCACGGTCATGTCCGTCGATGAATTCCGACAGGTGGTGGGCACAGGCCTCAAGGCTTTGCAACTAGCCTTGATTCCACCGGGTTTTGATCAGGTGCTCATCGGGGAAATCGAGCGTTCCCGTTTCCCGAACCTTAAAGGGGTCTTTATCTTAGGGGCTGCCGAGAATTCCTTCCCCAAGGTGCCCGAGGAAGACGTGATTTTCACCGATGCCGAGCGGATTCAATTGGCGGCTTCCCAGGTGGAATTAGGCCCCGATAGCCGCCGCCGCCTTTTCTGGGAAGCATATCTGGCCTATATCGCCCTGACCAGGCCTAGCCACTACCTATGGGTTAGTTATCCCCGCCGTGGTTTGGGGGCTCGGGAACAGGCGCCCTCGAGTCTGTTTAAGAAACTAAGACGGATCTTACCTGGGGCTTACCAACCCGAAATGGGGAGTTGTAAATACGTACAGAAACAGACCTTGGCCGGCCAATTAGCCCAACGGCTACGGCGGGGGCCCCTCCAAGGGCCTTGGCAAGAAATCTATGATCAGCTGGCCCAAAGTCCTGTTTTCCCCCGGCTGGCGCCGATTTTTGCCTCCCTTCACCATCGGGTCCAAGACCCGCCCTTGCCTACTTCCCTGGCGGAAGAACTCTATGGGCAGCCTTTGCGGGTTAGCATCACCCAACTGGAGATCTATGCCGCTTGTCCCTTCCGCCATTTTGTCGCCTATGGGCTGGGCTTGCGGGAACGGGAGGATTTCGCCTTGGAATCCCGGCATCTAGGCAGTTTTTACCATACAGCCCTCGAGTTGATGTCCCGACCGGGTGCCCAACTGGAAGAGGTTATGGAACAGCTAATTCCCCGCTTGCAGCACGCCATCTTGGCCAGTTCTTCCCGCTACCGCTATATCGCCCGTCGCTTAGAAAAGAACCTAGTTCGGGCTTTAGAACTATTGGCCCTCCACGAAGAACAAAGCCAATTCCGTCAGATGGGCGCGGAAGTTGCCTTCGGCAGAGGGCTTCCCCCCCTAATTATCAATCTACCCGGGGGAGGGCAACTGCAGCTGCGGGGCAGGATCGACCGGGTGGAAAGGGCCACCATCGATGGTGAAATCTACTTACGGGTCATCGATTACAAAACCAGTGGGACGAAACTTTCCCTAGAGGAAGTCTACTATGGTTTAAGCCTTCAACTGTTAGCCTATTTAATGGTGGTTATTGAACACGCTCCCCATCTGGTGGACGCCCCGGCCCGGGTAGCCGGTGCCCTTTACTTCCCCATCCAAGGTGGTCTTCTAAACCAAGACGGTCCCCTCGATGGTGAAGAGTTGGCCCGCAAGAGACGTCGAGCCCAAAGGATGGAAGGATTGCTCATCGGGGAGGTGGAAGTGCTCCGGTCCATGGCCCAGGATTTGGAGGGTACTTCCAGTTTGATCCCGGCGGAGCTAAAAAAGGATGGGACGCCGAGCAAGCGGAGCAGCTGCCTTAATGATGGGCAGTTCCAGATTCTGTTCCACCATCTGCGAAGGATTATGGCCCGTTGGGGACAGGGCATCCTCGACGGGAATGTGGCCATCGCCCCCTATCGACTCCAGGATGGGAAGGGCTGTCGTTTCTGTCCCTATGGGCCCCTGTGTGGTTTTGACACTTTATTACCCGATTGTAACTACCGCTTTCTGACCCCATTAAATGAGGAAAGCCTTTGGGAGAAACTGGAGGGGAAGGACCAATGAGGTGGACACAGCAACAGTGGGCAGCAATTACCACTAGAGGGCGGAACATCTTGGTGGCCGCTGGAGCCGGTGCCGGCAAAACGGCGGTTTTGGTCGAGAGGATCATCGGTTCTCTCCTTGATGCCGAGGCTCCCGTCGATTTGGATCGTTTGGTCGTCGTCACCTTCACCGAAGCGGCGGCCGCCCAAATGCGGGAGCGGATCGGAGAAGCCTTAGAAGGGGCCCTGCCCGATAATCCCCATTTATATCGGCAACTGGCGTTGCTGCCCAAGGCCAACATTTCCACTATCCATGCCTTTTGCGCCCGCCTTCTGCGCCGCTATTTTTACCAGCTAAACCTAGACCCCTCCTTCCGCATCCTCGATGGCCAAGAAGCGGAATTGTTGAAAACCCAGGTTTTAGATGAACTCTTGGAGACGGAATACGACCAAGGATCGACGGCTTTTCAAAATCTCGTTGATGCCTATGGGGGACGAACCGATGAAAACTTAAGGAAATTAATCCGGCAGCTTTATGAATACGCTACCAGTCTGCCCCAACCGGAGGCCTGG
>JBMNRY010000092.1:0-7524 GCA_050944915.1 Limnochordia bacterium
CCCGCCCCCACACCGAATCCACACTTGATAAAGCCAGCGACAAAACCAACAATCCCAGTCAGTATGGCCCTCTGGATATCCATCGGCGTTATTCCTTTCTCCTTTTAGTCTAAGAATATGCCTCCATTGGCGTTAATGGTCTCCCCGACGATGAAGTTGGACATGGATGAAGCTAAAAAGAGGACCACATCGGCGATTTCTTGGGTCGTTCCCATGCGGCCCAAGGGGATGGTGGCCAACATGTTAGCCCGAAACTGGGGATCCCAAGTATCAGTCATTTCCGTGGCCACAGGGCCAGGACAAATGGCATTGACGTAAATTCCCTTGGGGGCATACTCCATGGCCAAATGGCGGGTTAGATAGAGGACTCCCGCTTTGGAAGCGCCGTAACTGGGGGAGGAATGGGCATGGTAGAGTTTAGCCGCGGTGGAGCTGATGTTGATGATTTTCCCATAGCCGGCCTTCTCCATGGCGGGAAGGACCGCTTGACAGGTGAGCATCGTCCCTGTGAGGTTGACCTCTAAGACCCGCTCCCAGGCAGCCCGATCCATGGCCGCCGTCGGCTCCCGGCGGATCATTCCGGCGTTGTTGACCAGGATTTCAATGCTTCCCCATTTTTCGAGGATTTGTTCCACAAATCTTTCCCCGATCCCCGTCTGGGAAATATCCCCGGTGAGGATCAAAGACTGGCGTCCTTTAGCCTCGATGGCCGCAGCCACCTCTTCGAGACGTTCTAAATCCCTCCCATTGATGGCTACATGGGCCCCGTGTTCCGCTAAGGTCAAAGCAGCAGCTTTACCTATGCCCCGGGAGGCCCCGGTAACTAAGGCAACTTGATCTTGGAGCAACAGGATTCCCCCTCATCGATTTGATCTTTTTCTAGATACCTTAACCATCCTAGGGCCTGGTTCCTTTTTCCCCCCCGGAAAGATCCCCAGGCTCTCCTTGTGTAGTCCCCCACTGCTGCTATATAATCTAAGGTAAATAGGAGAGGAGATGGGGATTTGGCAAGTAAAAGGGATATCAGATTGTTCTACTTAGTCACCGTTGCCTATTGGTGCAGCCTTTATTTTTATGTGCCCATCCTTGGTCCTTATGTGGAACACTTGGGCGGTTCTTTACAAATGGTTGGATTAGTTATCGGCTCCTATGGTGTCAGCCAATTAGTCCTGCGGATCCCCTTAGGGGTTTTCTCCGATACCATTCAAAAACGGCGGATTTTCATTAACGGCGGTTTGCTCCTGGCCCTGATCAGTGCCGTGGTCATGGGTCTAGCCCCCAGCCCCGGATTAGTCTTGCTGGGACGGGCCCTCTCGGGGGCCGGTGCTGCCACTTGGGTGATCTTCACCGTCCTCTTTTCCAGTTATTTCCCCCCACAGGAGGCGCCGAAAGCCATGGGGGTCATCATGTTTTGTACCACCATGGGGCAAATGATTGCCACCACAACCGGTGGCTTTCTCGCCGATGCCTTTGGTTGGCAGGCCCCCTTTTTCCTCGCCGGCCTGGTAGCCCTTGGGGGATTATTGTTTAGCATGGGTATCGAAGAAGGGGTACCCCAACAAAAAAGGGAGCCCCTCCAGATGGGCGAGCTGCTCCAGGTTGGTAGGGACCGTCAACTACTGCTCGTCTCCTTTTTGGGCGTTCTTTATCAGGGTCTTACCTATGCTTCAATTTATGGTTTTAACCCCATGTATGCTGTCAGTATCGGAGCAACTAAGAGCCAATTGAGCCTTTTGGCTTTAGCATCAACGGTGCCCGCTGCTTTCGCCAGCCTGAAAAGTGGTGATTTGACGGCCCGTTTTGGGGAACGAAGGGTTTTGCTCACTTCCTTTGGACTCTTTACCCTTTTTACCGTCGTCATCCCCTTCGTCACCGAGCTCCCCATGTTCTATTTCACTCAAGCCATCGCCAATCTCGGTCGAGGTTGTATCTTCCCCATCCTTTTGAGTTTAGCCATTATCGATGTCCCCGATGAGAAAAGGGCCACAGCCATGGGTTTCTTCCAATCGATTTATGCCCTGGGGATGTTTTTGGGACCGGTTTTAGCCGGTTTCATCGGGGAACATTTAAGTCTTAAAAGCAGTTTCATTAGCATTGGTCTGCTGGGAGTGGTGGCCATGTTCTTCGTCCACCGACAAATCAAAGTACAATCCCCCGGTAGCCCTGGAGCAACGGAGGAAATTCCCTCCCCAGGCAGAAGTAGTCTAGGAAAATGAATCCCGAGGGATGGATGCGGCTTGTCATACAGCAAACGGGGTATCGGTCTGTTAATAGTCTGTCTTCTTCTCTTTTGGGTTGGCGCCAACCCTGTTGCCACCGCGTTGGAAAAGAAGGACTTGGTCCCCGGAGTTGGAGAAAGCCGCCCCCCAGTAGCTTGGTTTCTTTTGGGCCTGCTCATCGCTATTAAATTAGGTGTAATCCTTCGCTTCGTTAAATCCATCGGCGGCCAGCGAGCGGCAGAAGGTAAATACCGGGCCCTGTTGCAAGCCATCGTCGAAGGGTTTGCCGTCTTTCAAGTTGGGAACGACGACTATCGATTGGTGGAATGTAACGACTCCTTCCGTCGTCTCTTCCCCGAGGTAGCCAATTCCTTGGGCCAAAGCCCGCAAGAATTCCTCCCCTCATGGCCAGTCCTGTGGCATCGGTTGTTCTCCGAAGTAGTCCGAACGGGCCGACCACAGGAAATCAAAGAGCCTATTGAACATCGAGGCCGCATCATCTCCGCCCAGGCCTACCGGCCACAGGATGATCATGTGGCCTTAATCATCTCCGATATCACCGAAGAAGTGCAAGTCCACCAGGCCCTCCAACAGGAAAAACAGTTCTTTGAAGATATCTTCGAAGCCACATCCTTAGGTTACTGGGATTGGGACTTGACTACCGACAATCAATACCTAAGTCCCCGTTGTCGCCAATTATGTGGTTATGGAGACCAAGAAGTAATCAACTGGCTCGACTTGGTCCTCCCCGAAGATGGCCAACTGGTCCAAAGCCAATTGGACCGCCATTTTCGCAGCCGGGGTGTTGAGCCCTTTTCCTGTGAAATCCGCTTACGCCATGGCCAGGGTCCCTTGGTTTGGGTCATGGCCGCCGGTCGGGTAACCAACTGGGATGAAGAAATGGGGCCCCTGCGTATGGTCGGTTGTCTTCTGGACATCACCAAACAAAAACTTTTCGAGGAAAGCCTTCAAAGGCATTACCGGGCGGAAAAACTCATCGCCGAAGTTTCCGGAATTTTCGTTCGCCGACATTTTGAACAAGGCCTCATCGATAAAGCCTTAGAACATATCGGCCATTTTTTCGGTGCCCAGGGGGTGTACTTATACCAAGTTGAGGGAGAAAGACTACAGATCATCCATGCCTTCCCCCGCTCAGCCATCGGTTTTCTCCCCGGGTCGGCACCCTGGTGGGTCGATGAGGTATTCGAGCAGCCCCAAGTGTTCTTAAATCCCCAGGGCCATGGTGGGACCTTGTTGGTGATCCCCATTCATGCCAATCAAGACCCCCTAGGATATTTAGTCCTGGAGCATCAAGGTAAGGAACGGAAGTGGAGCCGGGATGAAATAAACTTAACGAGAACCGTCAGCGAAATCATCGTCGGTGCCTTAAACCGGGAACGGGCGGAAGCCAAGATCAATGAGTACGCCATGGAATTAGAACTACGGGGTCTGGAACTGGAGGAGCTCTACCGCAAATTAGATGATGAGTTTGCCAAGGCCCGCCATATCCACGACACCATCATCCCCAAAACTCTGCCCCAAGTACCAGGGATGGCTCTGGCTGCCCATTACCGACCGGCGGGCAACATCGGCGGCGATTTTTATAATGTGATTCAAAAGGGCAACCAACTGATTCTGTATCTCTCTGATGTCACAGGCCACGGTCTCGATGGGGCCATGTTAAGCTCCTTCGTCAAGCACACCATCGATACCCTAATCATGGCCACCGGGGAATCATCTCTAACCCCGGCCCTCATCGGCCGAGCCTTGGCCCAAAGGATGGCCGCCGAGGACTTCCCTCCCGATTATGCTGTGACCATTTTCATCGGGATGATCGATCTCGACACCAACCAGATGGTTTATACCGGGGCTGGCTTCCATACTCCCCCCCTCCTAAGCCGGAGAGATGAAGATGTGCAAACCTTGGACACGCCCGGACTTCCCATCACCACCAGTGTTTCTATGGATTTAATCTCTCTGGAAGAGCAAATCCTCCAGCTAAAGCCCGGTGACACCTTGCTTTTGGCCACCGACGGATTGTATGAGCAACGGCAAGGCTCCTGTCTTTATGGTCAACGATTGCTCCCTCTGTTCCAAAGGAATAGCCCTCTGCCGGCCCAGGTCCTCCTCGATCTGATCATCAACGACTTTGAAGAGTTCTTAGGTCCCAGAGAACAAACCGATGATGTTTCCCTTTTGGTGATGAAACTGGGAAGGGAAGGAATCTTCACCGGTGACTGGCCCAGCTCCTTAGGGGCCCTTGAGGAGTTGCGCTAACAATTAGAGTAAGCTCTACCACCCAGCCCTCGACATCAGGAATTGGTAGGTGGTATCCACGAATTGGCCGCCAATGCTATTGAGCACGGCAACGGCTTCGACCCCCAAAAGAAGTTTTCCATCCAAATCAATCGGAACGGCCAACAGTTGACAGCCACGGTGACGGACCAAGGAGAAGGTTTTAACTGGCGGAATGTGCCAGCCCAAGTCAGTCTGGATCCCGAGGAACGGGGTCGAGGAATACCTTTGATTCGGCTATTGAACGGACGCTTAGTTTTCAACGAACGGGGCAACGTTGATTGTCGATGAAACACCGGGCTAAATCCCTTCCTTGTGGTTACCCCTCCTTTTGGCCATCAAGCTTTTCCCCCGCTCCCATAGAATCAAGACCCCACTGCTCGCCAAGAATAGATCCAGCTGGCCATCAAGGGCTACTTCTGTCACTAAGGCTGCTGTGCCGGCCATCAGGGCTCCTAAGGCAAAAAACAGAAGATAACAGCCGACACCGGCCATTTCCCCCAAAAACAACATCGCCATCAAAGCATACCAGCTCTGCCAATCGGCCATGTAACTCCCCCTCCCCTTCTTACCCTATGTCCACCGGCGAAAAGTATGCGCCGACGGTATGAGAAAGGGCCCTGGGGACAACAATAGAGTGGGGGGAAAGCTATGAATCTATGGCGACGATATGGACGGTTAGTTTTGATCCTACTCCTTTTAGTTCTCCTGCCGATCCTGCCCATCTACATGCGGGGGGTCACCCTCCTTCGAGAGTTCGAAAGGGAGCGGGAGCCGAAAGGAGCCGTTCTCCTCGATATCCACAATCAGTTGATCACTACTTTAGGCCAAGATGGGCCGACCAGCTATGTTAATATCGAGGATATTTCAGTCTTTATGCAACAAGCGGTCATCGCCGCAGAGGATAACCGCTTCTATCGCCATTTCGGCATCGATCCCATCGGCATCGTCAGGGCCGCCTGGGTGAACTTGAAGGCCGGCCGCACCGTCCAGGGGGCCAGTACCATCACCCAACAACTGGCCAAAAACGTATTTCTCACCCCGGAACGGACCCTGGCCCGCAAAATGGAAGAAATAGTCTTGGCGTTGATGCTGGAACGGAAGTTCACTAAGAGCGAGATCCTAGAACACTACCTCAATGAAATCTATTTCGGCGAAGGGGCCTACGGCATCGCCGCGGCCGCCCAAATCTATTTCGACAAGGAACCGACGGAGTTGACCCCGGGGGAAAGCGCCCTCTTGGCCGGAATCCTCAGGGCTCCGTCGACCCTTTCGCCCTTCCGCAACCCCCAACGGGCCAAACAGAGGCGCAATACCGTTTTGGATCAAATGGAGGCCCTCGGTTACATTTCCCAAAGGACCGCGGAGGAAACGAAAGAAGAGGCCATCCGCCTCACCGACCGGCGGGGTGGAACGGCACCCTATTTCATCGATTATGTAACGGAGCAATTGGTGCACCGCTATGGACCGAATCTGGTCTATCAAGGACAATTGACCGTCGAAACAACCCTCGATTTGACCATGCAAAGAATGGCCCAAGGGGCGTGGAATCCTGAACTACAAGGGGCCCTCGTCGCCCTCGATCCTAAGAACGGGGAAATTCGGGCCTTCATCGGGGGGCGAAATTACCGGGAAAGCCAATACAACCGGGCCACCAGGGCCCTACGGCAGCCGGGTTCGGCCTTGAAGCCTTTAATTTATGCCGAGGCCCTGCGTCAGGGATGGCGGGTCAATTCCCTGGTGGAGGATATCCCCCAGCGAATCGCCGATTGGGAGCCGGAAAACTACAATGAAGCTTATTGGGGACCGGTGACCATGAAACATGCCCTAGCCTTTTCCTTGAACAATGCCGCGGTGTGGACTCTACATCAAATCGGCGTTGATAGTGCTATCGGCTTAGCCGAAGAGGTAGGGATCACCAGTATCGTCCCTGAAGACCGCCATTTGGGTTTTGCATTGGGGGGATTGACGAAAGGGGTTACACCGCTAGAGTTGACTGCTTCTTATCTGCCCTTTGTAAACGGTGGATTTGCCTTTAAGCCAACGGCCATCCGCCGTGTCGTCGGGGCTGATGGACGCACCATCGATCGTTTCTCCGCCGTCGGCCAACAAGTTCTATCGGCCCAAGAAGCCTATCTGGTCACCGATATGCTCCAGGCCACCATGGATTATGGGACAGGACGTAACTTGGCCCTAGAGAGGCCATCGGCGGGAAAATCGGGCACTACCAATAAGGGGATCAGTCTTTGGTTCGTCGGTTATACCCCCGATCTGTTAACAGGGGTCTACATCGGTAATGACGACGGCTCGCCAGTGGCCGGCTACGGAGGCACCACCGCGGGACCCATTTGGCAGGAATTTATGGGAGCAGCACTGGCCGATATACCACCCCGACCCTTCCCCATCCCTCAAGGGATGGTGACGGGAATTGAAGTAGACATTTTCTCTGGGGGTTTAGCTGTCCCCGGTTGTGAAATTACTACCTTCGATGCCTTTATCGAAGGTACCCAACCGACCCAACCCTGTCCCCTCCACTACCGACCACCACGGAGTCGTGGCCCACAAGCTCCTATCGAACGACCAAGGCAGGAACGGGTCCTGGAACCTGAAGAACAACCGCCGGCCCAAAGGGAACCTTCTCCTCCCTTGGAGCCAGAACCGATGCCCGAACCCGAGCCCGAGCCACCCCAACCTCCAGAGCTTGAGCCAGAACCTGAACCAGAGCCAGAGCCTGAACCAGAGCCTGAGCCTGAACCGACACCGGAACCGCCGGTAGAACCGATGCCGGAACCGGAGCCCGAGCCGCCACCACCGGAAATGGTTTCGGAGACCCCTGAACCAGAGCCGGCCCCCCAGGAGCCCCCAGAGCCGCCCGTGGAAACCCGACGGCCTCAGGTGCCCCGCCAGGGGCGGGAGCGGCAACCCAACTTACCGGGCCCGAACCGGCGAAGCTAAGGTCGGCGAAATGAAAACAACCCCCGTCGAACGGGGGTTGTCGTTTTTGTCCAGT
>JBMNRY010000093.1:0-7492 GCA_050944915.1 Limnochordia bacterium
TATCGCCCTACCGGTGGTGGTGGCCATCCTCGATGCCCTCGTCCGCTTGTTACCATGAGGGGGAGGGGAATAATTGCGCATTTTTTGTTGGTTGTTCATTTTTCTTTTGATCCCAACGGGAGGGGCCTTGGCCGCTGATCCTTTGGAAACGGCCATCGAAGAACAGTTGGAGGCTTTAGATCTCGATGGGATCAGGGACTTTTTGGCTACTTTGGAACCCGAGGCCCGGGCCTATCTGCCCAGCCTCGATGTAGCCAGCATCCTTCGGGGTCGTACCCCTATGGAGCCGGGCCGGTTTTTGCGGGATCTCCTCCTTTATCTATGGCGGGAAGTCACCTTAGGGGCCCATCTGTTGGGACAGCTCATCGTCTTAGCGGTCCTGTGCAGTCTTTTGCAGAGCCTTCAGCGGGGACTACCCGGTGGTGCCTCCGATGTGGCCTTCGCCGTCTCTTTGGCGGCCATTACCTTGTTGGCCTTAGGCAGTTTTTCCGCCGCCCTCGATATAGCCCGGGAGACCATCGATGCCATGGTTTCCTTTATGCAGGCCCTGCTGCCTACCATGGCCACTTTGCTAGTGGCCGTCGGCGCCATCACTTCGGCGACGGTCTTCAGCCCCTTGTTGTACGGGGTGGTGACGGGGGTGGCCACCTTAGTGGAGACTTTGGTTTTCCCCTTGATCTTTGTTGCCGCAGTCTTAGGCATTGCCGGCCATTTTTCACCCCATTTTCCCCTTTCCCGGTTGGCGGCCTTGGCCCGCCAAGGGGGGATCCTTCTCTTGGGGGCCGTCTTTAGTGTTTTCCTTGGTGTCATGGTCGTCCGGGGGGCTTTAGCTCCCGTAGCCGATGGAGCTGCCTTGCGGACTGCGAAATTCTTGACCGGTACGCTAGTGCCTGTCATCGGAGGCATGTTCGCCGATGCTGTCGAGGTGGTAGTAGGCGGCTCCCTTTTGATCAAAAACGCCATCGGGGTTTTGGGGTTATTGGTCCTCATGGTGGTGGCTGCCTTCCCCATGGTGAAGATCGCTTCCATGATCATCATTTATCGGTTGGTAGCCGCCCTAGTCCAGCCCATCAGCGATGAACGACTGCCCCAGGCCCTAGGCTCCTTAGCCGATAGCCTTACCTTGGTCTTCTTAGCCGTGGGGACCGTCGCGTTGATGTTTTTCGTAGCCATTACCATCATCATCGGTGTGGGAAGTCTAGCAGCACTGGCGAGGTGAATTTCCTATGATCGATTGGCTTTATAATCTTCTTCTTTTGATTATCCTTTTGGTTTTCTTAGAGAGTCTTTTGCCCCAGGATCAAATCCGGGGTTTTGTCCGGGTGGTCATCGGGCTGGTTCTTATCGCCGCGGTGTTAAATCCCCTCTTCGGCCTCTTGGGGGTAGGGTGGGATTGGAACCTGCCGGCTTTGGGGGAAGGGGAGTTGGATGTAGATTATCTCCAAGCCGGCCAGGCCCTCACCCAACGGGCCCAATCCCGGTTGGCCGCCGATTACGCCGCCCAGCTCGATGCCCAAACGGCTCAACTTTTGCTGGAGCTGCCCCAAGTGGAAGGCGCGTCGGTGACCTCCTCCCTGGAAGGAAGGGAAATCAGGGAAGTGCAGGTGGAGATTTGGGGACCAACCCAGGATGGGTTGGTCGCTCCTGTGGTCGTCGAAGTAGGCAGAAAAGGGGAGGCTTCGGCCTTGACGGAACAGGTGGAAAAGCTTTTAGTTCAATACTACGGTATCGATCCTGGCCGGATCCAGATTGAGTATAGGAGGGATGGAGATGGGTTGGCGAGATAGGTTCCAAAAATGGTGGGGGAAGGGCGCCCCTTCGGCGGGGAGTCTATTCAATTTAAATCCCGCCCAAGCCCGCCAAGGCAAGTTGACCATTTTGTTTTTACTAGTCGGGATCATCCTGTTGAGCCTGACCACCCCCCAGGGGCCTCCTTCCCAGGACGCTGCCTCACCGCCGGTGGAGGCCCGGCAAAGCTCCTTCGATGAGAGGGGGCAATTGGAAGAAAGGCTGAGGAAGATCTTAAGCCAAATGGCCGGGGTCGGCGATGTCCAAGTTTTAATCAGTCTCGATGGGAGCCGAAGGGAGTATCTGGCCGACACCAGGGAGGAGGTGAGAAGGACGGTGGAGACCGACCGTTCCGGTGGTCAGCGGGAAGTGATCGAGGAACGGCGGGAAAGGAACCATGTCTTAGCCCGTCAAGAGGGCCGCAGTGGTGAAGGTCCCATCATCGTCCGGGAGGAAGGGCCCCTCATTCGGGGGGTCTTGGTGGTCGCCCAAGGGGCCTGGGATCCTAAAATCCGCTTGCAGATCCTCTGGGCCGTGGAAACAGCTTTAGGGGTCCCTCCCCATAAAATTGAAGTCATGTCCAAAAGGTAGGTGGGAAATTTGTTTTATGTGATGCCTCGACTGGCCAGTCGCTTGCTCGTCTTCGTCCTGGTCCTCTTACTCATCGGTTTATATTATCTCTATTTGATGCCCGCAGAGCAAAAGGTGAACCAGGACTTTTTCGGGCGGGAAATTGTGCGGGAGGAGGAGCCCGAGGTGGTCCCGGCTATGGCATCCTTGGGCCGGGAGGAAAGTCGGGTGGAGGTAGAGCCGGTTCGGAGTGATTTCTTCAGCGAGTACCGCTGGGAACGGGAGCGCTCCCGCAGCCGCCAAGCCGGTTATTTGACGGAAGTATTGGCCGATGGGGATATCAGTCCTGTTCGAAAGGCGGAAATGGAAGCCAAATTATGGCATTTGACCCAGTTGGGCCATAAGGAGATGGAATTGGAAAACTTAATCAAATCTAAGGGCCATCGAGAAGTAGTAGTGGTGTTGACCGATGATGCTGCCAGCATCGTCGTCGATGGGACTCTGGATGGTGAAGGGGCGGCCCAGATCGGTGAGCTGGTCCATCGGTTTACTAATATCGATCTGGAGCGGATCACCATCATCGATGGTTTGAATTGAAGGCTCCTTAAAGGAGGAATTTGGTTATTTAAGGCGAAGCAAAAACGAAACCCCCAGCCCCGGAACAAGACTTGCCGCCGGGGCTGGTTTGCCCAAAAGTTGGATATACTAGGCAGAGATACCGGCAAAAGGGAGGATGTTTATGAAGTTAGAGGATATCAAAGGGCTCATGGCAGCCATGGATCATAGTCAAATCGCTGAGTTAGAGCTGGAAATGGAAGGATTTCAGCTGAAGTTGAAAAAGGCTACGGGGGAAGTGGTCCAGCCGGTAGCGCCACTTCCCAAGGAGCCTGCGGCCCCGCCGGTCCAGGAGGAGGTCATCGATGAAAATCTGGTTATCATCACCGCACCTATGGTGGGTACCTTCTACCGGGCACCGGCCCCCGATGCGCCCCCTTACGTGAAGGTCGGTGACCGAATCCAACGGGGACAACCCCTGTGCATCATCGAAGCTATGAAGTTGATGAATGAAATCGAATCGGATGTGTCCGGGATTATCAAAGAGATCTTGGTCGATAACGCCCAACCGGTGGAATTCGGTCAACCTTTGTTCACCGTGGAAAAACTGGACTGAGGTGGGGGAAGCTTTGTTTCGTAAAGTATTGATCGCCAATCGAGGGGAAATCGCGCTCAGGATCATCAGGGCCTGCCGGGAGTTAGATATCAGGACGGTCGCTATTTATTCGGAAGCCGATTACCAGTCCCTCCATGTCCAGGCAGCCGATGAAGCCTTTTGTGTGGGACCGGCCCCTTCCAGTCATAGTTACTTGAATATCCCTAATATTATCAGCGCCGCCCTTATTTCCGGAGCCGATGCCATCCACCCCGGCTATGGTTACTTGGCCGAGCGGCCCCATTTCGCCGAGATTTGCCAAAGCCATGGATTGAGCTTCATCGGGCCTCCCAGCTGGGCCATCGAACGGATGGGGGATAAGGCGGCGGCCAAGCAGACCATGGAGGAGGCCGGTGTTCCGGTGGTGCCGGGCAGCCAAGGGGAAGTAGAAAGCGACGGGGAGGCCGTAGCCATCGCGCGGGAAATCGGCTATCCCGTCATCGTCAAAGCTGCCGCCGGCGGCGGTGGAAAGGGTATGCGGGTGGCCCGGGACGAAGGGGAATTGTTGAAAATCATCGGTCCCGCCCGGGCGGAAGCAGAGGCATCCTTCGGCAGCAGCGCCCTTTATCTGGAAAAGTTCGTGGAACAACCCCGCCATATTGAAATCCAGATTATCGCCGATGAACACGGTAATGCTGTCCATTTAGGGGAGCGGGAATGTTCCCTGCAGCGCCGTCACCAAAAACTCTTGGAAGAGGCCCCATCGGCCGGGGTGAGCCAGGAGTTGCGGGAAGCCATGGGTCGGGCGGCCCTAGCTGGTGCCCAGGCTGTTGGGTATACCAACGTGGGGACCATGGAGTTTTTGCTAGATAAGGACGGCAATTTTTATTTCATGGAGATGAATACCCGGATCCAAGTGGAGCATCCGGTGACGGAGCTGGTGACGGGGGTTGATTTGGTCCAAGAACAGCTACGCATCGCCGCCGGGGAACCCTTGAGTTTGCGCCAGGAAGATATTAAAATCAACGGCCATGCCATCGAATGTCGGATCAATGCCGAAGATCCTTACCGGAATTTCATGCCTAGTCCAGGGGTGATCAGGGAGTATCGACCCCCGGGCGGGTTGGGCATCAGGCTCGATAGTGCTGCTTACCAAGGTTGGGAGGTTTCTCCTTATTACGATCCTATGTTCGCTAAGCTTATCGCTTGGGCTCCCACCAGGGAAGGGGCCATCAACAGGATGGCCGCCGCTTTAAGGGAATTTCACATCGGCGGCATTGCCACCACCATCCCTTTTCACTTGGAAATCCTAGCCGATCCCTTCTTCCGGCGGGGCGAGCTGTCGACGGATTTTATCGAAACCCGGTTCTTGGCCAAGGGGTAATTAGATTGTTCTTCCGTTCCAGGTTTGATATACTAGGTTTGTATCCAGGTTTTGGAGGTGGTCATCAATGGCCAATACCAGAGAGAGAAATGAATTGGGCGAACTAAGGATTGCCGACGAAGTATTGTGTATCATTGCCGGTTTGGCGGCCACGGAAGTGGAAGGGGTCGCCGGGATGAGTGGAGGGATCGCCGGGGGCATCGCTGAAATGCTGGGCCGGAAGAACCTCTCCAAAGGTGTAAAGGTGGACGCAGGGGAAGAACAGGTCGTCGTCGATTTGTTCATCATCGTCCAATATGGTGTCCAGATCGATGAAGTAGCTTGGAAGATCCAAGAGAACGTCAAGCGAGCCATCGAAGGGATGACAGGATTGAATGTGGTGGAAGTGAACGTCCATATCCAGGGCGTCGATTTCCTCAAGGAAAAGGAAGAGAAAGCGGAGGATATCCGGCTCAAATAGGGGGTAAAGCAGGGAGGCTGCCCATATGCGTACCATCGATCGAATCATCATGACCTTGGCTGCCCTGGGCTTTTTAGCTTTGGCCTTGTTGGCCTTCAGTTTACCGTTAAGCAGTGGCCTAGTTAATGAGCTCATCATTTGGTTCGATTATCTAGCCCGCTTCGGCGCCTTGGAAACGACGGTCGTCGGCCTGGTGGCCCTGCTCATCGCCCTTTCTCTAGCCTATCTGGCTTGGGGGCGGCGGGGTCAGCTCCCCTCCCTGATCAAAGAAGGGGAGCTGGGTCAGCTGCGGATTTCCTTTCAGACGGTGGAAGAGTTGGTCCACCGGGCAGCCCGGGATGTGAACGGTGTCCGGGATGTTCACACCCGGCTGCGGTCGACTCCCCAAGGGATCGATATTACCCTGCAGCTGAAGGTCATCCCCGATGTCCATATCCCCGAAACGGGGGAGACCGTCCAAAGAAGGGTGCGGGATTATTTGCTGTCCACCACGGGCGTGGAAGTGAAACAGATCCAAGTCCAGATCCAAAGCATCGCCCGGGAACAACGGGCCCGGGTAGAATAGGAGGGCCCTATTATGGAAGAACTGCTGGCGGAAATTCGCGCCATGGCCAGGCACCATAAGGGGCGCCTATGGGGCAGTATTATCGGGATTGTCTTCGGGTTGTTCATCATTTGGTTCGGATTTTTTCGGGCCATTTTTGTCTGTTTATGTTTAGCCGCCGGTTACATCATCGGCAGTTGGATCGATCAAGGGGATGTTCCCGACTTCATCAAAAACCTTTGGCGTCGTTAGGGGTGGTGCCATGAGTAGAAGGGCAGCCAGGGAAGGGGCCTTGAAGGTTCTCTTTCAAGTAGATGTGGGTCGAGCTGATCACCGGGAGGCTTGTGAACATGTCCTAGCCACCGATGGGTTGGAAGGTGATCCCGCCCTTTTTTGTCGACAGTTGGTCAACGGGGTCATGGAAGAGCGAGGAGCTATCGATGAGCTCATTGCCCGTTATGTAACCGGTTGGACCGTCGACCGCTTGGCCAATGTGGACCGTAATATTTTGCGCATCGCCATTTATGAGATTTGTTTCGCCGACCAAACCCCCAGTATCGCGGCCAACGAGGCGGTGGAGCTGGCCAAGATCTATGGTGATGATCATTCGAGCCGGTTTATCAACGGTATCCTCGGCAGCATCATCAGGGATCGGCTACCCCAGGGAGCGGAAGAAACTTGACGGAATTAGCCTTCGAGCCCCAGGTTTGGACTGTCAGCGGGGTCACCCGCTTGATCCAAAACACCTTGGCGGCGGAACCACTACTCCAGAGCATCATGGTCCGGGGGGAGATTTCGAATTATAAGAAATACCCCTCCGGCCATTCCTATTTCACCCTCAAAGATGATAGCGCATCTTTGCGTTGTGTTCTCTTTCGCGGTCACAGCCACAATGTCCCCTTTGAACCGGCCAATGGTCAAGAGGTAATGGCTATGGGTCGGGTGGGAGTCTATCCCGCCAGCGGTCAGTACCAGCTTTATGTGGAGTATATGTTGCCCCAGGGCGAAGGTGCCCTCCATTACGCCTTCACCCAATTGAAGGAAAAGCTGGCCGCGGAAGGGCTCTTTCAACGGAAAAGACCTCTACCATCCATGCCCTCCCGGGTAGGGATCATCACTTCCCGCCAAGGGGCGGTACTGCGGGATATCATCAGCGTCGCCCGGCGGCGCAACCCCAGGGTGGATCTGGTTTTATGTCCCGCGGTAGTCCAAGGTCCCGAAGCGCCGGCTAGCCTCATCGAGGCCCTAGAGCTCTGTAATCGCTATGGAGAACTAGATGTGTTGATCATCGGCCGGGGCGGCGGTTCCTTAGAGGAATTATGGGCCTTCAACGATGAAGGTGTGGCCCGGGCTATTTTTGATTCCCGGATCCCCGTCGTTTCCGCGGTGGGCCATGAAACCGATGTGACCATCGCCGATTATGTGGCCGACTTGCGAGCACCGACTCCTTCCGCCGCGGCGGAATTAGTCATCCCCGATTATGAACAGTGGAAGGGACAGCTTCAGGCCTATCAAGAGCGATTGACCAATTACATGGTCCGGCGGATCAGCGAAGCCCGTCAGGCGGTGGCTGCCTTAGGAGATCGGCCCGTCTTA
>JBMNRY010000094.1:0-7382 GCA_050944915.1 Limnochordia bacterium
CATTTACCGGGGGATTTTGGGCGGCTTGCCTACTAAGGAGTTGTCTTCCAAATAGAAAAGAGAGCATAGGTTAATCCCTATTCTTTAGAGTTGCATTTCTCCCCGGAGTCATTATGGGTTTTTCGGTCTTGACATCTTCCTGAACCCTTTGTTATAATTTACTCTTACCCTTGACAGGCCCCTCCTAGGTATGTTAAAATTACCTTGGATTATAATGCGAGGGGAAGGTGATTAGGGGTGGCACCGCAACAAGATGCTTTAGCCATGATTAAGGCTGACTTGGAAGCTTGTGTCGGTAAACGAGTACGGCTGCGGGCTAATCGTGGTCGTAAAAAGATCATAGAAGCCGAGGGTATTCTCGTTGAAACCTATCCGAAGGTGTTCGTCGTTAAGTTAGACAAGCACAACGCTGTCAACCGCGTCTCTTACACCTACGCCGATGTCTTAACGGAAACAGTCGAATTGATGGTCGGCGATACTCGCATAGGATTAGTAGAAACTGCCTGATTTTTCTGGGCAGGTTATTGGGCCCCAGGATTTATCCTGGGGCCTTTAACCTTTTAAAACCCCCGTTCGGGCTATTTTCATGGCCTTACCACACCATCGGATCTCCCTGTGAATATAGATGTAGCAAAGCTGTACACGTACACAGGGAGGGGTAAGCATGGCCGAATTGACGCCCCAGGCTAAGAGGGCCTTGCTCAACAAAAAGAATGTCGTCGGTGTCGGCCTGGGCTGCAAACGGATACGGGGCCAAAAAACCGATGATCGGGCAATCGTCGTCTTCGTGAAGAAAAAGGAACGAAAGAATAATCTCCAAGCAAGGGATCTAGTGCCCCAGGAACTGGAGGGCACGCCGACCGATGTCATCGAAGTGGGGGAAATAACTTTGCTGGCCAGCCGTACGGCTCGCCACCGTCCCGCCTTTCCCGGGATTAGCATCGGCCATCACCGGGTCTCCGCGGGGACCTTTGGCGCTGTGGTGAAGGACAAACGCAGTGGTATTCCTCTAATCCTGTCGAACAACCACGTTTTAGCCAATATGGAAGGGGATAATCGGGGTCGAGCTCGAATCGGTGATCCCATCGTACAACCGGGGACCTATGATGGCGGTCGGGTGCCCAATGATGTCATCGGCTACTTACACCGCTTCGTCGAGTTAAGAACGGAGCGGCGGCCATCGACTTGTGGAGTGGCGGGGATGATGGAACGGGTAGGCAATTTTGTCTTGCGGACCATGTTTCCCCAATACGAGATGCGTTTCTTGCGCAAATCCAATGTAACGAACTTAGTCGATGCCGCGGTGGCTAAACCGGTGGGGCCAGAGCTGATCACCGCTAATATCCTCGATTTGGGGGTGCCCCAGGGGGTCGCGGAAGGTGTTGTGGGCCAGAAGATTTACAAAAGCGGTCGCTCCAGTGGCCTTACCCAAGGGGAAATTTTGGCGGTGCATGTGGATATCAACGTGAACATGGGGGAAATCGGTACCGCCCAGTTTTCCGATCAAATCATGGCTACGGCCATGAGCCAGCCCGGTGATTCGGGTTCCCTGGTCCTCGATGAACAGAAACGGGCCATCGGCCTGCTCTTTGCCGGTTCCTCCCAGGCGACGGTCATCAATCGGATTGAAAATGTCTTGCGGTTGTTAGACATCACCTTTTAGGGGGGGAATCGAATGAAGATCTGGTTATTTAATATCCTCAAAACCCTGACCAGTGATTTGATCATGGAACCCCTCATCGTCTTTCTCGTGGGCTATGGTGTTAAACAATACAACAGCGGTCGTCGACAACAGGTCATCGTGGAGCTGGTCATCGATATCGTCGATTACATCGAGGAGCATTACAAGGAATGGGGTATTAGGGGCTCGAAGAAGATGGACCGCTTCTTGGAAATGTTCACCGAGGAGTTCAAGCGCCGTCTCGGTAAGCCGCCTACCCCAGAAGAAATCCAGGCTGCCCGCATTAAGGCTGAAGGTTACGTGCAGCGGGCCCGTCGGATGCAGATCGGTGGATGAAATTTTAGTTATGTCCGCCCCGCCGTAGGCATAGGATTAAACGATGATGCGGCGGGGAGTGGAGATCTTGAAACAACTCGGCAGCCGGGTCCTGCGTCGGGGCATGCAAGGGCCCGATGTAGCCCAACTCCAAAAGAAACTGCTCGACCGGGGCTTTGATCCCGGGCCACCCAATGGTGTCTTTGGCTGGTTAACCTTTGAGGCCCTTCGCCAATACCAAAGATCAGCAAGCCTACAAGTGGACGGGGTGGCCGGCCGCCAGGTCTTTACCTTCCTTTTGCAGGATCCTCCCCTTTCCCACCGGCAGATTCATCGGGTGGGCCAAGGGGAGAGCCTCGCCCAAATCCTGCGTAAATACAACCTGCGTTACGAAGCCCTCGCGACTTCTAATTCCTCCCAGGTCTTATCTCGCCTTTATGAAGGCCAAGAACTAGTTCTGCCCGCCCGTTTGGTGTTGGCCTACTTACCCCCCGATGACCAGGGCGGGTTACGTTCCCTGTTATGGCATCATCGTTCCTTCAGCGGGATCGCCTCCCCCTGGTTTCACCTCAATGACCAAGGCCGCCTAGAAGGCTCCATTCCCCTAGAGATGGTCAATGTGGCCGAAGAAAGGAATCTTTTTCTCTTCCCCGTCATCACCAACCGCTGGAACGGTAGCTACGCCGGTCGGAATTTCCGTTTGGCCTGTCGAGGCCGGAAGAACCGTCGGCAGCTTTTGGATCAACTGGCCTCCATTTTAGCCCAGGAAGTAGTAGGAGGTCTTATCTTTGATTTCCGCCGGTTAGCCTGGGGGGATGCCCGTTATCTAAGCTACCTGGCTGCCGGCCTTTCCCGGGGGGAGAAGTTCCTGTATTTAACCCTCGGTGTCCATGATATGCAGGGAGGGCAAATCCGTCCATTGTGGGGTGATAACTACTTAGTCTTAGCCGATCTTTTCGATGGTTTGATTTTGCGCTTTCAAGATGAAGAACGCCCCCGGGCGGGGCCGGTTTTCGATGAAGGGGAAGCGAGCCGGTATATTCGTTCCTTGGTCAAACTAATCCCCGGTTGGAAACTAATCCTTTATCTACCTACTTACGGTTGGTTATGGCGGCAGGTAGTTAAGCGTCCTTTCGGGCCCCTCTGGGTCCAGGAAAGATGGGTGGAACCCCAACTTCTCACCTACGGCCAAATCACCCAGCTCTTGCAAAAATATCGGGTACGGGGGGCGGGGAAGACCCAACACGATGTGCCCATGGAGGATGGTTTGAGTCGGTTATGGCTAGAAACGGGGAGAAGCTTGGCCGACAAAGCCCTATTGGTGAACAAATATGGGTTGGCGGGGGTGGCCGTCTGGGCCCTCGGTTGGGAAGACGGGCGGTTGTGGAAAAGACTAGGCCAGAACCATTTAGTGATCAAAAGAACCGCTGGTAATAAATGTTAAGACTGTTAGTCATTGGTCAGCATATGTATTAACTAGTGAGGTTAAAGGGGGCGAGACAATGAGTTTGCGGCTTGAAGAACAACAAGTCCTTGTGGAGACCTGGTTGGGAAGTAATACCGCCCAGGGACTGGCCCAAGGATTCCTCCAGCTCCCCGATGGTTTGCCGGCCGTAGGGGAAGTTTTAGATCTGCGGGGCTGGGCCCTAGTTGATGAGGTGGTGATCACCCCCGGCTCGGAAGAGGCCCTCATCAGCGGTACTTTAAGTTTCCAGATGGTTTACGGTGCCGATGGCGTAGCCAGCGAGGGGACTCGCCTACCCATTTACAGTGCCGATTGGCCCGCTGCTCTAGATTTCTCGGGGAAGGTTGAGATACCGGGGATCGATCCCGAAACCCAAATCCAGGCCCAGGTTCGGGTGGAATCCATCGATTTTTCCCTGGAAGATAACCGCCGGGAGATGGAAGTGGAAGCTATCCTTCAATTCCAGGCCACCGCCCGCAAAGGGGCTACCGTAGATATCATCAGCTCTGCTCAAGGGAGCGGAAGCCATAAGATCAAAGGGGAAAGCAAAAACATCAGTATTGAAGAAGGTGTTCGTCGGGGCCTCTTTGAAGGGACCGTCCGGGATGAATTAACTCTACCCGAAGGGGAACCTTCCCTGATCCGGGTCATCCAAATCAGTCCTCGACCGGTGATTGACCAACGGGAGGTCCGTCCGAATCAAGGAGTGATCAGGGGACATGTCAACTACCGCATACTTTACTGGGGGGAAGCCGATGGTCAAGATGGCCTTCATCAAGTGGAACTGACTAGCGCCCAGCCCTTTGAGTTGGGATTAGAACTGGACGGCTTACGGCCGGGAATGGAATTGGATGTGGTATGTCAGCCGGCCCAGGTGCGGCTCCTCAACCGAGGTACCGAGTCATTGGTCGTGGAAGTCGATCTAGACTTGGCTCTGAAGGCTTACCGGCCTAAACAATTGGCCATCATCAACGACCTTACCGGTGAAGGGGATCTGGTGCAAACCAGGAAGGATATCCTTCGTTTTGATCAATTTATCGGTCAGGTAGAACGCCAGAGTCTGGTGGAGAGAACCTTGAATCTACCGGTGGAAGAGCCTCGGCTAGAACAGGTCCTCCAACTGGAGGTCAGCGCCGAGGCCGTAGAGGTAACCGTTGGTGAAGGGAAAATAACGGTGGAAGGCGAAGCCTTCTTCAAGTTAATTTACCTGACGACACCGGAGGAGCAGTATCCCTTAGGGGTCATCAGCTGGACGGAGCCGGTGCCTTTCACCGTCAATCTCGATATGGCCGGAGCTCGACCGGGGATGAACGGTTTTGTCGATTTCCGGATCACCGAGAGCAGGGCTCAAGTCATCAATGAGGAGCAAGTATCTATCGACTGTCTAGTTAATACTAAAGTTGTGGTCTATGAAACCATCGAAGAAGAGGTTGTCATGGAGGCGGTGGCCATCGAACCACTACCGGAGGATCCCCCCAGCATCACCTTCGTCGTCGTCGGGGAAAGGGATACCCTGTGGAAATTGAGTCGTCGCTACTATACCTCGGAGGAAAACATTATCGCCGCGAACCCCTGGCTGGAGGAGAAGGAAGGCCGTACCTTAGATAAGGGTTGGAAACTCTTTATCCCGCGGCGGAAAGCCCAAGGGGTCTAAGGGAAGCGGGCAGCATCACTGCCCGTTTCCTACCCGCCGGGAGGGGACAAGTTGGCGGGGCAAAAGGGAGGTCACCCATTGTGGATCGGGATGTCTATTTAGATAATACGCCGTTGGAAGAAGCCCAAAGGGGTTATCTCAACATCTTAGAGGAGCGGGGTTTACTAAAACCTCTGCCGGAAGAAAGGGTTCCCGTACGGGAATCGGTCGGTCGCATCACTGCCCGTGGTGTCTTTAGCAAGCGAAGTGTCCCCCACTACCATAGTGCGGCCATGGACGGAATCGCCGTCCGGGCGGCGGAGACCCGGGGAGCCAGCCATGTGGCGCCTTTAACCCTTAGCGTGGGGGAGCAGGCCCAACCTATCGACACCGGCAAACCTTTGCCCCCCGGTTTTGATAGTGTGATCAAAATCGAAGATGTCCATTTTCCAGAACCCGATGTGGTGGAAATCACCCAAAGTGCCGCTCCCTGGCAGTATGTGCGGACCATCGGCGAAGATACCGTGGCCGGTGAGTTGCTCTTGCCCACCAACCATAAGATCGGTCCCGTCGATGTGGGGGCCATGTTGGCCTGCGGTTTAGAGGAGGTCGCTGTTCGGCGTCGCCCCCGGGTGGTCGTTATCCCTACCGGCAGCGATTTAGCCACCGCGGAAGGGGAATTGACCACCGGAGAGATCCCCGAGTTTAACTCGGCCATCTTGGGTTTGACTTTGGAAGAGTGGGGTGCCCAATGGATCAAATGGCCTATCGTTCCCGACGAACGGGAAAGTCTGGCCGCGGCCGTGACTGCAGCGGTTAAAGAAGGAGATTTGGTGTTGGTCAACGCCGGTTCTTCTGCAGGCTCCCAAGATTACACCGCGGAAGTCATTGGCCAGTTAGGCCAGGTCCACTACCATGGGGTGGGGATCCGACCGGGCAAACCGGTGATTTTGGGTATCATCGACGGCAAACCGGTGCTAGGTATTCCCGGTTATCCGGTATCGGCCCATTTGACCCTTCATCTTTTCGTCCGCCCCTTGGTGAATATTCTGCAGGGACAAGCCGAGGGGACGGTTCCCCAGAGGGTGTCGGCTACCCTAGCCCGCCGCCTGGTCTCTCAACTGGGGGCCGATGAGTTTGTGCGGGTGCGTCTAGGCCAGGTGGAAGATGAGCTAATCGCTTTGCCCTTGGCTCGGGGTGCCGGCACCCTCTCCAGTCTAGTGCGAGCCGATGGGGTCATTAAAATTCCCCGCCTGTCCCAAGGTTTGGAAGAAGGTTCTTCCGTCGAGGTGGAGTTGTTGGTCCCCCAGGACCGGATCCCAGGGACCATCCTCGCCGCGGGCAGCCATGATCTAATCTTGGATCTATTGGCCGATTTACTAGCCCAAAGGTATCCCGGGTTGCGTTTAGCCTCGGCCCATGTGGGTAGTACCGGGGGCTTGCAGGCCTTAGCTAAAAAGCAGACCCATGTGGCCGGCACCCATTTGTTAGATGAAGAGACAGGGGAGTATAATCTGCCCTATCTCCACCGCTTACTGCCCGGTCAGGAAGTCGCCTTGATCAATGTGGTCTATCGTCAACAGGGCTTAATGGTGGCCCAGGGCAACCCCCGGGGAATCAAGGATATAACCGATTTAACCAGGGAGGATATAGTATTTGTTAATCGCCAGCGGGGCGCGGGGACCCGTATCCTGTTGGATCTAAAATTAAAGGAATTGGGGATCGAGCCGGGGCAGATCACCGGTTACCAACGGGAGGAATTCACCCATATGGGCGTGGCCGCGGCGGTGGCCAGCGGGGTGGCCCATGTGGGTTTAGGTATCTTCAGCGCCGCTAGGGCCATGGGGCTAGATTTCATTCCCCTGGCGGAAGAACGCTACGATTTAGCCGTCTCCCGGGCGTTTTTAGAAAGTCCCACCATGGAAAAACTATTGACAGTCATTACATCCGCCGACTTTCGGCGCATGGTGGAAGAATTGGGTGGATATGATTTGCGGGATTGCGGTCGATTAGTAGGCAAGACCTACTGATAATGGGATGGAGGTAATATTATGCTTGGGCGTGGAAGAAATCTAATCATAGCCTTAATCTTGGCCCTCTGCTTCGCATCGGTGGGCGTGGGGGCTATGGAGTTTGATATACCGGCGGACTCGGCCATCTTGGTCGACTGGGAAACGGGCCAGGTCCTCTTTGCCAAAAATGAGAAGGAAAGGATGCCGGCGGCTAGCCTGACCAAAATCATGACCATGTTATTAGTCATGGAGGCTGTAGAAAGGGGTCAGGCGAGC
>JBMNRY010000095.1:0-7314 GCA_050944915.1 Limnochordia bacterium
GGAAAACCTGCAGAACGGGATTCAACTGCCGCCGAAAGTTGTAGAAGATCTCCAGACCTTAGGGGAAGAGTTAGGTATCGAGTTTTAACTCAAGGGTTTAGGTTTTGTTAAGGAAAGAGAAAAGGGGGTAATCCAGTTGTCCTTTAGGTTTAGTTACACTGTTTGTACTGCCGATACGAAGAATCCCAACGCTTTGGCTTGGAGGGGTGACTTTCGCACCGCCTGTGCTCGGCTCAAAGAAATGGGTTATGAAGGTGTGGAATTGATGGTCCGCTCGCCCATCGAGTTGGACCAGGAGGAAATCAAGAAAATCGTCGATGAAATGGACCTCGCGGTACCTAATGTCTGTACTGGGGAAGTCTTCGGTGTCGATGGTCTCTCCTACACCGATCCCGATCCCGAGGTTCGCCGCCAGGCTATCCAGCGGACCAAGGAAGTAGTCGATTTTGCCGCCCTCCTCAATTCCCAAATCAACGTGGGGCGGTTGCGCGGTTCCTATCATGAAGGTATTGCTCCCGAACAGACGGAGGCTTGGGCCCGGGATGCCTTCAAGGAAGTATTAGACTATGCGGCACCTAAGGGTGTCTACGTCCTTTTGGAACCGGCTAACCACCATGAAATCAACTACATCTGTTCCAGCCAAGATGGCTTGGAGTTGATCCGGGCCTTGGATAATCATCCCTACTTTGGGATCATGCTCGATATTTACCATATGCATATGGAAGATCGTTCCATCGCGGCTAGCTTCATCGAAGCCGGCTCCCTATGCCGCCACATCCACTTCTCCGACAGCACCCGGCGCCATCCCGGCACGGGGAATATGAACTTTGCGGAAATCCTCCACGTCTTAAGGGCCTTAGACTATCAGGGATTCGTCTCCTTGGAGATTCTGCAAACGCCGAACCAGGAAGTGGCAGCCCAGCGCTCCATCGACTATCTGCGTTTCCTCGCTCAGCTGTAAAACACTAAGGCTCCAGCCCCTTAGGGCGGAGCCTTTATACCCCTTTATTACCAGAAAATTCTGATATAAGTTCCGAGGGAAACAGGTCATCGAAATCAATGAATAATAGGGGATTCTTTCCAGGCTGGAACCTACCCAAAGGAACATACCTTCTGGCCTCAAGCATTTCCAAATACCTTAAGACTGCCGGGGGCCCGGAAACCAAAGGGCCCTCTTGAAATCAATAGCCGTGGGTTCCTTTCAAAAATCGGCAAGGGCTATTGGCCGATTTTCCAATAGCCCCACCAAAGGTTGATAATATCAATTGTTGAACCCACGGATAGGCAAGGATCCGTAGTGATATGCTCAAACTCAATGGTAACCGATGGAGGGCCGCCAAAGGTCAGGCCCTTGCGACGGTCGGGACTAAATTTAATCTGCACCCAAGTAGGAGGAGATAATCTCATCGGTTTGCAACAGGTTTTCGCAGGTATCGGAAAGGGTGATTTTCCCTTCTTCTAAGACATAACCCCGTTGGGATACGTTTAGGGCCTGTTGGGCGTTTTGTTCAACGAGGAGAATAGCTACTCCTTCTTTGTTAATGGTCTGCACGACGTTGAAGACTTCTTGGACTAACAGGGGTGCCAGCCCTAAAGACGGTTCGTCAAGGAGTAGGAAACGGGGACCCGAGAGAAGGGCCCGGCCGATGGCGAGCATCTGTTGCTGACCACCACTTAAGGTACCGGCAGCCTGTTGTTCCCTTTCTTTCAGAATGGGGAAGATGGAAAAGACAAAATCCATAGTTTCCTTAACTTCTTTTACCTGGTGGCGCCGGATGTAGGCTCCCATCTCCAGGTTTTCCATAACCGTCAATTGGGGGAAGATCTGCCGACCTTCCGGTGAACAGGAAATCCCCATGCGGACGATTTCCGAAGGTGGTAGCTTGTTTAAGGACTTTCCATCAAGCTTGACTTCACCGGCGGTGGGACGGAGCAGTCCCGTAATCACCCGGATGGTTGTCGTTTTACCGGCGCCGTTGGCACCGAGCAAACAGACGATTTCCCCCGGATTGACCGTCAGGCTCACATCCTCCAAGGCTTGGATGTTACCGTAATGGGCTGAAATATTCTTTAACTCTAACACGTTCATTCCTCCTCGGATTAAGCGGGGGATTGCTGGGGTGCACCCAGATAAGCTTCGATGACCGCCTTATCGTTGCGGACTTCTTCCGGTGTGCCGTCAGCGATCTTCTGGCCGTAGTTGAGGACAGCGATCTTATCGGCGACGGACATGACCAGTTTCATCTTGTGTTCGACCAAGAGAATGGTCTGACCCCGATCCCTGATCTTCAAGATCAATTCCCGCAAATGGGGGATTTCCACCGAATGGAGACCGGCAGCCGGCTCGTCCAAGAGGATCATGGAAGGTTCGGTAGCCAAGGCCCGGGCGATCTCCAGCAATCTCCTTTGACCGTAGGGCAGGCTAGTGGCTTCCCAAGCAGCCTTATCGGCTAGGCCGACGAAATCCAACAACTCCATGGCCCTGTCCACATTTTCCTTTTCTTCCGTCCGTGCGGAGGGCAGGCGGAAAAGGGTGTCGAAGAAATTAGCTTTACCCCGACACTGCATTCCTAAAAGGACATGTTCCAGGACGCTGAGGCTAGGGAAAATCCGCAGGTTTTGGAAGGTCCGGCAGATCCCCTTCAAGGTTGTTTCATATGCATTACAGCCGGTGATGTCTTCGCCTTTGAAGAACAGCTGTCCCTCCGTCGGCTCTAAGACACCGCTGATCATGTTAATCAAGGTGGTTTTCCCCGAACCATTAGGACCGATGACGGCCCGGATTTCGGCTTTACCAATCTTTAAATCTACGTTATTAACGGCGACTACACCTTCGAATCTTTTTACAAGCTGTTTAATTTCCAGCATGGGTCTACCTCCTTTCTTATCTTGAGCCAACCGGTGTATTTTGGGTGGATTGGCCCCGGTACTTGAGATAGGCCGATTCGAGTAAACCCATCAAACCCCGTGGCGAATAGACGATGATGATAATCAGCAAAGCGGCGTAGACAACCAGGTACCATTCACCAAGGAACCGCAAGGCTTCCATACCGATGGTCAGTAGAACAGCTCCGACGACACTTCCGGTGATACTGCCTAAACCACCGATAACCAACATACAGACAAAGGTAAAAGATAGGGTCTGTTTGAAGATTTCCGGACTGATATAAGCATGGAAACTAGCAAAGAAGCTGCCGGCTACAGCCCCGTAAATGGCACACAAGAGGAAGGCCAGGATCTTCACATGGGTGGAGTTAATCCCCATGGCTTCCGTAGCCAATTCATCGTCGTGGACAGCCTTAAAGGCCCGGCCGAATTTGGACGATTCGATGAGCATAGCCACGATGGTGAGTAAAATGGCCGTTCCCAAAAGGAGATAATAGAACTGCTGGTTGCTGTTGAACTCAAACCCAAAGATAACCGGGCGGGGAATACCAGCCACACCCCAGACACCACCGGTGAAGGACATCCAGTTTTGAAGTACATACCGGACTACTTCGGAAAACCCGATGGTCATGATGGCCAAATAGAAGGTCTTCAGCCGCAGGGTAGGGATACCCAACAGCAGACCGGCACAGGAACAAACGAGGATGGACACCAGAAGTCCAGGCCAGAAGGGGATCTGAAGCTTAGTCGTCGACAAAGCCAGCCCGTAGGCGGCCAGACCCATAAAACCGGCCATACCCATGTGCAACTGTCCAGCCAAACCGAAGATAAAGTTCAAGCCTAACACGGCCATGATGTTAATTAAAGCCGTGCACAGGACAAACAGGTGATAAGAGCTGTTGATAAAGAACGGCAGAACCAACAGCAAAAGGAAAGTTAGGAGCAATATACGGTTCGCAAACTGTTTGCGCATTCTGCATACCTCCGACTAGAGACTCTCGCCGCCCTTACGTCCGAAGAAACCTTGGGGACGTACAAGCAGGAAGAGAATCAGGATTAAGAATACGATGGCATCTTTATACAGCGAGGAAATATAACTGGCGGCTAGGATTTCTACGATGCCCAGGAAAATACCGCCAAAGGCTGCGCCGAAGATCTGGCCGAACCCACCGATGACCGAGGAAGCAAAACCTTTCATACCGATAGCACCCAGGTCGGTGGAAATCATGAAAATGGGAGCGACGAGAACGCCGGCGATTCCCGCTAAAGCCGAACTATAGGCGAAGGTAAAGGCGATGATTTTCGAAGTTTCAATTCCCATCAAGGTTGCTGCTTCTTGGTTTTGGGCTACAGCCCGCATGACTTTACCTAGTGATGTACGGTTGAAGAAAAAGTGCTGTAAGAAAAGTAGGACGACGCTGACTGCGATAATGAAAATATTTTGATAAGGTATCGATACATCACCGATGGTAAGAATAGCGTGACCAAAGGGTCCCGTCGTTGATAAGGGGTAGGGGCCCCAGACGATTAGAATCAGGTTCGACATCAAGATACTCAAAGCTAAGGTGCTCAGCATTACGGTCCGGGGATGGGCGTTGCGTAAGGGATAATAGACTACCTTCTCTACGCTGGTGCCGAAGACGGCCATGGCCAGCAACACACCGACTAAAGCTAGAGCAAAGGGCCAGCCCAAGTGGTTGACCAGGGAGATACCGTAGATGAATGCTGCTAATGTAACAAAATCCCCTTGGGCCAAGTTAACGATTCCAACGGCGTTCCAGATAAAAGTATATCCTAGGGCCACCAGGGCATAAATACAGCCCATGGCCACTCCGCCTACTAATTGTTGGAGGATGAGGGACATAATGTTCGTTACTCCTTCCCATAGTTAGGTGCCCCCCATGGGGGGCACCTAACAGGCTAGTCTAACCTTGAACTTTTTCTAGTACGATAGGCTTAGCGTCCTGAATTTCAACCACGAACAGTTCGTGGAGGGCTTGGCCGTCGGGGGTGAGGTAGTAGCTCAACCCGGTGGCGCCTGGGTAACCTTGGATTTGGTCGAAGGCTGCCCGGATAGCTTTCCGGTCGTTGGTACCAGCCTTTTCAACGGCTTCGGCCAACAGATAGACGGAGTCATAGGCCAGAGCGACGAAGAAGTCGAAGGGCCGTTCGCCATACCGTTTTTCAAAGTTGCTGATGAACTCTTGTACCTTAGGATCATCGTTGTGTTCCGAGTAGGCTGCTACCGACAAGGCTCCGTTGGCATGTTCGCCAGCGATGTCGAGGAAGCCCTTGGTGGCACCGACGGAACTGAGGACCAGCTTAGCATTGGGGATCAGCTGGCGGGCCTGCCGGCAGAGGAGAGCCATTTCCGGTACTGCCGAGAAGGAAACGATGGCTTCGACGCCTGCCCGACGCATATTCAGCAGCTGACCGGTGAGGTCCCGGTCGCCAGGGTTGTGGGCTTCGATGGCTACCGGTTTCATGCCCCGTTCAGCCAAACTAGCCACGATGTCATCCCGTCCGCCAACGCCAAACTGTTCGGTCATGTGGAGGATACCGATCTTTTCGATACCCAGGATGTCGACCAGGTAATTAACCATGACACGGGCGGTCAACAGGTCGTATTCCCGAACCCGAACGAGCCAGGGGTTGGGGTTTTCCCTTTGGGTGAGCCGGGTGGCACTACCCATAGCGATGTTGATGATGCCTTCCCGCTGAACCAACGGTTCGATGGCGAAGACGTTGGTGCTAGCAGCGTCGCCGAGGATGACGTCAACCTTATGACCGTAGATCATCCTCTGGGCCGCGGTGGTGGCAGCGGCAGGTTCGTGCTGAGAATCTTCGCTGACCAGTTCGAAGGTGTAACCGGCGACTCCACCAGCGGCGTTGATTTCTTCCACAGCCAACTGGGCACCACTATTTAAGGACCGGCCGTAGGTAGCGTTAGGTCCGGTGGTGGCAGCCAATACACCGATGCGAATGACGTTGTCATTTGCTGCTGCGAAGGCAGTAAGGGCGAAAACTAGCAAGAGACTCCAGGCAATTACTCTGAATGTTGCTTTCATCAGTAGACCTCCTTTAGATGATTGTACATGTAGAAACAAAATGGAGCCGCGACCCGCAAGGCATCCCTCCTCCCTGCAAGTATGGTGATCTAGTCTAACAGGTCCTGGGCGATAACATCGATCCCACCCTGTTGACATGGCACTTGGATGACCGTTACTCGATCACTGGCGAGACCTGTAGCGACGGCATCCTTGATTTCCTCGGGCCTCTCGATGAGGACCCCCTTAGCCTGCAAAGCTTCTGCTAAAGCGTAGAAGGGGATGGGCCCGAATTCCGTCGCGTAGCGGGCATGGGGCGGCTGTTTATCAGCTACGATACCCCAGGCTCCATCGGCCGCGATGACGGCGGTAAAGGGTAGATTTTTCTTTTGGGCATTCCAAAGTTCTAAAGGTGTAAAACCAAAGGAACCATCACCGGTCAACAGTAAGACCTTATGGTCGGGGAAGGCCAACTTGGCTGCCATGGCGATGGGAATCCCGTGGCCGATAACGCCACTGGTCCCACAGGTGATCCATTTGCCCCGACACCGATTGAAAAGAAGCATCTGGGCCCACCGACCGATGTTTCCTCCGTCAATGACCAAAACAGTCTTGTCATCTTCCAAGAAGGGAGCCAGTTCTAAAACCAGACGGGCAGCCCGCATGGGCATGCGATCATCGTCTTTCATGGAGAACCACTTATCTAAAGCCTGGGCCCGGTAAGCGATGATTTCTTCCAGCCACTGGCTGTGGGCCGGCTCTTCGGGCAGGGCCGCAGTCAACTGCTCCATGACTGCTGCGGGACTGCCGAGAATGGCCACATCGGCCAGATAACCCCGATTGAGCTCTAGGGCATCATCATGGATATGGATGATCTTCATATCCTGGGGACAATCCTGCAAATAGTTGAGGCGGTAGTCAAACCGGGCTCCCACATTAATCAGCAAATCACACTGGCCCAGGAATTTATAGGCTGGGTTTGCTTCGGGGTCGGTAATCCCGATGTACTGCCGCAGGGGCTCTTCCACAGGGCCTCGATCCCACATGGGAGTTAAAATCGGGATATCGGTCCGCCGGGCAAATTCAGCCAAAGCCTCAACTCCATGGCTGTAGAATAATCCGCTGCCGGCGATGAGCAAGGGACGTTTGGCACCCTTGATCAGTTCTGCCGCCGATTCTATCAGCTGGGGATCACCCCAACCTTGGGGTTCCACCCGACTGGCCTGAGGAGACAGCTTGTCCAAGTAGGTATCGGCTGGGATCTCCTCGTCAAAGGCGTTATCGGTAATGGTCAAATGGACGGGACCGGGACGACCTTGAACGGCCGCGGCCACAGCCCGCTGGAACTGATGGGGGATCTGCTCCCCGTGGGTCACTCTGG
>JBMNRY010000096.1:0-7285 GCA_050944915.1 Limnochordia bacterium
CGAGGCCATTCGGGATCTCATCCGGGACTACCTGGTCCAGCGGGAATGGGAACTTGGTGAAGAAGTAGCGGGAACGGTCACTTTGATCTATAATCATCATGTAAAGGGCTTAAGCGATTTGCTCATGGACCTGCAGCATGATTTTCATGACTACATCATCTCCACCACCCATGTCCACCTCGATGAGCACAATTGCCTAGAGGTTTTAGTGATCAAAGGTCCCGCCCAGCAGGTCCGTTCCATCGCTGATCAGTTAATCAGCGTCAAGGGGGTAAAACACGGCAGCTTAAGTATTACCTCCACCGGTAAAGATTTGTCATAGGAGCTGGTCATATGATCCAAAGGGGTATCGTCGTCGGGAAAAAGGCCGAACGAGCTATAGTTAAAATCAGCCGCTGTGTCGGCTGCAAGGGGGAAAAAAGCTGTCCCTTCAGTTTGGATATGACTAAGGGCAAAGCCCATGAAATCCAGTTGGAAGCCATCGATCCCATCGGTGTATCCATCGGTAGTTTTGTCCATATCCAAGCGGAAGCAGGTCCAATAGTGAAGGGAATTTTCCTCGTCTATGTTTTGTCGCTGCTTTTGATGTCCATGGGGATGGGCTTAGTCTACCATTTGACCGGTGGTGCCATTTTGCCGACCCTTGGCGGTGGTTTGGTCGGTCTGTTGATCTGGTATGGGGTGATTAAGCATTACAATGCTGAATTTCAAGAGAATTACCGGATCGTTCAAGTGGAAACTAGCCTACCCCAAGGAACGAGGTGCTAGCGGTGGGAGTGGGGACAGATTTAGAGGCCATCTTTGGACCCGACCGGGTTCTAAGGGATGAACTGGACTGTCGGGCCTATGGATATGATAGTTCCTTTTATTCCCGTATCAACCAGTTTCGGGCTGATTATGTGGTTTTGCCCCGTTCCACCCAAGAGGTCATCGCCGTTGTCCGCTATGCGGGGGAGCGGGGCATACCCTTAACTCCCAGGGGATCGGGCAGTGGCGAGAGCTGTGGAGCGGTGCCTGTCCAAGGTGGAATCGTCCTCGATTTTTCCCTATGGCGGGATGTGGTTAAATTGGACGTGCCCAATATGCAGATTATCGTCCGTCCCGGCATGATCCATTGGGATTTGAACGAATTGTTAAGACCTCATAATCTTTTCTTTCCCCCCGATCCCGGCAGTTCCCGCATGGCCACCATCGGTGGGATGGTAGCCCACAACTCCAGTGGGCTTCGGGCGGTGAAATACGGGGTTACCGAGAACTATGTCTTAGGTTTGGAGATGGTCTTGCCCGATGGTCGACTGATCACCACCGGCGGCCAGGATTGTTTAGCAGTGAAGAATGTCTCCGGCCTTAATTTGACGAAATTGTTCGTCGGTTCCGAAGGGATCTTAGGAATCATCACCGCCATTCGACTACGGTTGTGGCCCCGGCCTCCCGCCCGAGGGATCGTCATGGCTGTTTTCGATTCTTTAGAGGATGCTGCCCAAGCTGTCTTAGCCGTCTTCCAAGGGGGCATTTTGCCCGCGGGGATGGAAATTCTCGATGCTTCAGCCATCGAAGCAGTTAATTTATATTATCCCCAAGCCCAACTACCCCCAGGGGAGGCTATCCTTTTGTTTGAAGTCGATGGCAATGAACCTAGTGTTCGCTGGGAGAGCGAGCAGATCCAGTCCCTTTGCCGTCGCTGGGCCACCCATGTGGAAAAGGCCTTGGATCCCCAACGGATGCAGCAGCTGTGGGAAGGGCGCAGTCTGGTGGCCGCGGCAGTTTCCCGGCTACGTCCCGAAGGGACCCGGGCTTTTATCGGCGAGGATATCAGTGTGCCCATCGCTTGTGTGCCCCAGGCTTTACGGCGTATCCGCCAGTTGGGGGAGAAATATGGGATAAAACTGGTCATTTTCGGCCATATCGGTGATGGCAATATCCATACGGCACCGGTCATCGATCCCACCGACCCGAGGGAAGTGACCGATGTGCAGCATTTGGCCCATGAGATCCATCAATTGGCTTTGGAATTGAAGGGGACGGTGACCGGTGAGCACGGGGTGGGAGCCGTTCGCAATGGCTATGCCCGCCGGGAACATGGCCCAGCCCTCGATGTGATGGCTGAGATTAAAGATCTTTTCGATCCCCAAGGCATTATGAATCCCGGTAAGATCTTTCCAGGGGGGAGCGGGGACTAATGGAAGCCCAATTAGCTGAATTAGTCCGGAAATGTTCCCGCTGTGGCACCTGTCGCTCCCAATGTCCCATCCTCCTGAGGCAGGGAAAGGAAAGCTCATCGCCCCGGGGTCTGATCTTTCTTCTCCATGAGCTTCTCTCCGGAAGGATATCTCCCTCGCCACGACTCCTGGACAAAATCTATACTTGCTTACTCTGTGATGCTTGTAGTGTAGTGTGTCCCAGTGGTGTTGATATCACAAAGATTATCAAGGGGGCCCGTCAATACTTGGCCCAAATCCCCACCTTTGGTTGGCCTATGGAATTTATCTTAAAAGAAGTCCTCGGTCGGCCTGGTGTCTTGGGCAATTGCTCCCGATTTCTGTGGCTCTATCAAAAAGGGCGATTGGGTGGGGCTTTAGACAAAACGGGGCTGAACAAACTGCTCCCTGGTGATTTAGATCGGGCCCAAGCCATGCTGCCACCATTGCCCCTGCGGTCGGCCAGGAGCCGTCTTGCCGTAATCACGCCGGCCAAAGGAAGGCGTCGCTACCGAGTTGGTTATTTCCTGGGTTGTGCCACTGACCTCCTGTATCCCCCAATTGCCGAGGCCGTCGTCAAAGTTCTGGCCCATCATGGTTGTGAAGTTGTTATACCCCAGGATCTCGGTTGTTGTGGCTTGCCCCATTTAGCTTACGGTCAAGGGGAAACCTACGTTAAGCTGCTTAAACATAATCTTCGCCTATGGGAAAAGACAGCCGTCGATGTCATCATCTCCGATTGTGCCAGCTGTGTCAGTACCTTAGCCCAGATGGGTCAAAGCCCCCTCGGTTTCGATGATCCCGTCTTCGGTGAAGCTGCCCCATGGGCATCGAAAGTCTATGATTTTAGCCAGTTCCTGGTCGATGTCTTAGGAGAATCGCCCTGTGGGCAATCCAAGGGTGTAGTCACCTATCATGACCCTTGTCATGCCCTGCGGAGTTTAGGGTTGAGGGACCAGCCGCGACAGCTAATGGCCCGGGCTGGCTATGAACTGCGGGAATTGGTACCAACAGCTAGTTGTTGTGGGGGAGCCGGTAGCTTTGGTTTAGCCCATTACGATTTGTCCATGGCCATCTTGAAAGAGAAGATGGAACAGGTGGGCCGCACGGGAGCTGAGCTTTTGGCCACCTCTTGCCCCGCTTGTACCATGCAGCTTAGCTATGGCGCGGGGAAATTCCAGGTCCCGGTGCGGGTGGTCCATCCTGCTCAGCTGGCGGCCCGTTGTCTTTAGCTTTCCCGATATTGGGGTTCTTCGTCTTGAATATGGTCCAGCCGACCTTCTAGTTTGGCGATAATGCCGTCCATATCTTGGGCCAGTTGGTTATAGGTGTGGCGCAAATCCTGGTTTTGAGTTTCTAAGGCAAAGTTTTTCAGGTTGGCGCTCACGCTTTGGGCCGCTGCGATTGTCTGTTGGATTTGGGTTGCTACCGTCAAATCGCCATCCCCCCTTGGTTACGATTTTAATGGAGGGGCCTAGGGCCCCTCGGGGCGGTGATTATTGCCGCTGGTTAGAAACTTCTTTGGCCAGTTCGGCCTCCGCCTGTTGGATAAAGCGACGAACCATTTGACCGCCGACTTGTCCTGCTTCCCTGGTCGTCATGTTTTCCCATCCCACCTGCTGAACTTTATTCAGTAAACCTAGTTCCGAAGCAACCTCGTATTTGAACTGTTCCAGGACAGCCCTAGCTTGGGGATGGGCGTTGCCTTTACGACCCATGCTCCTCCTCCTTACATATCCCCAGGTTGGGGATATGTAGAAGCCCGCTGGTTTACTAGGGACTCCTCACCCCGCCGAATCATTTCCTTGACCATAAGTCCGACTTCTTGGGTTGTAACGGCCTGCCAACCATGTTGACGGATCACGTCGGCAAAGCCTAATTCTTGGGCGATTTCCATTTTCAAGCGCTCTGAGGCCAATTTTTTAGCCAACGAAAGCACCTCCCCGCTCCTAGTTTGCGCCTTGGCAAAGGCCCTATGCTAGGAGTTTTTTACCGCACCTTGGAGGTCAACTTAAGCGGTCTTCGAAGAGGGGTAGCAGGTGATCCAAGTTTTGTTGGATACCATCTAAGTTTTGGAACCATGGGGGCTGATGGGGGCCCATGGTACCGATAGTGAAATCCTCGGGATGGATATGTTCCAGCTCCGACCAGGGGAAAGGAGCGGAGACAGTCCCTTGGGGGGTCGGTCGGGGACTGTAGGGGGCGACGATGGTCTTCCCCGCAAGGTTTTGCAAATGGTCCACATAGACTCGACCCCGGCGGTTTTTGATCAGGCGGGCGTTAGTTACTAACTGAGGCTGGTGTCGGGCCAGCAGCTCCCCCAGAAAACCGACAAATTGGCTGGTGACTCGGTAGGAGTACTTAGCTTCAATAGGTATGTAAATATGGATTCCGGTGGCACCGGATGTTTTAGGAAAGGAGCGTAATCCCATGGTTTCCAGCAAACCTTGGAGGATTTTGGCTACTTGGACGGCATGGGCAAAGCCGGCCGGAGGATCGGGATCGAGATCGATGATGATTCGATCGGGAAAGGTCAAGTTATCTTTGCGGGACAGCCAAGGGTGAAGCTCGATACAAGCTTGGTTGGCCAGCCAGACTAATGTGGCCCGATCATTGGCCACAATATAGTCGATATTACGTTCTGGGGAGGAGACGGTATAGGTGGCTATCCATTGGGGCGCGTAGGCAGGGCACTGTTTTTGGTAGAAGAAATCTCCTTCGATGCCGTTGGGATAACGGGTGACCGTCAAAGGTCGATCCCGCAGATGGGGTAAGAGGTGCTGGGCCATTTGATAAAAGTAATGGATCAAATCCCCCTTGGTGATTTTGGCCTGAGGCCAAAGGGGCTTATCCAAATTGCTGAGGGAGATACGACGGCCATCGATCTCAACGATGGAAGTAGTCAGGGTGGTCATGATTTACTTTCCCCCCAAGGATGGTCATGGAATGGTCCGTCGACCAAACCTTTGTAACTAGGGTGGCGCAGTAACCCTTCCGGGGTCAACTCCAGGTAGTTGACTTGACATACAAGATCCGGTCGGACCCAGCGGGCCTGACGGGACACATCCTTAGGAAGGCCTTGCAGAGGCGGTTTTTCCCCAGGCCGGAAGAGATCAAGAAGTCTATCTTTCTCTCGGTGGCTAAAACCGCTGCCTACATTGCCGATATAGCGCCAGGTATTTCTCCAGGGAGCACCAAGGATCAGGGAGGCAAAACCGCCCATCCCCGGTAGATACCCGAAGATGGTTAAATTAATTTTCTGGACGACTTTGCATTTTAGCCAGTAACGACTCCTTTGGCCCGATAAGTAGGGGCTGGTTTTCTCCTTGGCCACTATTCCTTCTAAGCCCCTTTGGGCCACGAGACGGAAATATTCTAGTCCATGGGTGGAGATATGTTCGCTGATGACTAGATGAGAGGCTCCTTCGGTTTTTCCCAGGAGGGCTTTTCTTTCAAGCAAAGGCCATGGGCGTAGATCCTTTTTCTGCCACAGGACATCGAAGGCGATAAATAGGACCGGGTAGTCTTGAATCTGCTTGGGGTTAGGTTTGATCTGGAAATTTCGCCGTTGGAGATGGTAGAAGGATGGTTTGCCTTTCACCAGACAGACGATTTCTCCGTCGATGATAGTCTCCCGGGGCCAATGGCGGTGGAGGGAGGCCAGTTCCGGGTAACGGGGGGTGAGTTCCCGACCTTGTCGGCTGTAGAGGGTGGTGCCTCCATCGAGGCAGGCTAGGGCTCTGATCCCGTCCCATTTGATTTCGAAAACATGGTCAGGAGAATCGAAGGGCCCACTGGGATAAGCCAACATAGGCCTTAGATCTAAAGGAAGCATTCTGTCTACCTCCGCAGGGCTGGTTCTTTGGTGGCCCGCAGGCTGGCCTCCAGGGCAGCCATAAGATCCAAGACTTCTTCCTTGGGAGATTCTTGGGGGATGGTGGTTTCGCGACCTTGAATCTTATTTTCGATTACTTCTAGGAGAGCTTGCTGATACTCATTCTGATATTTTTCCGGCTGGAAGGTTGTCGAAAGGTTCTCGATGATTTCCAGGGCCATTTGCAGTTCCCGTTGGTCCAGTTCTACATGGCCTAACCCCGTCAATTGGGATACATCCCGCACTTCTTGGGCGAAAAACATCGTTTCTAGGGCCAGGGCCTGGTCGTATACCCGCAAGGCAGCCAATACTTCCTTGCTCCTGATGACCACCTTGGCGATGGCGACTTTCTCTGCCCTTTCCATGGCTTTTAACAGGAGGTAATAGGGTTTGCGGCTTCCTTCCAGAGGTTCCAAATAATAGGTTTTATCGTAATAGACGGGATCGATCTCCGCTAGTTGGGTGAAATCCAAAATATTAATAGCCTTCGTCTCGGGCCCAGGCAATTCTTCGAAATCTTCTTCGGTCATGGGGACATATTCCCCGGGGGTGAATTCATAGGCCCGCACCAGTTGTTCTGAGGGCACTTCCCGACCACATTGGGGGCAGAATTTTTGGTATTTGATGGGCGTCGAGCAGGGCTGGTGCAGATATTTAAATTTAAGATCCTGCCTTTGGGTAGCTGTGTACATGCGGACAGGAATGTTAACGAGGCCGAAGCTTATCGAACCCTTCCACATACTGCGCATCTCCACCACCTCCCCTTTTAGAATTTACGAAAGGAGATGGGGCTAAACAAGCATTATTCGCCATGGAACTGGGCAAAGGGGACTACCAGGCGGAATATAGTTTAGATATAGCGGGATAGGGGGTGCCCAGGTCTTGGTGGAAGAGGATGTTTTAACATGGGACGGAGTAATGGAAATCGAGAGGGAACTGGAACATTTACGGGTGGTAGCTCGACGCCGGATCGCGGCGAGAATAAAAGATGCCCTCGGTTTTGGGGATGCTTGGGAAAACCCCGAATATTTGGCGGCGAAGCATGAACAGGCTTTTATTGAAGGACGTATTTCGACCCTCGAAGGGGTCCTGCGGAAAGCGAAGATTATTCGCCAGGAAAGTCTGCGCTTCGATCGGGTAGAAATCGGCTCTTGGGTTAAGTTATACGATGTGGAGGCCAACGAGGAGTGTTGTTACCGTATTGTCGGTTCTT
>JBMNRY010000097.1:0-7281 GCA_050944915.1 Limnochordia bacterium
AACACAAAGTTAAACTCCCTGGTTATATCAAATCCGGCAATATCGATTACCGCTAATTCCCCTCGTCTTATCTCCTGTTCCGCCACAATTTCATACAAGAAAGTGATCCCGAGATTATTGGCCACCAACTTCTTGATGGCCGCCATATTGCCGATCTCGATAATGTTTTGGAAGCTGTTCAGAGAGTAATTATACTCCCTCAGTATATTCTCAAAAATCTCCCTGGTACCCGAGCCCTTCTCCCTTAGGACTAACGTAGACTGGAAAACCGCAGTAAAATCCACCGTCCCGCCCGCCAGAGGAGAATCCGGGGAACAGATGGGGATGAACTTCTCTTTGCTAAACAAAAGACAATGGTATTTTGATTTGTCGATGATGCCTTCAATGAGGGCAAACTCTAGCTCGCCCTTCCGCAACTTCTCTAGAAGGACTTGACTGTTCCCCACTTCCATATGGATATTCAGCTTGGGGTTTTCCTGCAAGACCCGGGTGATAACCTGAGGCATCAGGTATTCCCCGATGGAAAGAGTGGCCCCAAAATAGATGTCCTCTCTGAAACCCTCTTTGGTTTCCATGTTCCGTTCGAAATGATTGGCATCGGCCGCGATCCGGGTAAGAAGGTTCCGCAGCTCCTCCCCTTGGGGGGTAAGACTGAGCCTTTTATTCTCGTATCGAAACAACTTGCAACCATATTTCTCCTCTAGATATTGAATATGCTGGGTGACCGCCGGCTGGGTGAGGTGCAAATGCTCCGCTGTTTTTGTGTAGTTTCCGATAGAACATAGGACCAAAAAGGTCTGATGTCTGAAATCGATCAAGGCTAACACCATCCATAAGCCGTAATTATCGGTTGATAAAAAACGATAATTTCATTTTATACCTTATCCATGGTAAAATCAATGCAAATAAAGGAGGAATTGGAGATGGCAAGATACGGAGAATCTATTCCTGGAATATTATTGTGTTTGGCCGTTGCAGTCACAGCAGTAATCATCAACAACATATTACCTGTTGATTTACTGGGTGTGGCCTTGGTTTCCCTGCTCTTGGGAATGATGCTCAACCCCGTTATTTCAAAACATACACTTTTTTCAGAAGGCGTCAACTGGACCTCTAGAAAGATTCTGCGGGCAGGCATCATCCTTACCGGCATTTCTTTAAGCTTCGCCCAAGTAGTACAAGCAGGTAAGTACGCCCTACTGCTTATGGCCTTTACCCTTTCCACAGCCTTTGGTGTAGGATACATCTGCCGCAAGGTGTTCAACATAAATTGGCGGCTTGCTAGTTTGCTATCGGTAAGCACCGCCATCTGTGGTGGTACTGCCGTGGCCACCGTTGGCCCAGTGATCAAAGCTAAAGACACGGAAATTGCCTATGCATTATCGGCGACCTTTGTCTTCGACCTTCTGACAGTAATTCTCTTCCCCTGGTTCGGCATGCTATTAGGTCTTACAGATACAGGCTACGGTCTTTGGGTAGGAACATCGGTGAACGACACTTCGTCGGTCATCGCCGCGGGATACGCCTTTTCCGACCCTGCCGGAGCCCTGGCCACCATCGTCAAACTAACCCGTACACTGTTCATCGTGCCCATAACCCTTATCTTCGCTTGGATTTATACCAGGAGAGAAATGCAAAACAAGGGTGTCCACGAACGAACCGAAGTCAATCTAGTCAAGATCTTTCCCTGGTTTATCCTGGGCTTCCTAATGATGGTAGGTGTTCGAACCACCGGCCTCCTCCCCGAGAGTACCGTCTCTACCATTGCTACAGCAGCTAAGTTTCTCTTAGCTACTGCCCTAGGAGCCATCGGTATGAAGACAAGCTTTAAAGAAGTAGCCGGGGTTGGTGTTAAACCAGCGGTAGCCGGTGTGGTGATTGACACCTCGGTAGTTATTGTTGCCCTAATCGTCCAAGGGTTGATCCTAAGATTCGCTTAATAAATCATCTGTGAAAACAGGGGTGCTGTTGTCGATTCAACAGTACCCCTTGCTCTTTTTGCATAGATTAAAGAGCCCATTGGGCCTTTCAAACCTCAGCCACTTCTCTCTAAGATTGTTCTGGGTAATAACCGCAGATAAGGGCTGGGTTCACGAATGCGGCCCTTGTCCGTTAGAAGATGATAACTGAGGAATAACTGTCGCTTAGCTCGGGTTATCCCTACATAGAACAGCCTCGCCTCTTCCCGTTCCCTGCCCTGTTTCATTGCTCCGTAATTGGGAAACTCATAATGGGCTAAACCAGACATAAAGACCACGTCAAACTCCAAACCTTTGGCTTGATGCACCGTAATGACGGAGACTCTGTTTTCCCGATCAATACGATCGATGTTCCGAGACAAAGCAGCAAAGTTCACAAACGCCTCCAGTGCCGCCAGAGGCGCTAACCTCGGGTCGTCAAAGTCCTCAGCGGTACGCAGTAATTCCTCGATGTTGCCCAATCTTTTAGAATCACCACGATAATAGTCTAAGAGGCCGCTTTCTTTGAGGACCCGCTCAAGGAGTTGGTATGGCCTTAGTCTATTGGCTAACTCCCGCCAACAGCTGATCTGTTCCGCCAACGGCCAAAACCCATGGGCCACGGCCTGGATAATCCGCTGCCGGTTGTCTAGTCCCTTCTTTATCTTGGGAACCAGGTGTTGGAGCAATTCCCAGGTGGTGGCCACATCATCGAGGGCCCTATGGCTGGGTTTCTGCGAGAGTCCCAACTTTGCGGCTAAATCCCCCAATTTGTAAGACTTAGCTTCCACAAAACGTCTCGCTAAACCTAGAGTATCGACCCAAGTATCACGGGAAAAAGGTATCTTGAAACGATGACAACTATTGTCTAACATGCGGATATCAAAGATCACATTGTGTCCCACAAGGAGACCATCGGCCTTAAATTCCAAGAAAGATTGGAGGACCTGGTGAGGGTTATCCCCATTATCGGCCAAGAATTCATCGGTCAAACCATGAACGTAAAGACTATCTCCTACTGTTTTACTTGGTTTCAGATACCGATGGAACTCTTCGACTAGCTCGCCCTTCTGGATCTTATAAGCGGCGAGCTCAATTATTTCATCCTTTAGCGGGTCAACTCCCGTTGTTTCGCAATCAAAAATGACAAGGGTGCCGTATTCCAGCCCTGTTAGTAAAGAAGCATAGGGGTCACCGGACTCGAGGGCAGATACCTTCAACAAATCGGAAAGCCTTATTCCCGCTGGGGCCTCGGCCTCGATTCGTTGGATAGTCTTCTCCCCGATTCCGCGGGCCGGCCTTCTTAAGATCCGGTGGATACTGATATTATCCTCAGGATTCAATAGAATTCGTAAGTAGGCCATGCTGTCCTTAACTTCTTGGCGACGGAAAAACTCATAGGTCTCCACCGTTAGATGGGGGATCTGCCAACGTTCTAAAACTTCAGAGATGACTCCTGCCCGGCGATTAGAGCGACATAGCACCCCCATCCGATCATAGGCTGTCCCCCCCTCGTGTAACGCCTTGATTTGAGATGCGACCCAATGGCCTTCCGCTTCTTCCGTGGGGGCGCCGTGAACGACTATTGGTTCACCCCGGGGCGATGAGGCTGCCGGACGTGGCTTGATGTCACTAAGGGAAGCTACCACCCCTTGGGCTGCGTAGACTAAGGTCTGGGTGGCCCGATGGTTCTCGGTGAAGCTCATCTGTTTACTTTGCGGGAAATCCCGTTTAAACTGACCTAGAACTTCTTCCGGGACCGATCCTCGCCATTCATAGATGGTTTGATCAAAGTCCCCCGCCAAAGTAAGGTTTTGGGAGCAACGGGCTAGCTGGGCCACAACTTCATATTCCATCAGATTTGTATCCTGCATTTCATCGACCTGAACCATATCAAAGCGGTGGCTCCACTCTTTATGTAAAGGTCCATCGACGGACAAACCCCGATGGGCCAGGACAATCAAATCGGCAAAATCTAAGCCTCGATAAGTAGCCAATTCTCCCTGATACAAGTCATGAATCTTTGCGATTAGATCTAGTGACAGCGGGCGTCTTTCTTCCCCTGGCCTAACCTCTCCATAAATCTTGTACTCCTGGAGGAGGTGGTAAATTTCGGAAGAGCTTAGACTAACAAGACCAGGCAACTTCAGGTGGCCAATTATCTCTTGGGCATCATCTTCATCGATAATACTGAAATCCTGGGGAATACCCATCTGTTTGGCCCCCAGCCGCAGAATCCAAGCACATAACCCATGAAAGGTCCTAGTGACCACCTTGTGACTATCTTGGGGGCAGTAGGCTGCCACCCGCTGGCGCATCTCCTCGGCAGCCCGATTGGTAAAGGTCACACAAAGGATCCTCTCCGGTGGTACCCCACGGCGAATGGCCTCAGCTACTCTATTGGCCAAGGCAAAGGTTTTGCCCGTCCCTACACACGCGTGGAGTAGAATGCTATCTTCCACCGCTTCAATGAACCTCTTTTGCTCCAGGGTCGGTTTAATGCTTCTCAACGATCTAATACTCCTTTTCAAAAGAACTATTTCGACCGACTATTAGATGAACAAACCGCTTCCACGCCTAGCAAAACGTCCACAAAGAACTGATTCTATCACAAATAAAAACTTCGATTGTTGGAAAAAGGGCATCTATAAGTTGCCTCAAGCTGAGAAAAATCTAGTACAGCCAACCCCAATAACTTCCGAATTATCAAAGCATCCCGATAATTACTTCTTTAAAGATATCTCTTTTCTTACCCCCAAGCACTCAATTTGGAGGGCGTCAACCTGCTGCAACTCCACCCCCATTGTCTTGCGCGGACCCCGGGAACGTGGTATCGTATTTACCAAGACTATAGGGGATTTAGCCTTGTCCTTTAGCCTTTCTTTACCGTCTCTAGCGGCCTGTTTTCCAGTCGAGTATATGCTCGGCTTCAGGATCTCGTGGTCATAATACGCTTTGCACACGGACAACTTAAGATAGTGTTGTTCGTTTTCTTATCTGAGAGGAGAGCCCATCCCATGGAAAACTGGAAAAAGCAATTCGCCGTCATCTACGCTGGTCAGGCCTTTTCGATTCTAGGCTCAGCGGCCGTTCAATTCGCGGTAATCTGGTGGCTAACCATTCAGACGGAATCAGCCATCACCCTGACCATTGCCTCTATTGTCGCCTTACTTCCCAACATGCTCATAGGACCCTTTGCCGGCGTCTGGGTTGACCGCTACAACCGACGCACCGTAATGATTGCCGCCGACGGATTGGTCGCTCTCTCCAGCGTCATTCTAGGTGTAGCTTTTCTCCTGACGCCAACACCGCCCCTTGGGTTTATCTACCTCATCCTCTTTTTACGGGGACTAGGTAATACCTTTCATGCACCCGCCATGCAAGCGGCCATCCCCCTATTGGTACCCACCGAAATGCTAACCAAAGTCGGCGGATGGGGAAACATGATCCAGTCTCTAGCCAATATGCTGGGACCAGTGCTGGGCGCTGCCCTGATGGCCCTTTTCCCTATTGCCAGCATCATGCTGGTGGATATCCTAGGTGCCCTTTTCGCCATCGGATGCCTTATGTTTGTTACCATTCCTGATGTTCCACAAACCAGCCGGGAACTTAACCTCTGGGAGGACATGAAGCTGGGTTTTCAGGCCATGAAAGAAAACAAACCTTTAATGGCCATCTTTTTCCCCCTGATCCTGGTGAGCATCATCTACATGCCTTTGGGGTCTCTCTTTCCCCTGTTAGTGCGGACCCACTTTCTGGGGGAAGCCTGGCATAATAGCGTAGTTGAATTCTCCTTTGCAGGCGGCCTACTTCTTTCCTCCCTAGTCATCGCCCTCTGGGGAGGAATGAGAAATCGATTCCTCATGGCCTCCTTAGCCGTTGGATTGTTGGGCTTAACAACCGCGATTAGCGGAGCCTTGCCACCCAGCGGGTTTTGGGTATTCGTCATTTGCTGTTTCTTTTTGGGTGGTTCCGGCACTTTCATGCATGTACCCATAATGGCCTATGTTCAAGAAAGCATCCCACCCCAGACACTGGGCAAAGTCTTTTCGTTCTTGATGACTGCTTTCACCATAGCGATGCCCATTGGCCTGCTCATTGCTGGTCCCGTTGCTGAAGTTGTAGGCATCAACACCTGGTTTTTCTGGTCAGGTGTAGCCCTGATGGCCAATGCTGTGCTTACCCGAATTCTCACCAGACCCTATGACAAACAAACCATGCGACCGGAAGGGAAATTGGCAGAGGAAACATCTTAGCCGAAGGGAATTGCCGAAACGAGATGAAAAAATCGGCTGTTAACATGGAGCTGGCCATAACTCCAACTTATAGATAAGTTGCTCAAACCAAAATTAAAACACCCGCCGGTCAAAGCGGGTGTTTGTGTTTAGCCCTATAATCTAAACCGATTCACAATTTCCCGTAACTCGGCCCCCATTTGGGCTAGGGTTTCCGTATTCCGGGCTACTTCCTGCATCGATGCCGCCTGTTCTTCCGATGCAGCAGCAATGGACTCGCTGGTTTGGTTCATAGAATCGATGGACTGGGCAATTTCTTCGATTCCTTTGACAGTAGCGGCAATCCGCTCGGTGATCGCCAGGAAATCCTCCTGGGTCTTGACTAAAGTTTCGCTACCACCGGTGATCTCTTTCTCCGCATTTTCCATTGTCTCCAGGGATAGATTAACATCGCTCACCAGTTGGTTAATCATCCGAGTGATGTCACCCACCGATGATTGGGTCTGCTCCGCCAATTGACGAATTTCTTCGGCCACCACAGCAAAACCCCGACCATGTTCACCGGCTCGAGCCGCTTCAATAGCTGCGTTCAAGGCCAAAAGATTGGTTTGGTCGGCCACATCGGAAATCATGTTCAAGATACCTTCCATGTTCTTAACGCCACTAGCCAATTCCCCTAAGGAAACCTTGACCGCGTTGGAAGCCTCCACAATCTTGTCCATGGAACCCTTTGTGGCATCCATCTGTTGGCTACCTTCCAGGGCTAAATTCTCGATGATATCAGCATCCTTCCGCATAACATCGGCCCGTTCTTTAGTGGCACCGATACCTTGGCTGAAGGAATCGACGGAAGAAGCGATCTCCTCAATGGTGGCTGAATTCTCCTCACTGGAAGCTGCTAGGGTTTCACTGGTAGAGGCGATGCGATGACCGACTTCTTGCAGTACTTTAATGACCTCCATGAGATTTTTTTGCATGGCGGCCAAAGCACGGGCTGTCGTCCCGATTTCGTCCTTCCGCTTGATATACTCCACCGCTTCATGATCTTCTTCAAAGGTCAGGTCCAGATTCGAAATTCGTTCCACAAG
>JBMNRY010000098.1:0-7180 GCA_050944915.1 Limnochordia bacterium
CGAGACCCAACGGCGTTATCGACTAAAAAAGAAGGAGCCGGTAGAAGGTGCCATATCCCTTCCACCGCTCCAAACCGGTTATGCCGCTGGGAAGTTGGCTTACCAGATGTTGACCGCTGCCGAGGAATATATCTGTCAACTAGTTAGCCACCAAACTCGGCTTGGTTTTCGGCAGGCCCTCATGGAAACAAAACAAAGGGAAAGGCCCTCGTGACCTTTCCCTAATTATTGTTCTAGTTCATTAAACCTAAGACCATCCCCAGTAAGGCGGCGGCTCCCAGGAAGGTGCTGGTGTTGCGCAGGCCTTGGAGTTGTTCCTCCGTCTCCACCTGGTAGCGATCGAAATCTTCCCGCAGTTCCTGCAGCTGTCTTTCTAGGCGCCGCTCCCGCATCATCGATGAGGCTAATTGGGCCGAGATCTCATCGCTTAGTTGTCCTTCGGCCTTACCGATTTCCAACTGCAGTTCGCTGATCTGTCCCTGGAGGGCATCGGTGACGGAACGCAGACTTTCTTCGGTCAACAATGCCTGTTCGTTCAGGGCGATCAACTTTTCCCGGAGCTCTTGTTCCGATTGTAGCCGTTGGGCCCTTTCCCCTTGCAGACCTTGGGTCAGCTCCGCTAAAGCCTTTTCCATATCGGCCAAGTCTTGCTCATATTGGGTTAACTGCCGCATCAGTTGGCCGTCGACCCGGGCCAGGGATTCTCCTTGGGCCTGCAAGGCCCCTTGTAAGTCGTTCAGTTGTGCCTGTAAGTTGGCCAGCCGTTCATCGGCTCCAGCCTGTTCTTCCCGCATCTGGGCCAAAGCGCTTTCAGCGCCGGCTAGTCCTTCGTCGGCGGTGGCCAGTTGGTTCTGCAAACGGCCTAGGCGTTGGTTAAGATCTTCCAGTTTTTCCGCTAAGGCTTCATTCTGGGCTCGGGATTGGGCTTCCACAACCCCGATGGCGATGCTTTTTTCCTCTAATCCCAACTCCAGCTCTTCCCGAAGACCTTCGATGTCCTGGGCTGTCTTGCCTTCCAAGGCTGCTACATCCCCTTGGAGCTGGGCCACATATTCATCTAGCTTGCCTTCAATGCGGTCTAATTCCATCTGGAACTCATCGAGGAGCAGGGCTAGACCTTCCCGATCGGAACCTTCGGATCTGATAGCCGCCTGCAACCGGTCAATCTCTCCCGCTAAGTCTTGGAAATCCCGTTGGATCTTGGCCAGCTCTGTAGTCATGTGTTCATCAAGATCAGTATGAAGGGCGATTAATTGGGTGAGCTTTTCCTGCCTGACGGCCGATTCATCTTCTAAAAGGGCCAATCGCTCCTCTAGCTTTTCCTGGTCACTATAAATCTTTACTAAGTCATCCCGGAATTCGGTGGATAACCGACGGAGCAGTTGGAGATCGCTTTCGGTTACCGTTGCCTGCTCGGCGTGGAATTCCTCTAAGAGCTGGGCGACGACGGTGGCTAAGGTGAAGCGGTCCACAGCCTTAGTGCCGTCAAAGGTTCCATCTTCATAAACAGCCAGATAACCGGCATCAACCAGAGTCACGACGGCCTCATAGGCCCAGTGGTCAGGGGGCACATCAGCGATGCGTGGTTGGGCGCAAGCTGCGATGCTAGGTTGGAGAGCGAGGGCTGCTAGAACGAACCAAATGACGAATTTTCTTTTCATTAGACCATCCTCCTTTAATTGTCCTTGTTGATCCGACCAACTATCTTAATCAAGCCATCTACCGATTCGATTTTCTTGATGGGATCCCCATCGCCATTACGGATTTCTAGCTCCTGGATGATAATCGGTGTCCTGACCGTTTCCCGCAGAGCTTGGAAACGAATGGTTCCCAGGGTGCCGTTGGCCCGGCGTAGAGTTCCTTGGGGGAAGCGACTTCCGGCCAAGGTGATGGTGCCTGCCTCATGATCGACCTCTCCCCTAGCCCAGTGGAGATACTCTGTGCCCTTATCTCCCTGATGAACGAAGAGAGAACCCCGATCGATGGCGAGAATCCCCCCGACCGGTTTGATGGCCGTAGGATCATATTTTAACGTCACCGACCCGCTGTAGAAATCAGGGATATTGGTAGCCACGATATCGACGGTGAAATAGTCGCCTTCGACCAACTCTTCCTCGGTGAAGGCCGTAGGTACTACCCGAACATGGGGTCGGAGCATCGGAACGAGGATAAAGTTATTGGCCAAGCCTTCTTCTACGTTAAAAGCCTGGGTGCGCACACTATAGGGCAAATGTCCTGTAAAACCGGCCGGTCTTAAGGACCAGCTGATTTTCGTCTCTTCTCCGGGCTCAAGATTGCCCACATATTTTCGGGCACCTTCTCCCGCGGCCAGATCGATAACTGGACTATCGAATTGGGCTTGGACCCGATAAGCATCTGCTCCACCGATGTTTCTTAGGGTAGCCGTTACCCGGAAGGGAACGGGATGCCAGCGGTCGTTTTGGATACCTAAGCCCATGGGTCCCTCCAACGACGTGACGATTTCTGGAGGGGCGACGATTTCAATCTGCCGGGTCACCGAGTTAGAATCACTATTGGTGGACTCCACTTTAATGGTGAACTGCAAGACACCGGGGGTTTCCACCGTTGGTACAACGAGCCATTTCATTTGGGCCGAAGCGGCCGAGACCAAATGACCTAATCCCTTAGTTGCTTCGCCTTCTAGGAGCCTTAGACCCGGTCCTAAATCGATGCTGATTTGTACATCCCGGGCTTCGCCGGTGCCGGAATTCTCCACATAAGCGATGATGGGGAAAGGTTCGATACCTTGTTTTCCAGCGACGACGCTGGCCGGCGAGGTTACACCAAGGGATAAGTCACCGGGGGCGATGGTAATACCACCCAAACCGTAGTAGGCCACATAGGTGATGCTCTCCTGGGGAGCTAATGCTTTCGGCGTCCAGCGGAGGGCAATAGCGCTGTCCAGCTCGAATTCTCCCGTTCTAGTGAAATCTCGACCCGGTTGATAATTAAACTCCCATGGGTGGTCGGCCAAATTACCCCAGTTGGAGAAGAAGACTTCATCGGGGGTCGATACCTCTCCCCCTTTAAGGGTGCCCTGGGCCATTACTTGGGGATTGGCGAGGGAATCGAAGGCCTGCCAGAAGGTAGGCATATCGGCCGCCCGATAGATTCTTTCCGTTAAGACTTGCTCTTCTTCCACCCGAAGGGGTGCTCCATCATTAGCTCCCAACATGGCATCGATGACGACCCGCAAACCTACCCGTTGGGGAACATCGGTCTTGTTGGTCAGGGTATATTCGATGCGGGCTGTATCGAAGAGTCCCGTTGTGGAGCTGCGAGCGAAACCAAGGCTTTGCTTAACCTCAACTTCGCCAACCTTACTGATGGTCACGATCTGATCTCCGACGATCTGGGGCTCTTGAATGATTTCTCCATAGAGACCTGCCCTGCCGGCCCTGGTTTGGGTCGGACCACCGAAGATGTAGTTCCGCCCTTCGACTCGGATGGTTGTATAAGATGTCCAGGGATTGTAACCGCCGTAGATGAGCGGCTTGTTTTCATCACCGGGGCGGTAAGGGTCGCCACCGGTAGTGTTGACGGAAAATCGCCCCATATTTTGCTCTTGGGCATTGACGACGATTTCAATATAATCATTAGCCAAGGTGACGACCCCCGATTGGGGTTCGGCAAGGGCTACGCTGCTACCGAGCATGAGAAAGACTACCGACAGGAGAGCCTTTATGCGCATCTTTCTTAACCTCCCTGGACATTAGCTACATATTCGACCCCTAAGAATTCCACTTCCACCCGGTAGGCATTTTGGTCTTTATGGAAATTGATGAGGACGCCTACCCGGTAGGCTTGCCTGGCTGGTCGGAAACCCCAGGTCTCAGCGACGGTACGTCGGGCAACTTGGTCCAGTCTCGGGTCGGGAGAAGGTCGCACAACGTCCACGGCAACGATTTGGCCTTGCTCGTCAACCAGGACCGTCAATTCCACTTCCCCTGTTATATCCTCGTGCTGGGGTCCCTTGGGGTAAACCGGTGCTCCCCCACTGCGCCATAATTGGTCTCCCGGCGGTGGCGGTTCAGGTTCGCTGCCTTCACCATCTTCATAAACACCACTAGGTCCTTCCTCTTCTTTACCCTCTTCCCCCTCGGCATCCAGGGGTTCCCCTTCTAAGGGGGCTTCCGACGGCTCAACGGCCTGTGATGGAGCCTCTTCTTCTGGCTGCCCTTGGGGTTGGGTCACCGGTTCTGGGCTAGCCGGGGGCTGGGCCGGAGTTGCCGGTGGCCTTTTTTCCGGGACGGTTTCTAAAGGTATTTCGGGACCCTGATCGCTAGTTAGAATTTCTTCTTTCACCGGTTCTGGCTCCGGATCGGGTTCAAGAATTGGTTCCGGCTCAGGTTCCGGTTCTGGTATTGGTTCTGGTTCTGGTATTGGTTCTGGTTCCGGAATCGGTTCGGGTTTCACCGGAGGTTCCGGCTTAGGTTCTGGTTTAGGCTCCGGTTTGGGGGCCGGTTCTGGTTTCTGTTCCGGTTGTGGTTCAGGCACAGAAACAACCGGTTCAGGTTTCGGTTCCGGTTGAGGTGCCTTGGGAGCCGGTTGAGGAGCGCGAGGGGCTGGTTGGGATCTCGGTGGGGCCGGGCGAGGAGTAGTTATTTCAAAAACTTCAACAATACCACCTTCCGCCATGGAAAGGTGGCCACCCGTTCCGATACCGAATTCAATCTTGGGAAAGAGGATGAACAATAATATATGTAGCAAAATCGAGATCAGGACAAAGATGCTCATGTGTTCTTGTTCGGTGTCCTCGGGAAACATTGGCTTCACCTACCTGTGCCCAACTGGCTTATTCTGTACGCTCCACCGCTAATCCAAGGCGGTGTCCGCCGACACTGCGAACGGCGTCCATGGCCCGCACAACGTTGTCATAACGGGTTTCCTTATCGGCTTTGATGATCACGAAGGTGTTCGGCTGCTTTTCGATGGCTTGCTTGACCCGGGACTGCAATTCCCTAACATTGACGGCCTTTCCATCGATATGCATGGTGCCCGATTTATTAATGCTGATGGTGATACTCGATGACTGCTGGGCACTAGCGGTGGCCGCCTTGGGTAGCTCAATATCAATGGAGGTCCGATCGACATCAAAGCTGGAGAAGATCATGAAGAACACCAGCAGGCTGAAGATGACGTCGATTAGAGGGGTGATCTCTACCCGTGCTCGCCTCTTTCTCCGCGTAACAAACATTAATCCTCACCCCGTGTTTCCAGAAGATAGATAAGTTCCGTCGATCGCCGGTTCATCTCGGCGATATGCCGATCGATTAGACTCTGGAAATAGTAATAAAAGGCCATGGCAGGCACGGCGATGGTCAGCCCGAAGGCGGTGGTAATGAGGGCCTCGGCGATTCCTAAAGACAAGGATTCTGGGGATTGGGCACCTCGCATTGCCCCTAGGACGTTGAAGCTGTTGATGATACCGGTCACCGTACCTAACAAACCTAACAGGGGAGAAATGGTGACGATGACATCGAGGATGCCAAGGCGTCTTTCCATCTTGAAGACTTCATGACGGCCAATTTCCTCTAAATACTGACGAATTTCTTCCCGAGGACGATCGTAATGGGCAATACCACCGGCTATCATTGCGGCAACGGGTCCCCGAGCTTTCTTAGCGATTTGCATTGCTTCTAGGAGCTTGTCTTGTTGAAGGGCCAACTTAATGTCATCCATTAAATCTTCCGCATCGACTCTAATTCTCCAAAAATAAATGAGACGTTCGAGGCTGACGGCCACAGCGATGACCGAACATAAAACCAGGGGAATCATAATAGGGCCGCCTTTAATTAGGATCTCTTGCATTTTCAAATCTCCCTCCGTTGCCATTTGGGGCCGATTTGCCATCTTTGGCTTCAGAAAGAATTTCGACATCCCATAATGATTTCCTTTTTTGCCTGAGCATCCCTTCACAGGAAGAATTTGGTCGATTGTCCTGGTGTAAAATGGGGAAAAATGTGATGGGAGGTGTGGAGGTTGAAAGGCAAGAAAGAGAAGAAAAAGACGGAGTTTGAGCAGAAATTCGAGGAGTACAAATATGAGGTGGCCCAAGAGTTGGGAATCGCCCAACGGGTCGAGGAGGTAGGATGGAAAAACCTTAGTGCCCGGGAATGCGGCCGGATCGGAGGTAAGATGGGGGGGAAAATCGGCGGCGAGCTGGTACGCCGCATGATCGCCAAAGAAAAAGCCCGGCAGGGCCGGACTTAGCCGGTAGCTGACCCCGGCTTTCGTGAAGCAATAAATTGATCATCTTGAATTTGCATGAGGATTATCTCTTGGGCCATATTTCCGCTCCGGCGCCAAAGCCGGCCTCGTTTGCGCAGTCCACATTTCTCATAACAACGGATGGCCCGCTGATTGAAACTATAAACCCGCAAATAGACTAGTTTTAGACCCAATTGAAGGAAAGCATATTCTAAAATAGTCGACAGGGCGTCTGTACCGAAACCCCGGTTGCGATCGGCATCTTCGCCAATGCGAATCCGCAGTTCACAGTCACCCCGTCGCCAGGAAATATGGCTCAGTTCGATATCGCCAATCAGACGGCCATCCTTTGTTACAATCCCCACCAGTACGGCATGGCGATTCTTCTTTGTCTCTTCTAGCCAGACTTCCCCTTCATCTATCGTTTGGGGATACTCCCCGTCCATAAACCGTTGTAAATCCGGGTTTTTCCCCCAATTGATGATGATGGGGAGATCCCGTTTTTCGAGGGGTCGCAGATAAACCCTCTCACCGACCAAGTTCATTACTGCCACCCTTTCTACGTCCTCGGAGCTTTGATGTTTGCTGCAAATCTATTGTGGTGGTGTACATACAGATAGAACTTCTATCGGTGGTGATGAACCCCTCTAAGAAATTCTAGCCAAGGCTGTCAGTTGAAGTTTTCCCACGACTGGAGTCGTAAGATTTTATCCCGCTCAGATTAGACTTTCGCGGACTACCCTGCATCGTCGCTTTATATCGAATATCAGCGTCTAGCCCTTTCTACTGGCCGCAGCCCTGTCAACAGCATCTCTGCCTGCTGGGTAGGCCTCTTGCAAGCTGGACTAACCCCGCTCTGAAGTAGTGGATTAGGAGCCTAACTTTCGATGGTCAAAGGGATTCCCCTTTTTGCATACAATCTTTTCAATTCCTGGAGGCTAACACCGGT
>JBMNRY010000099.1:0-7089 GCA_050944915.1 Limnochordia bacterium
ACCGGTAGCAGCCGTCAATTTAGCCGGGGCCGAGAGGGTCAGGGCTGCATCGACAATGGCGGCACGGGCATAATTATAGGGGGTGACGACACCGACCTTGACCATGATCTCTTCATCGAGGAAAATTGCATTAGGTGTAACTTCGGAGCCGGTCCCGGAAGTAGTCGGCATTAAAACCGTGGGCACCCCTGGGTTTTTGACCAAGCCGGTGCCGAAGTAATCCTTGATGGAGCCGGGGTTAGTCACTAAAATCGCCGCGGCTTTAGCTATATCGAGGACGCTTCCGCCGCCGACCCCGAGGATCAGATCGGGCTGAAAATCCTTGGCCGCCTGGCCGCAGCCGTCGGCATGGCGAACGGCAGGCTCGGGGGGTACATCTTCATAGACTTGATACTCCACCCCACAGCCTTGCAGGATATCCTCAATGCCTTGGGTCAATCCCGCTTCCCGGACACCTTTATCGGTAATCAAAAATACCCGTTGGGCAGCCAACTGTTTAATCTCCTCGGCCACTTGATCGGCACAACCGATACCGGTAACGATCCGGACGGGCATGAAGAAACTCTGTCCAGATTTCATCGCCCCTACCTCCTTTATGATTAATCCATTAACATTCCACCGTTAATATCCAAGGTCTCGCCGGTAATCCAGCCGGCTTCCTCAGAGGCTAAATACAAGACTCCCGAGGCTATCTCCGCCGGCCGACCGAAGCGATTCAGGGGAATGTTCTTCGTTAGGCGAGCGACCTGTTCCTCATCCCAATGGGCTGTCATATCGGTTTCCGTAGGGCCGGGACAAACTGTATTGACGGTAATGCCGTAGGGGGCAGCTAGCTTAGCAAAACATTTGCCTAAGGCGATGACCCCCGCCTTCGCTGCTGTGTAGTGGAAACCGGAAACAAGGCCTCCGGCCTTTCCTGCCACCGAGGCCAAATTGATAATCCTTCCCCCACCTTGCCGACGCATGGCCGGTAATACGGCCCGGCAGCAGAGAAAAGTACCGGTGAGGTTAACATCCAGGACTCGATCCCATTCTTCTTGGCTGATCTCCTCCGGGTGGGTCGTCGGGCAAACGGCCGCGCAGTTGACCAAGATATCGATGCGTCCGAACTGGGCCAAGACAGCGTCGATTAAAGCTTTCACCTCTTCATCCTGGGCAATGTCGGTCTGAATGAAGAGGCCTTCCCCGCCGGCTCCTTCGATTTCCGCAACGGTTTGGCGGCCATCGAGGATATCGGCGATGACGACCTTGGCTCCCCTGGCGGCTAAACCTAAAGCAACTGTCTTGCCGATACCTCGGCTCCCACCGGTCACAATGGCCACACCATCAGCTAGCTGATAGGCCAATGTTCTTCCCCCTAACCTAGGCGTTTTAGATACTGGAGGGCAGTTAAGATCGCTTCCCGATCACCGAAGGCTCCGGCTTTAGTCACCACCCGGATCCCTGGTGATTTACCATTTAACAATCTCCCATAGGGAATTCCTGGCAGCACTTCGTCTTCCACCACTAATCCAGCGGCTTCCAATTGGCGGCAAACGGCTAAAGCCGTATCTCCACCGGTGAGGATCAAACCGCTTAGTTCCAAGGAGCTAAGGACCAGCTGGGAGGCCACTTGACCTAGCCCAGCCGCGATCCGCCTGCTCATATCGGCAGGACGACTGCCTTGGGGCGGCCGCCGATTCTCCATGGTTTCCCGCAAGGCAATTAACACATCCCGACCGGCCTCCAACTGGGCAAAGGCTTGTTCATAGAGCCGTTGAAGCTCGGCTTCCATGGTATCGTCTTGGGCAAAGGCCCCATCATCGGCCAGCAATAAATGGCCGTTACCCTGCCGGGCGGCGGCTTTGATCTGTTCCGCCGTCACCTGACTGCGGCTGCCGGCCATGACTAACACCGGGGATCCTCCCCGGGGCGCGACTTGATCCCGCAAACCTAAGGCCCGAGGCAGGACTTCCGCTAGGCCAGCGGCACCACAGATCACTTTGGCTAAACCCAATTGAACGATGGCTTCCGCGATGACCGTTAGATGTTCCTCCGTCACCCCATCGACGACGATAATCTCCTTGCCCCTGCCTAATTCGGCCTCCATCGCCTCCACCAACTTCTCCTGTCCCCCCAGGACATAGCCCAGGGGGATATGACCTACTGGACGGCGGCACTGGCGGGCTAACAGAGTTGGGACATGGGACTCGGTGACGGGACTGATGAGATCCCGGGCGATCTCCGTTTGACTCACCGGTTGACCCTTCACCAAATGATACCCACCGACGGTGGTCCGACCGTTGGCGGGAAGAGCCGGCACAAAAAAGGCAGCCTGAACGCCCGCGGCATCCATGACCCCCTCTAGTTCTGGGCCTAGATTGCCCCGTAAGGTGGAATCGATCTTTTTGTAAATATAGGAGACACCTAGATTCAGCAGATCCCGGGCAGCCTGATAAGCCTTTTGCCTGGCCTCCTCGGGGGCATCGGCCCGACTATCTAGATTAATGACGATCACATCATGGTCTCCCGAGGCTTGGGATGCGGAAGTCTGCTCCAACACCACCAAAGTAGCCAAACCCTGTTTGGCAAACTGCACCCCTGTATCGTTGGAGCCCGTTAAATCATCGGCTACTAGTCCTAGTTTTCTCATTAAGGATTAGCTCGTTCCCACCATCTACCGGGGTGAGCCTTCACCGCCTTTCATCTACAAGCCCTAGGCGCCTGCCCATTAAACCCGCTTTCTCCCCTGGGCAAACCGGATGCCGTACTCGATGGCCTCTTCCATGCTTTCGGCATTAGCTCGACCTTGACCAGCTTTACCAAAGGCGGTACCGTGGTCGACAGAAGTACGGATAATCGGTAAGCCTAAGGTGATATTCACTCCGCTGACAGAGCTGTAAGTGTTGGTCTTCAGATCCAAGACGAAGCCAGCGGTTTTCATGGGAATGTGGCCCTGGTCGTGATACATGGCTACCGCGATATCGTACTGACCGCTCCGGGCTTTGGCAAAGAGGGTATCGGGCGGCACAGGACCATCAACATCGATCCCTTCGGCCCGCGCTTCTTCAATGGCCGGGGTAATATGATTTATTTCTTCATCACCGAACAATCCACCTTCACCGGAGTGGGGATTTAATCCAGCAACACCAATCTTTGGATTTTCAATACCCAGGCTGAGCATCGCGTTATGGGCCAGGCGGATGACGACACCGACCCGCTCCTTGGTCACCAGATCACAAGCTCGCCGGAGGGAAACGTGGGTTGTCACATGGGCGATCCGAAAGTCTTTATGGGCTAACATCATGGAGTAGTCTTTGGTATTAGTCATTTCGGCAAAGATTTCGGTATGTCCTGAGTAGCGATAGCCAGCAGCATTTAATGCTTCTTTATGGATAGGACCGGTGACTACCCCGTCGACTTGGCCGTCGAGGGCCATTTTAATCCCCCGTTCGATGTACTCAAAGGCGGCCTTTCCGCCCATGGGGGAGACTTTACCGTAAACCAGTTTATCCATGTCCAAGTTATTCAGATCGAGGACATCGATGGTGCCGTAGGTGAATTTGGCCTCGGCTAGATCTTGGAAACAATTGAGTTGAAAATCATCGAGTTTGCACATACGCAGGGCATCTTCCATCGCGCCGCGATCGCCGATGACAAATACCTGGGCCTGTTCGTAAAAATCCCGATTAGTTAAGGCCCGGGCAGCGATTTCGGCACCGATGCCCGTGGGATCGCCCATGGTGATGGCTAGAATCGGTTTTGTGGCCATAATACATACCCCTCTCCAGTGATTGTGAATTATTGTACAGCCCAAAGTTCGCCAAATACCTATCTTTTCCTCCTACAACAGCGCCAGACCCACTTCCCGGGCTTTACGGATATGGTCCCGCATGCAAGCCGCGGCTCTATCGGGATCCCGCTGACTGATCGCGTCCACGATATGGTGATGTTCTAGGAAAACCTCTCGCATCCGTCCCGGTTGGTCGAGGATAAAGACCCGAAATCTTTGGATATGGGCGTTGAGGTCGGCCAAGATCTGCCCCATCCGGGCATTGCCCGTTTGCTCCACAAGGAAATTATGGAAAGCACAATCCTGTTCTAACCAACGATCCCGTTGAGTCTCCTCCACCGGTTCTTGGGGGATAAGGGCCTTCAATTCCTCGAGGGAGATGGTCGGCGTTACCAGCCAAACGGCGTAGCTTTCGATGGCTTCCCGCAGCTGGAAGATTTCCCGTAGATCGGCGATGGAGATATCGCTGACTACCACTCCCCGCCGGGGAATCACCTTCACCAGACCCTGCTGCTGGAGCCTTTGTAAGGCTTCCCGGACAGGAGTGCGGCTCAGCCCCAATTCATCGGCCACCATTTTCTCGGAAAGCAACTCTCCCGGCCGCAGATCCCAGGTTATGATCCGCTGGCGCAGCCAGTGGTAAACCTGATCTTTGAGACTGCCTTCTCCTGACAAGAACTCCAGCTGCATCGGCCCACCTCCTCTGATGTACCACTAGTATACTAGAAGTATTCTAGAGCCGAGAGGTCTTTCCTGCCAAGGGATCATCTTTCTTCTTGTTCTAGAAAACTAGTCTTGCCCATGGGAAGGCGATGGATTCTTTAGCCCCTATTTCACTTCTTATGAGCATACGAAAACGGGCTCTAAGAGCCCGTTTAGCAGTCCTTTGCCCCACAACCTCTAGATTTTTATCAGCACCTTCATACTATCGGGTCCGTTGACCATAGTATCAAAGGCGGCATGGGCCTCCTCTAAGGGAAACTCGTGGGAGATGACCCCGTTGAAATCGATTTTCCCCGCGGTGACCAATTCCACCGCCCGATGGAAATCTTCGGGAACATAGATGAAACAACCGTGGAGGGAGAGTTCCCGGTAAGCCATAGACCGCAGATCCACCGGCGGTGGATCCTTAAAGATGGCGACGATGGTTATCCGGGCGCCCTTCTTAGTCAAGGGAACAAATTGGGCGGCACCAGGTCCTACCCCCGCGGCATCGAAGAGAACATCTACTCCCGCCCCATCGGTGGCCTCTAAGACAGCCTCGATGCCTTCCCGAGCATCGAAGGCGGTGAAGCCCATTTGGCGGGCGATCTCGATCCTGTTCGGCTTGACCTCCAGAAGAAAGATCCGGCCGGCCCCTAAGGCCCTGGCTGCTTGGGCTGTCAGCAAACCGATGGGACCAGCCCCGATGATAGCCACATCTTCACCATGGGCTAAGCCTGACCGGGCCACCGCGTGGACGCCGACGGCCAAAGGTTCGATGAGGGCCCCTTCCCGGCGGGGTAGGTTCTCCGGCAATTTATAGACCTTATCTTCGTCGGTGACAAAATATTCGGCGAAGGCACCGGGACCATCAACACCCCGCACTCCGACGCCGGAGCAGAGATTGCCCCGGTTGGACCGGCAGTAACTGCAAACACCACAATTAAAGGTCGGTTCCGCAGTCACCACATCACCGATCTTTAAGCGGGAGGATACTCCCTGACCGAGGGCGCTGACTTCCCCCACGAACTCATGGCCGATGATCAACGGCGGTTTCGAGCGGGGGTGCTTCCCCTGAAAGATGGTCACATCACTGCCGCAAATCCCCGTATAATCCACTTTAATGAGCACTTGCCCGGGACCGGTCTTCGGTATGGGCCGGTCTTGGACTTCCATTTCATTGGGACCTAACCAAACTAAACTCCTCATGTTAAACCACTCCTTGTCCAATTGACAACGGATCCAGGACTATTGGGCCATCCAGCCGCCATCGACGGCTAAGATATGGCCGGTGACCATGGCCGATGCTTTACTCGCTAAGAAAATTGCGGCACCCACGATATCCTCCGGTTGTCCCACCCGACCTAAAGGGATCTGGGAAACGATGGAGCGGTATGTTTCGGGATCGGCATAGATCGGTTTGGTCAACTCGGTGGCAAAGGAACAAGGGGCTAGAGCATTCACCCGAACACCCCGGGGGGCCCATTCCACAGCCAAGGTTTTCGTTAGCTGGACAACGCCGCCTTTACTGGCCGCATAGGCCACACTATGGGGTAGGGCCACTTGGCCGCCGATGGAGGCCAAGTTGATGATGCTGCCCCCGCCTTGTTCCAACATATAGCGACCGCCAGCTTGGCAGCAAAGGAAAAGACCTTTGAGATTAACATCCAAGATCAAATCCCAGTCGGCCTCGGGGAAATCTTCCGCCCGATGCCTTCTCGTGATCCCCGCCGAGTTAACTAGAATATCGATACTGCCTAGGATTTCCTTCCCCTTGGCAAAGGCTTCTTCCACCATATCCCGCCGGGTGACATCGATCTGCAAAGGGGTGGCCCCCATCTCTTGGGCGGTAACGGCCGCCCCTTCTAAATCTATATCGGCGATGACTACCGAAGCGCCAGCTTGGGTTAGCCCCTGGGCGATGGCTCGCCCTAAACCCCTGGCCCCTCCGACGACCAGGGCACCTAAACCGCTCAGATCGAAATAGTCCATCCCCTTCACCTACCTAGATATCTTCGGGTGTGACGATGGCTCCCTTCCCCGCGGAATGGGCTAAGGCTACATATTTGGCCAAGGCCCCTTTTAGGGTCCGGCGGGGTGGAGTAAAGGATGCCCGCCGCCGGGCCAATTCCTCATCGCTTACCTGCAAGTGCAGGCGGCGGTTGGGGATATCGATGCTGATCACATCCCCCGGCTGGACCAAGGCGATGGGCCCACCTTCATAGGCCTCGGGGGAGATATGGCCGATACAGGGTCCCCTAGTGGAACCGGAGAAACGTCCATCGGTAATGAGGGCCACACTTTCCCCTAATTCCATCCCGGCCAGGATGGAGGCGAACATATGCATTTCCCGCATCCCCGGGCCGCCCTTAGGTCCTTCATAGCGGATCACCACCACATCCCCTGGTTGAATCTCATCGGCCATCAAAGCGGCCACAGCCTTTTCCATAGACTCAAAGGGCCGGGCGGGACCGGTGTGGACCAACATCTTGGCAGCCACCGCCGATTGTTTCACTACGGCACCATTGGGGGCTAGGTTGCCGTAGAGCACGGCTAAACCCCCTTCGGAACGCAGGGGATTATCTAAGGGTCGAATCATTTCCGTATCCTTCGGG
>JBMNRY010000100.1:0-6792 GCA_050944915.1 Limnochordia bacterium
CTTCGATCCTACAGTAGCTTGACACTATCCCCCAGGGGGCCGGTAGTTGACAAAGGCCTTAACCACCATGTATAATAGGTGTAGTTCAACGATCCCTTTTTGTGTGCACCCCTCTTCTTTGTAAGTGGGGTCCTATTGTCCAGAGGGGTGAGCCCATGGAGGCTATTAAAGTAGTTACGGAGAACCGCAAGGCTCGCCATGATTATTTTATCGAAGAAAAGTATGAAGCGGGTATCGCCCTAACGGCAACGGAAGTTAAGTCTTTAAGGGCCGGGCGGGTTAATCTTAAGGATAGCCATGCTGCGCCCCACAACGGTGAGTTGTACCTTTACAACGCCCATATCAGTGAGTACGACTTTGGTAACCGCCAAAACCATGACCCTACAAGACCCCGCAAGCTGTTGATGCACCGTTCCGAGATCGATCGTTTGATCGGTCGGATCCAGGAGAAGGGTTACACCCTGGTGCCTTTACGGATCTACTTTAAGCGGGGCTGGGCCAAGGTGGAAATCGCCTTAGCCCGGGGTAAGAAACTCTATGATAAACGGCAAACCATGGCGGACCGGGAGACTAAACGTCGGGTCGACCGGGCCCTTAAGGAATGGAATCGTTGATGTTCGTGGGGGTGTATTAGTTTCGACATGGGGATGAAGGAGCATCGATAGCGGGTCGAGGTCCTGCTCCTCGTTAAACTGCGGGAAGGCTAATAAACGCCAACGATAATTACGCACTAGCAGCCGCTTAAGACGGTTGCTCACTCCCCGGCTTCTCGCCCGTGGAATCCGGTCCGAGTGTCATTTTAGCGGGCTACTAAACTACCGACGCCCATAAGTAGTTTAGGAAACATTATGGGCTAGCCTCGACGGAATCCTGCCCTTGGGAGTCTTTAGAGGTCATATCAAAACAAGGGATACACCCGTAGAAGTCGGTGTGACTTTCCTTGTGGACAGCGGTGCAACTCCGCTCACCTCCACCATGAAATATTGACGCTACCTATTAGAGGTGGCGTTTTTTGTTTGCCTGAAGATGATGGAAGGGTTCTTCAGGTCCCTGTTGTCCCGGGTTTATCCACAAAAAGAGGGCCCTCAATGGGGCCCTCTACAGAGAAACTAATTAACTTAATTCTATTTCTGCCCTTCTTGATCAGTCGTTATGGTCCTAATTCTTTCCGGTTGTTTGTAATCACGACGGGCCGGGAAGTGGCCAAGCTTTAGAATAGCCAGCTCGATGACCGTTAAGACGACGCAGCCCTTTTCGATATGGCCGGTGACGATCTTGTCCCCATTTAGACAACCAGTCAAGTGCAGATGGGGTTCACCACCGGCGATAATGCCTTGGATAGCGCTGACTTCAATGGAACCCTCGTAGGTGTAGTAACGTTGTTTTCGAGTCATCAAATTGATAGGATGTCCGGCGTCCACTTCATGGACATTACAGACCCGCAGGCTGCCGATGCCCGAGACGACGACTCCCCCTTGAATATCTTCCCTGTCGATGACTTCTTGTAAGCTTTCTAGTAGCAGCTCATTGGGAGCTAAGGTGATGGCGATGAGTTCCGAACTGACGGTGCCTTTGATAACTTCCATTGTTTTCCTCCTGTTGGTTATCCTTTCTCCTTCTTGGACATTCCCGCCCAGGAAATCTGTTGTAGTAAAGGTAGGAAGAGAATTAACAGACTTGCCCCCAAGATGATGACCGATATGGGACTTTGGAGAAAGGAATTAATGGTCGAGAGCAGATTTCCTTTGTTCAGTTGGATAGCCCGCCGAAGGTTTTCTTCCATCATCGGACCGAGGATGACTCCGAGAACTAGGGGTGCCTTCGGGATTCGGAGTCTAGTCATGAAAAATCCTAAGAATCCAAAGACCAGCATTACTCCAATATCAAAGGGGTTGTTGCGGATGGCATAAGCCCCCAGGGAAGCCAAAACGACGACGGTGGGTAGTAAGATTCCTTTGGACAGGGAGATGAGTCGGGCAAAGATCTTGGCACAGGAGATGCCGATGATGAACATCATGATGTTGGCCAAGAACATGCCGATAAAGATGGAGGAAACCAGCTCCGGCTCCTGACGGAACAGAAGGGGACCGGGCCGGATACCATGGAGGATGAGGGCACCGATGAGAATAGCGGTCACCGAATCGCCGGGAATACCTAAGGAGAGCATAGTCATCATGGCTCCACCGGTACAAGCGTTATTAGCCGTTTCAGGGGCGATAATGCCATCGGCTGCTCCAGTACCCAGTTTTTCCGGTTCCTTGGAAAATCTTTTTTGCTGACCATAGGCCACGATGGCGGCGATGGTAGCACCGGCGCCCGGTACCGCGCCGATGAAGACCCCGATAACGGCCGAGCGGATCACCGTCCAAAAATGGGTGACAAATTGGGAGAGACTGGGAAGAACTCGATCTAAACGTTGGACTGTAGTTTTCAGATAACCTCCGCTAACCACCTGCTCGAAGATCTCGCTGAGACCGAAGAGCCCGATCAACAGAGGGACAAATTCCACCCCTGTAATCAAGTTAGGCATGCCCATGGTAAACCGGAGATAGCCGGTGGCCAAGTCCACGCCGATGCAGGCGACAAAAAGGCCCCACAGGGCAGAAACTATACCGCGGACCAGGTTTTCTCCCGAGACATAAGCGACAACACTTAGCCCCAAAAAGGCAACGGCGAAATATTCTTGGGAGCGGAACTTGGCGGCGACCTTGGCGATGCCCGGCGCGAACAGGGCAAGGAGAATTACGGAAATGAGTCCACCGAGGAAGGAGGCGGTGGTCGCCAGGCCCAGGGCTTTGCCGGCTTCACCCCGTTGACTCATGGGGTAGGCATCCATGGTTGTCATTAATGCCGCCGGTGTTCCTGGGATGTTAATCAGTGCTGCCGATACCGATCCTCCGTATACGGCACCGATGTAAACGCTACATAGGGTCAGAATGGCTGTAATGGGGGGCATGGTATAAGTGAAAGGAACTAGAATGGCTACCCCCATGTTGGCCGTTAACCCTGGCATTGCACCGAACATGATACCTAAGAAGACACCGGCGGCCATGAAGAAAAGGGTTGCAGGTTGTAAGACATGTCCCCAGCCTAGAAGATAGAGATCGAGAAAACCGGATTCCACTAGCTTCGCTCCTTTCACAAGGAATCTGGGGTACCCTATAAGGGTACCCGCAGTAAGACGACAAAGACGATATAGATACTAAGGGTTAAGCCTATGGAATAGGCACCTACCCGGACCAAGGGCCTTTCCCCCAGTAGGTAAGCCATGGCCCCTAAAAAGATGAAAGTGGAGAGGAAAAAGGCCCTTTGTACCAGCCCGATCCAGTTGTACAAAAGGATCCCGCCGGCGAACAGAGCGGTGATCTTTAGATAGTGCCTATCGAGGGCTTCCGTTCCTTCGGTTTTACCGGTGTATTCCTGGTAAACGGCGACCAAGCCCATGATGATCAAAAGGACGGCGATGGCCCGGGGGAAGAGGGCAGGATCGGCCGATGCATTATGGGCCGCCGGGTAGGACCTGGTGCCTAGATAGATCAGGATACCACTTCCGAACATCGATGCGATGGCTAATCTGTTGCGCCACATATTACTCCCTCCTCGCCCCTTCCCGAAAGCTTAACGTTTGGGTCTAGTGGTGATTAGATCCAGGTCCGCTAAGATTTCTTGGACTAAGACATCTTCGTCTTCGATGACCTTACGGAATTCAGCGGCATTGGCGTAAGCCACGTTGATCCCTGCCGTCTCCATGGCTTGGAGGAATTCCGGCGAAGCGGCAGCTTTGGCGACCTTCGCTTCTAGATCGGCGACGATTTCCGCCGGTGTTTCAGCCCGTACGGCAAGACCCCGCCATACGGCGTAGGTAACATCGATTCCCCGTTCCTTCAAGGTGGGTACATCGGGGAAGAGCTGATCCCGTTGGTTGGCCATAACTGCCAGGACCTTAAAGTCTCCGCTATCGACTAAGCCCTTCACCTCTGCAGGGCTGATAGTCATCGCTTGGATTTCACCGGCGTTGGCGGCGGCAATGGTCGGTGCACTACCGGCGTAGAAGACAAATTCCACATCGATGCCCACTTCTTGGGCAAAGAGCAAGCCTGCCATATGCCAGATGCCGCCCCGTCCGGAACAGCCCACATTGATCTCACCGGGGTGGGCCTTTGCGTATTCGATGAATTCTTCGATAGTATCTGCAGGGAAATCGACAGGAACGGTGATGGCCGAGACATCTTCCACGAGGATGGCTAGGGGAGCGAAGACGGTCATCGTATCCACATGGGGTTGCCCAGTATAGGGGAGGGCAGAGAAGGTGCGGGAGATAATGATGATGTGATGACCATCGGCCGGTTCGTTGAGCAGGTTGACGGCGGCTGCACCGCCACTAGCACCGGTGATGTTGACTACCAAAACGGGAACACCTAGTTCCCTTTCCAAAGCCGGCTGGATGGCCCGGGCCACGATATCCATGTTACCACCGGCTGCGGCACCAACGAGGATAGTCACTGGACGCTCCCATTTGACGGCTGCTCCTACAGTAGAACCCATCACCAGGACGAGGACTACCAGACAAACCAGAAGACCCAATCTAAACCTTTGCATCGTTTGGTAAAACTCCCTTCTGTGTAAATATTGGCGGTTTTTAAAAGACTATTTCGAGGGCATCACGACCTTTCGACGAGGAAATTATTAGCCGTTGACCTGAGGGGGTGGTCGGCACGACAACCCCTTCGTCACTTGCGTAGGCATCTTGAAATCCATTGGCGGCTCTTTATTCCCGACAAGGATGAAACAATATTTCGACTTCCGGAAATCTACCTACAATTACCGATAGTGACAGTTTACAACAAAAATTCTGCCTTTTCAAGAACTTATTCTCTAGTTGTTTCCCACTGTTTCTGTAAGTCCGTTTACGTTCATTCTTAGCAGATTTTGACGATGATGCTTGGGGAACTCGATGGGGAAAAGGTGGGGATTTGACTCCTTTTTCTTCAAAAGAAACTTTCTTCCTTTCACTAATTAGGGGGGAGTACCCCTGCCTTTGGCGACCGGGGAAGTTGAGCCCAGGAAGATGGGAAAAAAACCGTCAATCCCCCGGGGATTGACGGTGAGTGAGGTAAGAAGATCTTGGCCCACGGAGGTCTCCCCTTTAACGAATAGCACCGACGGTCATGCCCCGGACCACATACTTCTGGAGGAAAATGAAGGCGACCACCAAGGGAGCGCTAGCGATGACGGAAAAGGCCATGAGCATATTCCATTCGGTGACGAACTCTGCCAAAAGGCTGTAGATGGCCATAGTGACCACCCTTTTCTCCCAAGACTCAATGAGGACTACGGCGAAGAGAAACTCGTTCCAGGCCAAGAGGAAGGTGTAGAGCCCCGCCCCGATCAAAGCGGGGAAGCTCAAAGGCATGATCACCCGCCAGATGGCTTGCAGACGGGAACAACCATCGACCATGGCTGCCTCTTCCAATTCCCGGGGGATATCGGCGAAGTAACTCATGAGCATCAGGATACAGAAGGGCAAACAAAAAGATGTATAAACGAGGATTAAAGATGTGAGAGTATCATACAAACCTAAGGTCACCAGGGTTTGGAAATAGGGGATGGTCAAAAGCACCAGGGGAAACATTTGGGTGATGATGAGAAAACCTAAGATCAATTTCTTTCCCCGGAATTGGAAGCGATTCAAGGCATACCCCGCTAAAGATCCGAAGACTAGGGCCAGGAGGGTGACGCTCAGGGCGATGAAGTAGCTGTTGAAAAAACAGCGGGTATAGCGGACATTCCCTAGGACTTGTCGGTAGGCATCGAAGGTGAAGGTTTGGGGCAACCATGTCGGTGGGATCTTCAAGACTTCGACGTTGGGACGCACCGATACGGTGAGCATCCAGAGGATGGGGAAGGAGACGATCAAGGCCGCGATGATTAAGAGAAGATAAATAGCGCCGTTAATAAGTTTTTTCCGCATGGATTATCCCTCCTTGCCGATTTGACGGATATAACCCATCCCCAGGATTAAGAGGATGATGAGCATGGTGATCGCTTGAGCGGAGGCATAGCCCATATCGAAGTTGCGAAAGGCATGGCTGTAGATGCTGGTGGCCAATACTTCCGAGGAATTGACCGGTCCTCCTCCCGTCATGATGAAGGTCAAATCAAAATGGCGGAAGGTCCATATGGCATCGAGGACGGTAATGGTAAAGATAATGCCCTTCAAGGAGGGGAGGGTGATGTATATAAAGCGCTGCCACATATTAGCTCCATCGATCATGGCCGCCTCGTATAATTCCTCGGGTATCCCTTGTAATCCGGCTAGGAGCATGACCAACATGAAGGGAAAGCCCCGCCAGATATTAACGATGGTCACCGCCAAAAGGGATGTTTGGGGATTGCCTAACCAAGCTAAATTCTGGCCTTCGGCCATCAACCCCAGGGAAACCAACAGACCGTTGAGGACTCCAAAGGGGTTGTACATCAAGACCCAAATCATGGCCGCTACCGTCGGTGAGATGAGCCAAGGCAGGATGAAGAGTCCCCGGAAGAAGTTGCGGAAGAGGCGGTTAATGTTTTGATGTAACAATAACGCTAGACCTAAAGCGATGAAAAAGTGACAAAGGACGCTGCCGGCGACGAAGATGATGGTTTGCCGGAATGCTTGCCAGAAAGTCCCGTCGGCTAAAAGCCGTCGATAATTGGCTAGCCCGGCGAAGGTGTCACCCCAAATACTGCTTTCATAAAAGCTGAGTCGGAAAACATCACCCAGGGGATAGACCAAAAGGACACAGAGGA
>JBMNRY010000101.1:0-6720 GCA_050944915.1 Limnochordia bacterium
CCATGTTCAAGTTCAATTGAAAGACCGAGTCGAGGAAATCCATGGTCGGCGGGCTGTATTTCTTCACCCGATAAACTTCCACTCCCTGCTCTGTCCGATGGTAAGGACTTTGTCCATCATCACCGGTGACCACGACGACCTCATGTCCCTCCCGAACCAACCCCTGGGATAGGGCATGGACATGGCGGGCCAAGCCGCCGATCACCCGGGGTGGATATTCCCAGGTCAGCATTAGAATTTTCAATCGATGATAACCTCCTTTTGTCCCATCCTGTTCTAGACCACAGCCATGGAGATGCCGCTAAATTGATCATGTTTTAACAGGCCCACGTGGTAGCCCCTTGATACTTATCAACCGAAGGCTTAATCTAAAGAAGAGTCGAACTAGCCGTGACAGGTGGCAAATCTCCTTCCCCAAAACCCCTAACCCCCCTTTAGGAAGAATGGCTTTTGGGCACCCAACATCCCTAGGCATACCCTAAAGGAGGGGTTTGGATCATGAAGTTTCCCCCGATGATTTCCATCGACAAACCCCCGTATCTTTGCCGCTGGCCGACCGTTATCTTAGGGCCTAGGATTACGGACAGCTATCCCAAATCCGCCGGAAGCTGCGGAAACTCTTTCGCCATCCCCGCTTGACCGTGCCGATAGAATCCTCTCCCTTCCATCATTAGGTTAACCAGCTTGCCTGGGGGATATAACCAATTGAGCGTTATTTGACTTCCCCAGCCCCTATGATATAATCAACGGGGAATTAAATAGCATAGCTTGCTACCTTGCCGCCGGGTAAGGTAGTTACAAAGCGTTCGGATTTCATACCGGTAGGCCTTAGGAGGTATGAAGTTGCGGGCGCCTTTTTTATGGAGGTAGCGATGAAGCAAGATTTGCGGAAGGAGTTTTTCCATTACGTCAGTCTCAATGTCTTAGGTATGATCGGTCTATCTTGTTACATCCTCGCTGATACCTTTTTCATCGCCCAGGCTTTAGGGCCCACGGGCTTAGCGGCCCTTAACCTATCCATTTCCATTTACAGCGTGATCCATGCCATGGGATTGATGATCGGCATCGGCGGCGCGACGAAATTTAACATCCTCTACTCCCAAGGGGATCAGACCGGGGCCCAGGAGATTTTTACCCAAGCCCTGAAGGGAGCCTTCCTCTTGGGAAGTTTTTTCTTCCTGGCAGGCCTTTTGACTTCCCGGCCCTTAAGCATTCTCTTGGGAGCCGATGGGGAAACCATGGCCATGACCAATACTTATTTGAAAACAATCCTCATTTTTGCCCCTTGTTTTCTGGTCAATAACGTGTTTTTGGCCTTTATCCGCAATGATGGTAATCCCAATTTGGCTCTGGCCGCGATGTTGACCGGTAGTATCGGCAATATTATCTTGGATTACATTTTTATGTTCGCCTTAGGTATGGGAATGTTCGGAGCCGCCTTGGCCACTTGTCTAGCTCCCGTCATGAGTATCCTTGTCCTTTTCAGACATTTCCAAGGTCCCAGCAACTGCCGCTGGCGGGGAAGCCCCTGGCGCCTCAATCAGCTGCTGGAGATAGGCGGGTTGGGATTAGCGTCCTTTATCACCGAGCTTTCCTCGGGAGTAACCCTCATCGTCTTTAACTTGACTATCCTGAAGATCGCCGGCAATGTGGGGGTCGCGGCCTACGGGATTGTGGCCAATTTGGCCCTGGTTGCCCTAGCCACCTTCACCGGTGTGGCCCAAGGCCTGCAGCCCTTGGCCAGTCGTAATCATGCCCTTGGTGATACTAAAGCCCTGTCGAAGACCCTTCAATACGGGCTGTTTTCGGCCCTAGCCCTCGCGGTGGGGATCTATTTGGTAACCCGGGGCTTTACCGAGGGCATCGTCAGGGCCTTCAACAGCCAAGGGGATCCCCTCCTGGCCCGTTTGGCTAAAGAGGGATTGACCATCTATTTCGCCGGTTTCTTCTGGGCCGGGGTGAACATCGTCCTGGCCGGCTTTTACAGCGCTACTGAAAGGATTAGGCCGTCCTTTTGGGTATCCATCACCAGGGGCGGCCTGGCCATCATCCCCCTGGTCCTCCTTTTGTCCCAATGGTTAGGTATGGCCGGTGTTTGGCTCTCTTTCCCGTTGGCCGAAGGACTGACCTCTCTCATCGGCTTAGGTCCCTTGCTGAGGATGAGGGCTGCCCGACTCGCGGCGGAGGGTCAAAGTATGGGTTAAAAAGAAAGGCACCCAGAGTAATCTGGGTGCCTGCCTATTTATCCAACCCTATTTGTTAATCTCCCAAAAACAACGTTTGGGGGAGACGATCTTTCCTTCCTTTTTCAACTTGGCCATAGCCTTGTCCACTTCCTTACGGTCGAGACCCGTTCCTTCGGCGACGGCGCCAGCCCGAAGGGGTTCTTCCGCCTGCTCGAAAAACTCCAAGACCTTCTGGTAGTTATCCATGGTATCCTTCCTTTCTCCAACATCGTGGTGTAAATTATAACCTATTAGGTTTGTTTAGTCCAGATGGCCCCTGAATAAAAAAAGCAGGCCTACCCTTTAGGATGCCCTAAAGGATGGGCCTGCTGATGGAAAATCAATGGTTAGTCGGCGAGTACCGATTGACCAGCGATGCGACCGAAGACTACAGCCTTACCGACGGCTGTTCCCGTCATATAGCCGGCACCGTGGAGACCACCGGTAACTTCACCAGCAGCATACAAGCCGGGGATAACTTCGCCGTAAACATCGATGACCCGAGCGGCACTGTCGATGAGGATACCGCCGTAGGTACCGAAGATAACTCCCGTGGAGGGGAAGGCGTAGAAGGGACCTTCGTTGATCTTAACAGGAGTTCCCGAACCAGCATTGAGGGAAGTCCGACCGAAATCGGGCTCGATACCCTGCTCAACGTGGTTGTTATACCGGGCGACCGTTGCCTCGAGATTTTCGGCAGGAACATCGATCAGAGCAGCCAATTCTTCTAAGGTATCAGCTTTATAAACCATGCCCTTGGCTTCTAAGTCGCGCAGGGGTGTCAAAGGATCCTTCATGGCTTCAGCTCTAATCTTTTCATCCCAAATCTGGTAAGCGATGGCACCAGGTTGGGCCAAAGCAGCGTCACCAACGGCCTTGTAGTTAATGGATTCGTCTACAAACCGTTCGCCATTTTGGTTAACGATGATGGCACCACTGTAGTAGGTCAAAGCCAAGTCGGCGATGGTCTTGCCTTCGGGGTGCATACCGAAGGTAGCCTTGATGTAGGGAGTATCATAAATATCGGCCCCTAAGTTCCAAGCCATCCGGAGACCGTCACCAGTACATCCGGCACCAACCATACCCATGGCTCCAGCCATGACAGGAACGAACTTTTCCAATAGGCCTGCATCACGGCCGAAACCGCCGCTTGCTAAAACAACGCCCTTTCGAGCCAGATAGGTGATTTCTTGGCCGTCCTTCTCAGCCAGAACACCGACAACTTCCTTAGTCCCTGGTTTGGTCAACAGCTGAACAGCGGTGGTGTTTTTCTGGATGTCAACACCTTTGCTTTCAGCGGAAGCCGCCAAAGCGTTGATGAATTGAACGGTATTCACATAGTGGGCCCGGGCTACGCTCATCCCGCCCCCTTGACCGACGTCGACGAACTCAACCCCTTGGTCCACGAGCCAATAGTAGGTGGCCAATTGTTCGTCAATATAGGTTTGTACCAATGCGGGGATGTTCTTGTTGCGACCTTCCCGCAACATTTCTTCGTAGTAGAGTTCATTGGAGTCGACGATGCCCCGTTCTTTTTGGAGGTCGGTTCCGGCAAAGGAGATGGCACCACCGGATAAAATGGTACTACCGCCTAAAAAGGGCATTTTCTCCAGAAGAATGACGCTTGCTCCTCCTTCGGCAGCAGCGTTAGCTGCGCTCAGGCCTGCTCCTCCGCCGCCAATGACGACGACGTCGACTTCTACCGTTTGAGCGCTAACGAGGGTAGAAAGACATAGAACAAGAATGCTTAGTAAAACTAGGGTTCTTTTCATTGAAGGTTCCCTCCTGAAAATATTATTGTGCGCACTTTCACTAATTCGACGTAGCTAGCAATTCTCCTGCACCTTGAATGACATTCTTTCCTAAACCTCGTACCCTTCTTTCCCGTGTCCTCGGTTCGGGATGATTTCCTCGTTGAATCAATTAGGCAAAATTTCCCTTTTTAGGAAAATAACGGAGGAACTATGATTATAGACTAGAATAGAGCCTGGGAATAGAACCACTATCACGGGAAAGGAGATGAAGGATCAAAATGAGGAACAAACTGTTGATGGTTATGGTAATGGTTTTGGCTCTAGCCAGCTTAGTCAACGCACAGGTAGTACAAAAAGTGGATGTAGTCGTGGTCGGTGGAGGCGGAGCCGGTTTACTGGCCGCCATCGCCGCTAGCGATGAAGGTGCCGATGTAGTAGTTTTGGAAAAAATGCCCTTTGTCGGCGGCGCAACCCTGATCTCCGGTGCGGTCAGTAGTGCTGCCGGTACCCGTGCTCAACTGGAGGCAGGATTGGAAGACTCGGCCGAACTATTCTTTCTCGATCTGATGCAAGGTGGCCAGTACACCAACGACGCCCGCCTAACTTGGATGATGGCCGAACAAGGCGGTGCTGTCCTCGATTGGATGGAAGACTTGGGAGTCGGGTTAGCCCTCGATATCGTACCTCGAGTCGAACACCGGGTGCCCCGAGCCTTAGCCTGGGAAGGCGGTGGCGCCGGTCTGTTTAGAGCTCTAAGCCAAGCTTGTGCCGCCAGGGATATCCCCGTGTTGTTGCAAACTAGGGCTCTAGAACTGACCATGACCGACGGACGGGTCGATGGGGTCGTCGCCGTGAATAAGGACGGCGAAGAAATCACCTTTAAAGCCCGGTACGTGATCCTGGCTACCGGTGGTTATGGTGCGAACATGGATATGCGTCCGGAAAAGGTAAAGGATGTCCTCTACTACGGTCCCGTTTCTTCCACCGGGGATGGTCACCGCATGGCGGAAGCTGTGGGAGCTAAACTCCATTCTATGGATAAGATGAAAGTCTATCCCCACGGTGTGGAGATTGCACCGACCATCGGTAAGTCCACCAGTCGGGGTAGCCGCATGGCTATCGCCCAAGGTGCCATCTTCGTCAACAACGCTGGGAAGCGGGTCATCGATGAAACCACCGATATGGTTTCTTTGAAGAACAAGACCCTTCAACAGCCTGATGGTCGGGTATTCCTCGTTATGGATGCCACCCAGTTCGAGATTTTCAAGACCTCCGATGCCGCTTGGAGCCTTGAAGAAATCGAAGGTTATCTCCAAGAGCCGGGAAGGATGGTCCGCAGCGATGATCTGGCTACCGCGGCCAAGGAAATGGGTATCGATCCCCAGGGCCTGCTGGCCACCGTCGAAGCTTACAACGACTATGTCCGCCAAGGTCGCGATCCCGAATTCGGCCGGGGGGACTTGCCGGCACCCATCGCCCAAGGACCTTCCTACATCGTCGAACAAAAGCCTAGGACCGCGACCACCCTGGGGGGCTTGAAAGTCACCTTGAACATGGAAGTCCTCGATGCCAAGGATCAACCGATTCCCGGGCTCTTGGCAGCAGGGGAAATAATCGCTGGAGCCCATGGCGAAGAATCGATGCCCGGTTGTGCTACCACCTGGGCCTTCGTCTCCGGTAAAATAGCCGGCGAATATGCTGCTAGGCAGTAAGGGCTCTTAACGAACCTTAATCTACACAGGCATGTCAGAACTGACATGCCTGTTTTTGTTCCCCATAACTTGGCGTTGTATCTCGGCTAGAAGGGTATGGACCCCGCTAATTGAATATTAACGTTAATGTTGCTCCTGCCTATTATAGATGGGTAAATTACCCTGTGAAGGAGGATGGGCATGGATCTCAAAACCGTTAGGGAAAATGATAAGATAATCGCCATCGTCCAGGACGACGAAATCTTAATCAAAGATGTCCCATCGGCCCTCGATTTGATGATGACCGTCTATTACGAAACGGGAGCTGATGGGATCGTTGTCCACAAATCGGCCATTTGTGAAGATTTCTTTGATCTCAAGACGAGACTGGCGGGAGAAATACTCCAAAAGTTCGTCAACTATCATCTGAAACTGGCCATCGTCGGCGACTTTTCTTGCTACACCAGCAAGAGTCTGCAGGATTTCATATATGAAAGCAACAAAGGAAGGACCATCTTTTTTCTGGCCGATGAAAGGCAAGCTATCGAAAGATTGGCTGAGGCCTGAAGGGGAGACAGGGGTCAATTGAAGCCCTTAGTCCCTCCTCCGCAGGTGGAATGAAAAAAGGCCGCCCACGTTTGGTGGACAGCCTAAGGAGCATGCAACCAATTTATTTTCCCCGAGCGGCAATGCCATCCCGAATAGCTTTGTAAGTTTGGGCGGCACCGGCGGAGATCAGGCGGGCATCGGTACCGGCAGCCAGGAAAGTGAATCCTTCATCAACCTTGGCCAAGACGCTTTCAGCGTCGCCGCACATGTAACCTACACCGATGTTATTGGCTTCAGCAGCCTTGCGGATGCGGTCAACCGCTGCTTTGAACTCGGGATTATTAAAATCTTGGAACATCCCTAAGGCGGCGGAAAGATCGTTTGGCCCGATGAACAAGACGTCAACTCCCGGTACAGCAGCGATTTCTTCTACCGATTCGAAGGCCGAGGCCGTTTCGATTTGTAAGATGACCAAAACATCTTCGTTCCAGGTTTCGTAAT
>JBMNRY010000102.1:0-6686 GCA_050944915.1 Limnochordia bacterium
CCCTTTGCCTTAAATGACGAGGTCATCATCCTCATCGATTCCAGCCTCGAGCGTTATCCCGTAGTTTATGCCGCCGCCGGCACGGCCCAATCGGCAGTGCCCTTATCCAAGGAGCAATTGGTGGCCATCACCGGCGGACGTTCCTGCCAGGTGAGTATTCCTATGTCCGGCTGATGATGGCGTTCCCGTTGGGTCATCAGACAGCCGAGCATCAACTCCCCCTGGATGGAGAGGATGAACCCTTTTCCCCGTTAGCAGGATTCCCCAAGGCTATCGGGGAAATAACTTTCCAGGAGGTATGCCATTGGACATTCTGTTCCGCGTCTTGAAATATTTCTTGCCCTATAAGGGATTAGCCCTCTGTACCCTGGCCTTTGCCATCTTATCGACTTTGGCAGCTTTAGTTCCACCTTATTTGATCAGGGTGGCTGTCGATGAGGCCATTTCCTTGGGGAACCTAAGTCTTTTGGCCCAAACGACCCTCTTCATTTTCCTGGCCTATCTAGCCCGGGATGGTTTCGATTGCCTGCGGATTCGGTTTAATAATACCTTAGAACAGCAGGTCATTCATGATATGCGCTGTCAAGCCTATAATCATCTGCAGCGCTTATCCCTTAGTTTTTACCATGAACGCTCCAGCGGTGAATTGATGAGTCGGATCGTCGACGATATCAACCATGTGGAACGGGTGCTCCTCGATGGAACGGAACAAGTCATCGTCGCCCTGTTAACCTTAGGCGGAGTCACCTTCCTGTTGTTTCGGATGAACTGGTATCTAGCCTTAATGGCCCTCATCCCGGTGCCCATCCTCTTTGTGGGAGCTATCCTCTATACCCGTAAAGTCCATAACCTTTATCGTTTAGTCCGGCGCTACTCGGCGGCTATGAACAGCCTCCTCCATGATAATCTAGCCGGGTTAGTGCAGATAAAGATTTTTAATCAGGAGCACACGGAAGCCGACCGGTTTGCCCAGCGGGCCTCCGATTACCGCCGGGGTAATCTCAAGGTGATGTTTTTGTGGTCAACCTTTTCGCCGGGGATGAAGTTCATCGGTGCCCTAGGTAGTATGTTAGTGATTTGGTTTGGAGGGCGAATGGTGATCACCGAGCCCCAAAGTGGGATGACCCTCGGTCAACTCTTTGCCTTCTTAAGTTATCTCACCCTCTTTTATGAGCCCATCAACCGGCTCCACGCCATTAACCATATGTGGCAGCATGCTTTAGCTTCCAGTGAACGGGTCTTTGAGATCCTCGATGCCGAACCGGATATCAAAGATGCCCCCGATGCCCTAGACCTGCCCCGACCCTGCCGGGGAGAAGTCGTCTTTGAAAAGGTCTCCTTCGGTTACGAGGAGGGTCAAGAGGTCCTTCGGGAGATCGACCTTCAAGTCGCGCCGGGAGAGACCTTGGCCATCGTGGGCCCCACGGGCACCGGTAAAACGACCTTGGTGAATCTAATCCCCCGCTTTTACGATGTGGAGTCGGGTGTCCTTTACGTCGATGGTATCGATGTCAGGAAGCTAAAACTCCGGGATTTACGAGAACAAATCGCCATCGTCACCCAGGATCCCTTTTTGTTTAATACGACCATCAGGGAAAACATCAGCTACGGCAGACCCGACGCTACCGAGGAAGAAATCATCGCCGCGGCCAAATCGGCTAACGCCCATGATTTCATCATGGCTTTGCCCAAGGGATACGATAGTCGGGTCGGCGAGCAGGGTGTCAAATTGTCGGGAGGGGAAAAACAGCGGGTTTCCATCGCTCGGGCCCTTCTCAAAGATGCGCCTATTCTCATCCTCGATGAGGCCACATCTTCCGTGGACAGTATTACGGAAATCCAAATCCAGGAGGCCCTGGAACGTCTCATGGAGGGTAAGACGACCTTTATTATCGCCCACCGGCTCTCGACCATCCAGGAGGCTGACCGGATCGCCGTCATCGAAGGGGGCAGGATCGTAGAGTTAGGCACCCATAAGGAATTGTTAGAGCAGGATGGGCTTTATGCCCAGCTCTATCACTGCCAAGGACGCCTGTTAGTCTAGGATGTCCCGTCTAAAAGGAAAGGGCCCCCATGCAGGGGCCCCTTTGAATTAGAGAGTTAATACAGCCCGGAGGGATTTGTTGGTACCCGCGGCAAGGGCGGCGAAAACCTCCGGCCCTTCGGCTAAGGGATAGGTGGCACTGACCAGTTTTTTCACCGACACCCGACCGGCGCCGATGTCTTCTACTGCTTGCCCGAATTCATCATGGCTGTAGATAAAGGTACCGATAATGCGCAGTTCTTCGGTGACTGTCTGCTGCATATTGACTTCTACGAACCGTTGGGAGTTGCCTACCCACAGGACTGTACCTCCAGGAGCAGTCATGGACATACCCTGCTGCACCGTAGGAGTGGCGCCCACAGCCTCGATGGTCAAGGGCACCCCTTCGCCTCCTGTCCATTCATCGACAATTTTGGCTAGATCTTCTTCTTTCGGATTGACGGCTAGATCGGCGCCCATTTCCCTGGCTAAGGCGAGACGATCGTTTTGTAAGTCGGTGACCAAGACTTCCTTGGCGCCCCGGAGCCGGGCATACTGCATGAGCAAAAGCCCGATGGTACCAACGCCGACGATGGCTACCTTCTCCGGCAGCCGTTCCATTTGGAGCCGGTTGATGGCCCGTAAAGCCACGGCGGCCGCTTCCACCAAGGCCCCTTCTTCGAAGGAAACATCATCGGCCAAGGGGAAGGCGTGCTTCTCCGGAACGACAACATATTCGGCCATGGCGCCGTTGGTCGATAAGACCCCTAACAGACGTCCCTCTTTACACTTGTTGGTATCTCTCCGCTTACAAGGCTCACATTCTCCGCAGAAAAGGAAAGGCTGGATAGCCACCCGTTGGCCGACGGAAACCTTCGATACTTCCGAGCCAACTTCGGCCACAACACCGGAGAATTCGTGACCCATGACCATCGGCGGTGTCCGCCGACCGGTAATCCCTTGATAACCATGGACATCGGAACCACATATACCTACGGCTTTAACGGCGATTAGTAGATCACCGGGACCTGGTTTAGGTGTTTCTATGTCTTCGTAGCGCAAATCATTAGGACCGTGATAAACGAGAGCTTTCACGCTCGCACCCCCAATACTTTCTCTTGCCAAGGATTTCGACAAAGGAAAATAGTTTACCTCCCTGACTCGACGGTCAACAAAGGGGGGTGGGAAGAAATAAGCCCGGGTGAGCACCCGGGCTGGTCTGTTTAGCCTAACATTTCTGCCATATCTTTCTTGGCTTCGGTAGTTAAGCGCAGATCGAACTTGTCTTGGAGGACTTTCAAGACACCGGGAGTGATCCAAGCCGGTGGATTGGGTCCAAGGTAGATGCCCTTGATGTTGAGATGGAAGAGGGACATCAAGATTGCAACGGCCTTTTGTTCCATCCAGGACAAAACTAGAGATAATGGCAGGTCGTTAACATCACATTCGAAGGCGGCTGCCAAGGCCTGGGCGATCTTAATCGCGGAAATGGCATCATTACACTGACCTAGGTCGAGGAGACGGGGGATACCGTCGATATGACCAAGGTCCAGATCGTTGAAGCGGAACTTACCACAGGCCAGAGTAAGGATGATGGTATCTTGGGGAGCGTTAGCCACGAATTCCCGGTAGTATTCCCGTTCCTTATTGGAGGCATCACAGCCACCGACCAGGAAGAAGTGGCGGATCTTGCCGGCCTTGATGGCCTCGATGATTTTATCGGCCAAAGGTAGAACATTAGCGTCGGAGAAACCGGTGGTGATAGTGTGGCTTCCGGGCTTGTCCTCCAGTTTGGGTAAAGCTAGGGCCCGTTCAATGACCGGTGTGAAATCATGGCCATCGATGTGGGGTACACCAGGTAATCCAGTGGGTCCCGTGGTGAACATCCGATCTCGATAACTTTCGGTAGGAATGAGTACACAGTTGCTTGTCCCTAAAATAGCGCCGGGGAATTCCGCGAATAGTTTTTTCTGGTCTGCCCAAGACAGGCCTAGATTACCCTTCAAATGGGGGAATTCCCGTAGCCGCGGATAACCGTGGGCAGGAAGCATTTCTGAGTGGGTGTAGATGTTGATGCCCTTGCCTTCCGTTTGTTTCAACAGTTCGTAAAGGGCTTTGAGGCTATGGCCGGTGACTAAGATACCATGCCCAGCGAAGGTGCCCGTAGGTACTTCGGCAGGTTCGTTTTCACCATAGGCTTCCACGTGGGCTTTTTTGAGCATCTCCATGGCCCTGATGGTCATTTCGCCCGCCTTCATGTTCAGAGCCAGAAAATGGTCTAGATCGAAGCTAACATTGGTCAAAGTGCTGTAAAGGCCTTCAGCCAAAAAGGCATCGACTTCCGGGTCGTTTTTGCCCAATTCCCGGGCGTGATAGACATAGGCGCTGATCCCTTTAAGGGCATAGATGAGGTTGTCTTGTAGACTTTGGACATCTTCATTTTTACCACAAACGCCGACCTTGGTACATGCCACGCCACCAACGGTTTGTTCACATTGATTACAGAACATCTTATCCATCGCCTCCTGCGGTGATTTCCGCTAATTACTTAGTAAGTCGGTTATATTATAGCAACCAGTCCTGGGCCTGTCAATAGATTGAAAATATTTATTATCCGCTGGTGCCAGCGACGGACCCGATACGACGCGAAGGCCCATCACCACACCGCCGGCGCACTCGATCCGACTATGATGCAGTGTCTTTTTCTAGCGGATGCTTTCGTCGGGATTCTTCCGGTTCTCTCCTCCTTTCAAGAGACAACCAAGGAAAGCAAGAACCCAAGACATCACTATGCTGTTAAGGCATGTCACCGTCAAAGCAGTCTTCTATGAAGCCCCATTAGATGAGCTAGACCCATCGAAATCTGATCATCAATATTTTATTGCGTCTCGGTAGACCTCTCGGAAATGCCAATCTAAATAGACTCTGGCGGGATAGTAGATTGGACTCGCAGGTTTTCGAAGTTTCTTCCCCTGATACTGGTAGAGCCACTCCTGGAGCCCAACGGTGCCGGTGACGACATCGGATACTAGAAGGGTCAGGGACTTGTCAAAGGTGAATGCACCCCTATCGAAAAGCTTATGGTGCATTGAGCACATCGCGATGCCGTTTTCCTCGACGTCGGGACCTCCAGCTTGATGCCATTTAATGTGGGCTGCCTCCAGAGCGATGGGAGTCGTGCCTAATTTTATATCAAAGCCACATACGGCACACCGGTATCCGTATAGCTCCAGCACCTTTTGTCGGAACTCTGGATTCCGTTTGCGGCGCCTGATTATCGAATATTCAGCGTCGGCAAGGTCTACCGCCTCCAAAATTTCTTGATGCATGGTTTCGGGGAAATTTTGTTCCAGCAACAGTCCAGCGATTTCCTGAACAAGCTGGGGATTACTTCCTAAGGCATTAAAGACATCCTCGTTGAAGCTGCCAGCGATTTCTTCCTGTTTTAGAAAATCGGGGGAATGATCTGTCCTGGTGTCAATGTCCTTGTTTAGTTGCCAGACACCGTCATTGACCAAACGGATAAAGGGATAATAGGCGCGGTAGGATTTGCGGGGTGGGCCGAACTCAGCCAGCAGACGATTAAGCTTGTCTTCAAGGTCACTGTAGTACAACCATCGCTCCCCTTGATACATTCTGCCGAGGGCATACAGAATCAAAAGAGGTTTGTGGGGAGCACGCTCCCCCCTGCGTCTCCAGGTAGTCATGTTTGCAAATCGCTCAATGAGCTCCTCCCGCGTCATGGCTGGGCCACCTCCCGGCATGGGAATGAGAGCTTAGGTAGTCAAGCTTTCGTCTAAACCATGGCATAATCCTTTTATCCCTTCCTTGGGAAGGTTGGTAAACAGCTAACTGAAGGGCAACACAACTAGCTGAGCAAAAAGAAATAGGCGGCAAATTATTTGCCGCCCAGTCTCCCATTCCTTTACTTACAGCCGTTAGAAAGCCGGTACAACTGCCCCTTCGTACTGCTCGAGGATATAATCCTTCACTTTGTCTGACAGCAGAGCGTCGGAGAGCTTTGCTAGGTCCTCCCGGTCTACATCAGAGGTGCGTACGACCAAGACGTTCACATAGGGGGACTCGCTGTCTTCGATGAATAGGGCATCGGTCAAGGGCACCAAACCTGCCTCTAGGGCATAGTTGGTGTTGATAATAGCTAAGTCCACATCGGGCAGGACCCGAGGAAGCTGAGCTGCCTCCAGCTCACTAAACTGAAGATTGTTCGGGTTAGACGTGATATCGAAGACGGTAGCGGTAATACCGGCTCCGGGATCTAAATCGATCAAGCCCTGTCTTTCTAGAAGCAGGAGGGCCCGCCCACCGTTAACAGGATCGTTGGGGATGGCAACCCGGGCGCCTTTTCTAAGCTGACCGATGTCAGTAATCTTCTCCGAATAACCACCCATAGGTTCAATATGGACCTTGGTGATATAACTCAGATCTAATCGATGGTCCTCACAGAAGGTTTCCAAATAAGGGATGTGCTGGAAATAGTTGGCATCAATTTCACCATCGGCTAGGGCCAAGTTAGGTCGCACGTAGTCGGTTAATTCGATGACTTCAAGATCGATGCCTACTGCTGCTAGGTCCGGCTTGATGAGATTGAGAATCTCAGCATGGGGCACCGGAGTAGCTCCCACCTTAAGAGTTGCGGCATTGG
>JBMNRY010000103.1:0-6497 GCA_050944915.1 Limnochordia bacterium
CCTTCTTCTGGTACAATAGACTTGGCTCATGACTCCTCCTGAACAATTGGATTGGTTTTCCACCTACCATTGTATCGGAGAGTCATGGGCCTTTCTTTCATTTAATCTTACAACTTGCCGGCTGGGCAGTCTGAGGTGTGGCCGGGAATCATCCAAAAATTTAGCCTAGCCCTTCTTCTTCGAAACGGTCCAGTCTTTCCTGGGCAGCCATAACACCGTCCATATCCCCTTGCGTAGTCAAAGCCTTCAGAAAGATCTCTTTTGCTTTTGGGTAATCATCTTTTTCGACGTATATATCTCCCCAACCGATATAACCCCATGGATTATCGGGATAGTCCTTGATCAAACGCTCAAACTCCATATCAGCCTGCTCATAGTCCCCTAGATAGGCGTATGACTCGGCCAAGGCACGGCGCATGTTGAAAGTATAGTCTCCCTCGTTGGGGAAGAAGGTCAAAAACTCCTTACAATACTCAATCCTTTTCTGGAAGTAGTCTTCATCCTCCATCCCTGCGTTACGAAGCTCCATCTCCAGATCTTGAATAAAATTCGTAATAAAGAAGGTGCCGCGATAATGCTCATCGAGAAAGGCCAGGGTAGATGGTTTGTACTTCAACTTATACTTAATTCCTTCCCAGACTAATAACCAGACATCACAAGCTGCTGTAGGCTCATCGTCAGATAATAAGTTAAAGCCGAGATCGATTAAATTGTCCATTCCCTCTAAGGACAAATTCTCGTCGGGTGCTAACCTGTCCCACAAGACCCAGGCGGCAAACCAGGGGAAATCTTCATTTGCGCCTTCCGCAAGGACATCGAAGGACTCAAACCAGCCTTCGGAAATTTCCTCAGCGGAAAAGCATTCCTCGGTAGCTTGCAAAAACTCCTCCTCATCGAAGGGGATGCCCATACCGTGGAGGTGCCAGACAATTTCCTCTGTCGTCATTTCATCTATTTCCTCGTAAGTCCAAAACCTTCCCCTGGGCTTCAGAAGCTTTTGCCGAGACATCTCCCTGTGCAGACAACATTTCTTATATTTCTTCCCGCTCCCACAGGGGCAGGGAGCATTTCGTCCTATCTTGCTCACCATTCATTACCCCTTTCTTGAAACGTAGTCAAACTAATTTGCCTTCTCGTCCCTTTCCAGTTAATTATTCGCCAAAACCAGGATTGCCCCTATCGCGTCGTAGACAGGAAATCACCGCCGGTCGTAGACAGTTACACCGATGAATCGACGGGGAGCCCGATGGAAAGGAGAAGACTGGGAGGAAACTCACAAAACTTCTCTACTTGTGAAGTGAAGGATCTGCCCCGTATCTAGGGCAGATCCCTTTCTCGAAAGGTTTATGCACCGCTGCTTTCGGGTAAGTCCAACTCCCGACTAGCGAGGGTTTGCTCCATTGAAGACTGTTTCCCAATGCGCAGCGGATGTGTTTTGATTTACGACATAATCTAAGGTTCGGTATAGAACCGCTCGGTGACAATCTTGGCTTCGGTGTAGAAGTCGAAAACCGTTTTCCCTTGGGCTTTGATGTCGGCCCATTGGGAATCCTTCATGCCGCCGAAGGGCAGATAGGCCACGGGAGCGGGAATACCGATATTGACCCCGATCATACCCGCCCGTACCTCTAGCTTGAACTTCCGGGCGTAATAGCCGTTTTGAGTATAGATAGAGGCGCCGTTTCCATAGCGGTGTTCGTTAATGATAGCAATGGCTTCATCGAGGGTGTCGACCTTCATCATACAAACGACGGGACCGAAGATTTCCGTTTTGTGGATTTCCATCCCCGGTTTCACATCGGTGAAGACCGTCGCCCCAACGAAGTGGCCCTTTTCCCGGCCGGGGATTACCAGATCCCGGCCATCGAGGGCCAGGGTTGCCCCTTCTTCAATTCCCTTTTCGATCATTTCCAAGATAAAGGCCTTGGATTTGGCGGAAATGACGGGACCCATGACCATATCTTCATCGGCTACCGCGGGATCTAGGGGATCGGCGACGATAACTTCCTTGGAGGCTTCGATGAAGCGCTCTTTGATATCTTCATAGGTTTCATCACCGACGCAAACGATGACGGAAGCAGCCATACACCGTTGGCCTGCACACCCGTAACAAGAGGTGATCATGTTGCGGATCACTTCGTCCCTATGGGCATCAGGCATGACCACCAAATGGTTTTTCGCTCCTCCCATCCCTTGGAAACGCTTGTTGGTCTTGGCACAAGCTTCCCCTACTTCCTTACAGACCGGCGAAGAACCGACGATGGAGACACCCTGGACCAAGGGGCTGTCCGTTAGGGCTTGGGCCACCCGTTTATCTCCGTTGACTAGGTTAAAGACCCCTTTGGGCAATCCCGTTTTATCGATATAATCGGCGATTAGTTCCATGGTACAAGGCACCTGTTTCGATGCTTTAACCACGAAGGTATTACCGGTGGCGATAGCATAGGGGAGGAACCAAAAGGGAACCATGGCGGGGAAATTAAAGGGGGCGATCATACCGAAAACACCTAAGGGCAAGCGGATGACTTCCCCATCGATACCGAAGGAAGCACCGACTAATTTATCCCCCTGTTGCAGGACAGGGGCACCGGCGGCTGTTTCGATATTTTCAAAGACCCGTTTCATCTCCGCCCGGGCGTCGGGAAGGGATTTGCCCATTTCTTCCACTAAAACCCGGGAGATCTTCTCCTCGTCGGCCCGCAGCATATGGAGCAGATCGTAGAGGTACTGGGTGCGCCGAGAGACGGGAACATCTTTCCAAGTTTGGAAAGCCTCATGGGCCGCCTCGATGGCCCGCTGGGTTTCCTCGGCGGTGGAAAGGGGTACCTGGGCGATGGTATCGCCGGTACTTGGGTTTTCCACATCGATATAACCGTAGTTTTCCGGATGGACCCATTCGCCATTGATATAATTGCGGATTTTTCGAACCATTAAGATCCTCCTTTTGGTTTATTGCCAAAGTGCCTAAATCTTTTATCCAGTCATTCCTTCGGGAAAATAAGGGATTATAGGATTAAAATTGGACACAAGTGGGCTAAACCCTTCTCTTCAACCAGGGGGATGGGCCCTGCCACGGGAAAAGTTTAAAAGGGAAAGAGCCCGAGACAAGGATATATTGCTGGAGGCAAAATATCTTTCTCTGGGCTCTTAAGCGAGGGATTTCTCCCTTGCGAGATCAGTATAACCCTTAACCGAAGGCTTATACTGTTAAATCTTACCGGTTATCGACGATGCCCTTCTCTTGTTTGATGCCGGCGACCATCAAGTTCATATCACTGGCTAAAGCGATGAACTGGAAGCCCTCATCAATGCGGCGCAGGACATCTTTACCCGTTTGAACGTGGATACCGGCGGCTACACCACACTTCTTAGAAGCCCTGACTACTTCGGCGATGGCTTCTTTTACTTCCGGTGCTTCGATGTTGAAACGACCGATCATGCCCATGGAAGTCATTAAATCTAAGGGCCCGATGAAACAACCGTCAACACCGGGGACACTGAGGATTTCCTCGGCCCGTTCCACAGCATCGATATGCTCGATCTGGACGATGACTAGGAGATCGTCGTTGGCCCGCTCGTTATAGGTATCCCGATCGGTATCTAAAGCAATGTCATAGCGGCCCCCACCATTACTGCGGATGCCGGCGGGAGGGAACTTAGCAGCAGCTACCACATCTTCCGCTTCCTGCCTGCTGCAGACCATAGGTACCACAATCCCCCAGGCGCCAGCATCGAGGACCCGCTTCACATGCTCAGGATGGTTCCAAGGAATGCGCACCATGGGCGCCGTATCGGTCTGGTTTATGGCGGCGAACATCGTCGCTGCCGTTTCGATGTTGATGGGATTGTGCTCCATATCGACAACCAGCCAATCGAAGCCCATCCGGGCCACCCGTTCAGCGGAAAAAGGACTGGGAATCGCTAACCAACTGCCAACACTCGGTTCTCCGGCTTGTAGTTTTTTCTTTACATGATTCTCTCGCATGATGGACCTCCCATAATTAGTTAATAAGCCCTTGATTGAAATATTCGCAAACCCCGCCTTTTCTCCTCCTTGCCGGAAGATTAATAACAACTCTAATTTTGACTCTCGGCAGGTTTTCTTCCAGAAAGAGTCTAATGTTGGACACCAAAGGCCCATACTAACTTAGGGAGGGGATCGAATGGAACAAGTTGATCTTCTGATCATCGGTGCTGGGCCCGCCGGTTTATCGGCGGCAATTTACGCTAGTCGCGCAAACGTCGATATTTTAGTCCTCGGTTGCCAACCCCAGATCGCTGGAGACTACGATATCGATAATTACTTTGGCTTTCAGGAAACCATTTCCGGCAAAGAACTCATGGCCCGGGGCCAAGCTCAAGCCCAACGTTTCGGCGCCCGCATCCTTTGCGACCGGGTCCTAAGCGTTAATCGGGAAGGGGAACGCTTTATCGCCAAAAGTGAGGCCGGTGTTTACGAAGCCAAGGCGCTGATTATCGCCACGGGGGTATCCCGGATCCGTCCAGGGATAGATAATCTCGGTGATTACGAAGGTCGCGGTGTCTCCTATTGTGTTAGCTGTGACGGGTTCTTCTTCCGGAATAAGGAGACATTAGTCCTGGGGGAAGGAAACTTCGCCGCCAACCAAGCCTTGGAACTACAGCAATACACCCCCCATGTGGCTATCTGTACCCAGGGGAAGGAAATGACCATGAGCGAGGCTTTCAAGGACCGCCTCCAAGAAGCCAATATACCGATCATCGAGGATAAGATCACCCATTTGGCCGGGAAGGACTTTTTGGAACAGGTGGTCTTCGCCGACGGGTCTACTAGGGACGTCCAGGGCCTGTTCGTTGCCATGGGAGAAGCTTCCTCCACCGATTTTGCCTATTCCCTAGGTTTAGAACAGAATGGGCAGTTCATCGTAGCTGACGAAGAACAAAAAACTAATGTCCCTGGGGTTTTCGCCGCCGGAGATTGCACCGGAGGCTTCCTGCAGATCGCTGTCGCCGTGGGCGAGGGAGCCAAAGCAGCCCATTGGGCCATGAGATATTTGCGGGATCTAAAACGCAGGGAAAAACAAGCAAAAGGAGATTAAGACCGCCTCAGGGCGGTCTTAATTCTGTCTTGGGGTGAAGGTTTTACAACAGGTGGCCATACAAGACGGGGCTTCCGATTCACCGAACTGCTGAAGGATGTTATCCATCTGTTGATAATCGTATTCCTCGGACAGTTGGGCACCGATCTCATCACTGGTGATGAGAATACTTTGGGCGGCACAATAGTTATCATCCCACCACTGGCAGTTCTTGATGGTGCAATGGACATCCATGGACCAGACCTCCTTTGTACAGATCTCCTTCCTTATGTTTTGCCGATACCTTCCGGAAAATACCCAATGGTATATCTCCCTTGGGAAAGGTAAAACTAGACTTGCTACAGTTTTTTGTCGGGAGGGAGGGGAACATGGCTACTAATCTGGTCGTTTTCGTCCGCTCCATCGCTGCCTTTTTCTTCCTCTTTCTCTACGCCCGCATTTTAGGCAAGACCCAAATGGGTCAACTGACCTTTTTCGACTACGCGGCAGGGATCACCATCGGCTCCATGGCCGCTAGCATGTCCACAGATCTGGATAGTATCGGGCTTCACCACTGGGTCGGTCTGACTACTTGGTTCGTCCTCGTCTTAGCTTTGCAGATCGCCAGCATCCGGAACCGTTACTTGGAACGCCTTGTCGAAGGGGAGCCGACGGTGGTCATCCATAATGGACAAATCCTAGAACGTAATTTAGAAAAACTCCGTTATCCCTACTCCGATCTCATGAGCGAACTGCGAGGGAAGAATGTATTCGACATCGGCGACGTGGAGTTCGCCCTCTTGGAGCCCACGGGGAAGTTATCGGTTTTGCTCAAGTCGGATCGACAACCGATCACTCCCAAGGATTTAAACATAAGTACCCACTACGAAGGACTGACGACGGAAATCATCTCCAGCGGGCAAGTTATCGAAGGCAACTTAGCCCAACTAGGTCTCGATCACCGCTGGCTGAAGGAGCAACTGCAGGCCCAAGGGATCGATGATGTCCGGCAAGTGGCTTTCGCCGTCCTCGACTCCCAAGGCAATCTTTATGTCGATAAGGTTGAAGATGATATCGCCGGTGAGGTCAATGATCCTAGCGATTACCAAGGACCGAATTGAGGTGGCCTGATGTTTCGTCGCGTGGTGTTATATGGTAGTATGGGGCTTATTAGCTGCCTATTCTTAAGTCTCCTGCTGGCATCTAGCCTCTGGAAAGAAAGGCTCGGGGAAGGGAATATCAGCGATTTGCTGGCCCAAATCGATGATTCCATCGAGCAGGGCGCCTGGATGAGGGCGGAAGAACAAAGGCAAAGGCTTCAGCAGTCTTGGCATGATAAGCTGGTCTATCTCCAATATAGTTCCGAGCGCAGGGAGATCACCGATTTTGAGCACCAATTGATTTATCTCCAAAACGCCATCGCCGAGGAAAACACCGCCG
>JBMNRY010000104.1:0-6486 GCA_050944915.1 Limnochordia bacterium
GGAGATGGAATCAAAGGTCGGCCGGGCTGGCTGGTTCGGCGCCCAAAGCAAAGGCAAACTGGATCCCGGGGCCGGCTTAGGTCTTGTGGTCTGGCGAGCCATCGGTAAATGTCTAGAATGATCGGCTTTGCGGGCCGTGGGGGGTGTTCCATGGTGAGATTAACAGCTCTACTCTTGCTTTTCCTGTTTTGCTTACCCCCGGCGGCCGCCGGTGCTGATCTGCATTTCCTGGAACCGGGCAGTTACCGTTTAAGGCTCGTGGCCCTGGAGGAGAGCTTCACCTATGAGCTGTTGCTACCTTCGGATCAAAGCTTTCAGCTCCAGGGAGCTTTGGAAGGACCGGTGTTGTTAAAAAACGCTGCTCCCTTCTATCTGGTGACGGAAGGCTTAGCGGTGGAACTGGCCTCTCCCACGCCGGGGGAGGAGCTTCTGGAGGTGGCCCTGGGGCCTCTGACCCCCTCTTTGATTACAGGGGTGACTTGCTCGGGAGTCGAAGCCGATCAGAGTCCCTTAGATGTGACAACGACCTTTAGTAACAACCAAAGGGTCTACGTGGCTGCCTTGTTCAAGGGGTTGACTAGGGGAGTTACGATCGGCATCCTTTGGTATTATTTCGATGAACCCATCCAATCCTATGCCCTCATCGCCGATGGCGATTATGGGCAGTCCTGGGTTTCCTTCAGCCTCCAACCCCAGGAACCCTTTCCTCCCGGAGATTACCGGGCGGAGCTTTATCTCAACGGTGCGCCCGTTAAGACCCTATCCTATAGCATCAACTGAAATCATCCGGGGCCCTAGGGGCCCCGTTCCCCATCCCTCGTCGTCCCAGGGAGGTATTTCCCTCGGCCTAACGAAGCTATGGACGGAGGGATCACTATGCACATCAGACTGCAAAAAGGGGTTAAACCCTTAAGCCTACTTATTTTCGATTTAGACGGCACTTTGATCGATTCCTACGCTCCTTTGTTAGCCAGTTTTGTCCATACCATCACCACCCTTAAACTTCCCATTCCACCCATGGATGAACTTAAACGCACCATCGGCTTTCCCCTCGAGGATGCCTTGGCCATGTTCATGCCCCAGGCCCTGGTGGAGGAGGCCGTCGGTCTATTCCGCGGGTATTATCAAGGTATCGTTCTCCAAGAGACGACCCTCCTGCCGGGAGCCCGGGCAACCTTGAGGGCTCTAGCCGAGCACGCCACCTTGGCTGTGGCGACTAATAAGGCTAGCCACATGGCCGTCGATGTCTTGGAACACCTGGGGGTAGCCCAGTTCTTCAGCCTCATCGTCGGGACCCATTGTGTTGCGGAACCGAAACCGGCGGCCGATATGGTGGAGAAGATCTTAAAGGACTTAGATTGTCCCCGGGAAGAGGCGGTCTTAGTGGGCGATTCCATCATCGATGTCCAGTTTAGCCAAAACAGCGGCGTCGACTTGATCTGTGTTCTCACCGGTTCCAATACCGAAGGGGAACTGCGGGCCGCCGGCGGGGAAAACATCGTGGCTAGTGTAGAAAACATCCTCCATCTTTGCTCACCGTGGGAGGGGGAAATGGAGAAAAGGGCAAACTAGAAGGGGCCTTGGAGTTGCCTCCTTTAACCCTCCCTGGAGCCGGGGGAAGATTTTGTTTTCGCAGCAGGAATTGAGGAAGGATTAGCCTAAAGAAGTAGGGGAAGGGACTAAACGGTCCGCTAGTTAAGGCAGGATAGTCGGGAGCATTCTTTAGCCCCCACCTTCGTCCCTCTGGGCGTGGGAAGACCTGCTTATGATTGCAATAAGGATTCTACAAGGGATTGTCCCCATCCCGGTCTTTTTCTCCTTGTCCGGGGCCAAGGTAGTTATCCCCCGGAGAGGGAGGAAAAAGGTCGGAGGAAGCAGAAATATTTAGCTAATGTCGGAGGAAGTGGAATAGAGTTTGACGGGAATAGTTGACTTTCATACCCATGCCTTTCCCGATAGTGTAGCACCCAATGTGGTGCTGCAGTTGGAAAAACACTATGGAGCCGTGATTAACAACAAAGGGACCCGTCGAGAACTGGAAGAACAAAGGCGAAGGGCGGGCATTGCCGCTTGCCTCATCTCGACGGCCGCAACGGTCCCTCAACAGGTTATCCCAGCAAACAAGTGGGCTGTTTCCATCCAAAGGGAAGGTGGGCAAGCCTTAGGTACTATCCACCCCGATTTTCCCTGTCTTGAGGAACAGCTCAATTTTTTGGCACAAGGGGGAATTAAAGGAATCAAAATCCATCCAGAGCTGCAGGGCTTACCCCTCGATGACCCTCGGTTTTTCCCCCTGTGGGAACTAATTGGGGACCGTTTTTTCGTCCTGATCCATTTAGGGGAGGCCATCGTTCGCCCAAGGGGTTATGCCAGTCCCGACAAGTTGGCCCGGGTATTAGCTCTTTTTCCCCGGTTGCGGGCTATCGGCGCCCATTTAGGTGGTTTTGGTATGTGGCAACAGGCCAAAGAAACCTTAATCGGCGGTCCTTGTTATCTCGATACCAGTAGTACCATCGGTTATCTGCCCGGGGAGGAGATTGTCGGGATCATTCGGGCCCATGGTGTGGAGAAGGTAGTCTTTGGCAGTGACTACCCCGTCAGGAGCCCGGAGGAGGAGCTGGAATTGTTTTGGAGCCTCCCCCTCACCGCCAGGGAGCGGGAGCTCATCTTAATGGAAAACTCCGGGCGATTGCTCGCAGGAGAATGGTAGAAATGGAGGGAGATCAATGGAAATTTCTAAGGAAACAAAACTGTGGATGCTGGAAAAAATGCTGAAAATCCGCCGTTTTGAAGAACAAGTTTACGATTCTTTCCTGAAAAACAAAATTCCCGGCTTCGCCCACCTCTACATCGGGGAAGAAGCCGTTGCCGTCGGGGCTTGTGCCAACCTCCGGGAGGATGATTTCCTCACTAGCACCCACCGGGGCCACGGCCACTTAATCGCCAAGGGCGGCAAACCTAACGAAGCCATGGCGGAAATCTTCGGTAAGGAAACCGGTTATTGTAAAGGGCGGGGCGGTACCATGCATATCGCCGACTTCTCCCTAGGCATGTTAGGGGCCAACGGGATCGTCGGTGGCGGTTTTCCCATCGCCGTCGGTGCCGGTTGGAGTGCCCAGTATCGGGGTACCGATCAGGTGACCGTTTGTTTCTTCGGTGATGGTGCCTCCAACGAAGGTACCTTCCATGAAAGCATCAACCTGGCTTCCGTTTGGGATCTGCCGGTGATTTTCCTTTGTGAAAACAACCAGTTCGGCATTTCCGTTCACCAAAGTCGCCACCAGAAAGTAAAGGATATCGCCGATCGGGCCAAAGGCTACGGCATCCCCGGCGTCATCGTCGACGGGATGGATGTCCTGGCTGTTTACGAGGCCTGTCAGGAAGCGGTAGCCCGGGCCCGCCGCGGGGAAGGCCCCACTTTAATCGAAGCTAAGACCTACCGGTTCATGGGTCACCACGTAGGGGATCCGGGGACCGTTTATCGGGATAAGGAAGAAATTGAAAAGTGGCGGGAACGCTGCCCCATCAAGACCTTCCGGGAAAAGCTCTTCGCCGAAGGTGTTCTCACCGAGGCTGAATACGAAGCAATGGATAAGCGGATTACCGAAGAAATGTTAGCCGCTGTTAAATTTGCCGAAGAAAGTCCATGGCCCGATCCCACGGTGGCCCTGGATGGCTTATACGTATAGTCGATAGGAGGGAATCGGGATGCGAGAAATTACCTACGGTGAGGCTGTAAAGGAAGCCCTAGCCGAAGAAATGCGGCGGGATGATAAGGTAGCCCTAATCGGGGAAGATGTAGGCCCCTACGGGGGAAATTTCGGTTTTCTAAAGGGTTTACACGCCGAGTTCGGTGAAGAACGGGTGCGGGATACGCCTATTAGCGAAGCCGCCATCGTCGGTTGTGGTTTAGGCGCCGCGATCACCGGCATGCGGCCCGTAGTAGAATTGATGTTCTGTGACTTCATCGGAGTGGCCATGGACCAGCTGATCAACCAAGTGGCCAAAATCCGTTATATGTTCGGCGGCCAAGTGGAGGTACCTCTGACCATCCGTACGCCTATCGGCGGCGGTCGTTCCTCCGCGGCCCAACACTCCCAAAGTCTCCACGCCATGATCGCCCATGTCCCGGGGATCAAAGTGGTGGTGCCGGGCACCCATGAAGATGCCAAGGGCCTTTTGAAGGCCGCCATTCGGGACAACAACCCGGTCATGGTTTTTGAGCACAAGATGATGTACAACAAAAAGGGCCTGGTGCCCGACGGTGAAATCATCACCCCCATCGGTAAAGCCGCCGTCCGGCGGGAAGGTACCGATCTAACCATCGTCGCCATTTCGTCCATGGTCTATGAATGCATGGCCATCGCCGATGAATTCGCTAAAGACGGGGTCAGCATCGAAGTCATCGATCCCCGGACCTTAGTCCCCCTCGATGAAGAGACCATCATCAACTCCGTCTGCAAGACCGGTAAACTGGTCATCGCCGATGAAGGCTACGAAACCTGTGGTTTCCCCGGAGAGATCATCCGCCGGGTCGTTTCCTCCCAGGCTTTCGATTACCTAGATGCCCCCATTTTGACCGTGGGCACCAAGGATGTACCTATCCCCTTCAGCCCACCGCTGGAAAACGCCGTCATCCCCACCAGGGAACGGATCGTGGAAGCGGTCAAGAATGTCTTAGGTCGCTAAAAGCACGGGACGCGCGAGCGTCCCTTTTTTTATCGCCCTTTCCCAGGGGCAGGAACCCTTCTATCGATGCCGAAACTTAGGGAAAACACCGATAACGGAGAGGAGACTTAAGTCATGCGCCTCAGTTTCCACGGAGCGGCCGGTCAAGTGACGGGTTCCTGTTTTCTCCTGGATACGGACCAGAGTAAAATCCTCGTCGATTGTGGTCTCTTCCAAGGAGATAAACGGATCAGAGAACGTAACTATGGCCCCTTTCCCTTCTCTCCAGGGGAAATCGATGCCGTCTTATTGACCCACGCCCATATCGATCATAGCGGTCTCTTGCCTAAACTGATCAAACATGGTTTCACTGGACCTGTCTACGCGACCCCACCGACCGTTGAGCTCTGTTCGGTGATGTTACCCGACAGCGGCTATATCCAGGAAATGGAAGTAGAACGGAAAAATCGCAAACTAAGCCGGGCGGGCAAACCCCTATTAGAACCCATCTATACCGCGGAGGATGCCTTGGCGGCCATGGCCCAGTTCCGGGAGGTTGAATATGATCGCTACTACCAGATCCTTCCCGGTCTGCAGGCCCGCTTTACCGATGCCGGCCATATCCTCGGCTCCGCAGCCGTGGAGATCGTGGTTTCAGGGCCAGGGGAGGAGTTCCGCCTGGTGTTCTCCGGGGATCTGGGAGGTTGGGATCGACCTATCGTTCGGGATCCGGTGACACCTACTTCCCCCGACTGGCTGATCATGGAATCGACCTACGGAAATCGACTCCAGCCCGACAAGGGTGGCCAATTAGAAGAATTGGGTCAAATCATCAACGATACCTTCCGCCGGGGCGGAAACGTGATCATTCCCGCCTTTGCCGTCGAACGGACCCAAGCCCTCCTTTACGGTTTGCATAAGCTAGTCCAAGGGGGCATCATCAGTCCGGCTCGGATCTACGTCGATAGTCCCTTGGCCATCGCCGCTACCAGGATTTTCATGCAGCATCCCGCCTACTACGATGAACCGACGACCCAGTTTGCCGAAAGGACCGGTTTGTCCCCCTTTGACATTCCCGGCTTGGTAATGACGGAAAAGGCCGAGGAATCCATGGCCATCAACAGGGTGCGCAGCGGGGCCATCATCATCTCCGCCAGCGGGATGTGTGAAGCGGGGCGGATCAAGCACCATTTGAAACATAATCTTTGGCGGCCCGAATGCAGCGTGGTCTTCGTGGGCTATCAAGCCCAAGGCAGCTTGGGGCGCCAGATCCTTGATGGCAACAAAGTCGTCCGCATCCACGGCGAGCCGGTCCAAGTCCGGGCCGCCATCCATGATATCGAAGGTTTCTCCGCCCATGCCGACCAAAGGGATCTCCTCCGCTGGGTAGGAACCCTGGCCCCCAAGCCGAAACGGGTTCTCTTAGTCCACGGCGAAGCCGAAGCGAGAGAGGCCCTCAGCCGACTGGTCACGGAAGAATACGGCATTCCCGTAGAGCTTCCGGCCCTCGATGCCGTTTACGAATTGGAAAGGGCCGCCTTGGTTGTCGATGGCGTCGTCACCAGCCCTGCCGAGGTGGAGCTGCAGGCTTCCTTGTGGAAACGCTATCGCTCCTTGGCCGATCGTTTGGAAGAACTGCAGCGGGCCCCCGTTGGTCCCCAAGAGCTGGCTGGCATCTTGCAAGCCCTTGAATCTCTAGAGGAACAAGTCGGTCGCCTCGTTTCATAACCTGCCGAAAACTAGGAGAAATTCACTATAGGCCATGGTGAAGAAAATGACTAGGGCCATGGCTAGGGGCCAGGTTTGGGTTAATCGGGC
>JBMNRY010000105.1:0-6428 GCA_050944915.1 Limnochordia bacterium
ATAAAACCTCGTAACGATAAGGGTTTGGGGCATAGCCTGTGGTGGAGAAGGGGGAGGTTGCAAGGAAAATATTCACCTTAGTGCATCATTGGATTAATAGTTGATCCCAAACTAGTTTCGAAACATTAGCCAAGCGGAGGAAAGGAGAGTAATCAATGCAAAGGAAACTACTAGTCGTCTTGTCGGTAATCATGGTTTTGGGACTGGGTCTATCAGGAATCGTTAGCGCAAACCTGGATGAAAGCAACCCCATCAAAGTTGCTGTGGCGGCTTCTATGACCGGGGAAAACGCCGAATACGGACAGGGTTTTGTCCACGCTTGCCAATTGATGGCTGATCAGTGGAATGCTTAAGGCGGCGTTTTGGGTCGCAAGGCAGTCGTCGTACCCTTTGACGACAAGAACTCTGGGGAAGAGGCTGCTTCCATCGCCCAGCGGATCGTCAGTCTCGACGACATTGTGGCCGTCATCGGTCACTTCTCCTCCAACATGAACTTGGTATCATCCCCCATCTTCCAAGAGGCGGGCATGCTGAACATCACTCCATCGGCTTCCCACCCGGCCATTACCGATATCGGTGATTACATCTTCCGGAACAACTCCCTAGTCTTCGTCGAAGCCGGTTATGCAGTAGAAATCGCAGTCGACGATTTAGGCAAAAAGAACATCGGTATGATCTCTGTCATGACTGACTGGGGTACCAGTACATCGGAAATCGTCAAGGATATCATCGAAAAGGAATACGCAAGCAAAGGGGCTAAGCTCGTCGCCCATGAACAAGTTCTGGTAGGTTCCGACGATTACAGCCCGGCCGTTACCAAACTTTTAGCCGCCGGTGCCGACGTTGTCATCTGTGTTGGTGAGTACGGTGTGGTAGCTCCCTTCACCCGCCAGTACAAACAATTTGATCCCAACATCGAGATCGTCTGTTTCTCCAACGCTTATAGTAAGCAGCTTATCGAACTTGGTGGTCCTGCCGTTGATGGCGTCCGCTTCCCAGCTAGCTTCTTTGCCGGCTCCACCGATCCGAAGGTTCGAAGCTTTGTGGACAATTTCGTTGAGCGGTATGGTTATGTACCCAACAACAGCATGGCCCAATCCTACGATACCATGGGGATGATTCTGGAAGCTATCGTAGCTACCAAATCTACCGATAGTGCGGCCTTGCGGGATTATATCGCCCAGATCGAATACGATGGCGTTACCGGTTTAACTCGGTTTGACGAGCGGGGCGATGCTACTAAGATCTACACCAAGGTCATGATCAAAAACGGTGACTTTGTGGAATTTAAGTAAAGGGTAAGGCAATCGATAGGTGTTGGAGCTCGCTCCAACACCTATCGAAATAATGATGAGGAAAGGAGAAAGTTGTTGGGGTAACCCGATGGCTGTGATGCAGTATGTTACTACTACAACAGCAAATATATAACGGTTTAGCGATCGGCATGGTTTACGCCTTGATTGCCGTTGGTTACTCGTTAATCTTCGGCGTATTACGTCTAGTCAACTTCTCCCATGGTTCAGTTTATGCCTTTAGCGCCCATATGGCCATGTTCTTTGTGGGAATGAAGTTCGGTATCGGACCGGCCATCCTACTCAGTGTCCTTTGTACAGGCCTACTCTATGTGGTGATTAACAAAACGGCATTGGAACCCTTACGGCAGAAAAAGGGAGTGCGGGTAGCTTCCTTGATCACCACCATTGGTGTGGCTAACGTTATTCAAAACCTGTTGATGATTATCTTCAACCCCCAGAAAAAACCCTTCCCTGCCTTCTACAACTTCGGGGTGTTGAGATCTGGAAGCATATTGATCCAATCAACCCAGATTGTCATGTTCGTTGTCTCCCTAATTCTCCTGGTCATTTTGTCCCTAGTCGTTAATCGAACGAAGATTGGCTTGGCCATGCGGGCTACGGAACAAAACTATAAAGCGGCGAACCTCATGGGGATCGACGTCAACTCCACCATCACCTTCACCTTCTTCCTTTGCGGTGCCTCGGCGGCCATCGCCGGAGTGCTTGTCAGCGGTTATTACCAGATGGTTTATCCGACCATGGGTGTCCTTGTGGGTCTTAAGGCCTTTGCTGCCGCCGTTTTCGGTGGGATCGGTGTCCTCCACGGCTCCATCGTCGGGGGATTGATCATCGGACTAGCCGAGAGCTTTGCGGCGACAACCCTCGGTCCCAGTTACCGAGATGCGGTGGCTTTCGTCCTCTTAATCCTCGTCTTGTCCATTCGGCCTGCCGGCTTGTTCGGCAAAAAAAATATCACGAAGGTGTAGATGGTTATGAAGAAACCAACGGTAGACAGTGCAAACAAAAGTTTCGTCTATATGTTAGAGTCCTTTGTTGACCAACATCGATTACCATTGTTGGTGGCTACAGCCCTCCTGCTGCTGGGGTTGCCCTTCTTTGGGGTTAGCCGGTACATCATGCGCATCATCATTATGATCGGTATCTATAGCATCCTAGGCATTGGATTAAACATCATGGTGGGCCATATCGGCGAGATTTCTCTAGGCCATGCGGGGTTTTACGCCATCGGCGCCTATACTTCAGCCCTGCTGGGGCTTCACTATGGGTTCAACTTTTTCGTCATCGCCGTTGCGGCCATCATCATCACCTTTATCTGTGGCGTGTTGCTAGGTATCCCTACCCTGCGGTTAAAGGGCCCCTATTTTACCGTCACCACCATGGGCTTTGGTGAGATCATCATGATCATCGCCATGAACTGGGTCAGCTTGACCAATGGTACCATGGGACTGCGGAACATCCCGCCTCCGAGGATTTTCGGGTTGCAGTTGACCTTGGCCAACAACGGTCTTTACTATCTCATGCTGGTTTTGGTAGCCTTGGTCAGCCTCGTCTATGTCTTGATGATGAATTCTAAATATGGTCGAGCCTTCAAAGCCATCGGCGAAGACGACGTGGCGGCGACCATGATGGGGATCAATACCGCCTATTACAACATCCTTGCTTTAGGTATCTCCGCGGCCATCACCGGTTTGGCCGGAGCCTTCTATGCTCCCATGATCAGCTATATCGACCCTTATTCCTTCGTCCACGACGTATCTGTTCTCATTGTTAGTATCGTCATCCTCGGCGGTATGGGTACCTTGCGGGGTATGTTCTTTGGAGCTGCCGTTTTGGTTGCTTTCCCCGAAGCCTTCCGGTTCCTCATGGAGTATCGGTTTGTGATGTACGGTCTTGTCTTAATCATCATGATGAGATTCCGTCCCCAGGGTGTTCTGGGTTGGAAGTCGGAACTTCCCTATCGTTTCCCCAAGTTAGCCCGGGCCCAATTGACCGGGGAGTCGGAATTGAAGGTTAAGTAATTTGATGAAGGGGGCAGTTGCTAGGTTTTTATCCGGCAACGAATGAGACTATGGCATATCTAGAAGTTAATTCGATTACGAAACGTTTCGGTGGCTTAGTTGCCGTCGATAAAGTGAGTTTTGAAGTGAATAAGAACGAAATCGTCAGCATCATCGGGCCCAACGGAGCGGGGAAGACGACTATCTTTAATATGCTCACCGGGGTTTACGATGTGGACGAGGGCGAGATCATCTTTGATGGAGCCCCCATCCATAATACTTCCCCCCAACATATCGTCGAACGGGGGATCTCCCGGACCTTCCAAAACATTCGGCTCTTTCCGAACCTGCGGGTTGTGGAGAATGTCATCATCGGTACCCATGTGCGGACCAATTACAACTTGTTTGATGCCCTCTTTCAAACGGCCCGTTTTCAGCGTCAAGAGGCGGAAAAAGCAGACCAGGCCGTGGAGATCTTGAAATCCATCGGTTTGGAAAACCGAATCCACGACTACGCACAAAACCTTCCCTACGGCGAACAAAGGAAGGTGGAGATCGCCAGGGCCATCGCCACGGGAGCGCAAATCATTCTCCTGGATGAACCGGCCGCCGGCATGAATGAAAACGAAAGTGCGGAACTCTTGGCTTTCATCAGGGAACTACGGGATCGGGGCTACACCTTGATCGTAATCGAACACGATATGAAGGTGGTTATGAACATCTCCGATCGGATCTACGTTATCGACCACGGCAAGAAAATCGCCGAGGGTCTCCCTCAGGAAGTTGCCAACGACGAGCGGGTCATCCAGGCGTACCTAGGAGGTGTTACCACCAATGCTTAAGCTTAGCCAAGTGCATACCTTCTATGGTTTTGTCCACGCCTTGCGGGGTATCGACCTGGAAGTGAAAGAAAAGGAAATCGTCTGTCTTATCGGTAGTAACGGGGCTGGCAAAACGACAACTGTTAGTTCCATCAGCGGCTTAGTACCGCCCAAATCGGGTTCCATCACCTTTCGAGGTCAAGAAATCTCCCATATGGCGCCCTACGATATTGTCAATCTCGGGATCAGCCTCTGTCCCGAAGGTCGGGAAGTCTTCCCCGATCTAACGGTGGAAGAAAACCTGCAGCTGGGTGCCTTCATCGTCCAGGATCGGACGAAGGTCAAGGATGCCTTCGAGCGGGTATATGAACTTTTTCCCCGGTTAAAGGAGCGGCGAACCCAATCTGCGGGCACCCTTTCGGGCGGTGAACAGCAGATGTTGACCATCGGTCGGGCTTTGATGAGCGGTCCCCAATTACTGATGTTAGACGAACCCTCCTTGGGGCTGGCACCTAATCTGGTGATCAGAATCTTTGAATTGATTAAGGCCATCAACCAACAGGGTACCACTATCCTGCTCATTGAGCAGAATGCCAACATGGCCTTGAACATTTCCGATCGGGCCTATGTGATGGAAACGGGTCACATCGCCATGTCGGGACCGGCGGCCCAGCTGGCCAAGGATCCCAAGGTGAAGGCGGCCTACCTAGGTTTAACATAGATATCAGCGGTAAGGGGAGGTTGGGTTTCAACCTCTTTGCATAAAATTCCCAGCGAAAGGGGTCATTGCTGTGCTGACAAAAACCGAAGAACAAGTCTTAGCATTGGTCGATCGGGAGGAAGTCACTACCTTTATGCAGGAGCTCATTCGGGCCCGTAGTGATTACCCCCCTGGCGATACACGGGAAATCGCCCAGTTATGTGTGGACATGATGAGCGAAGCCGGTATCGATACAAAAATCATCACCCCCCCCGATACGGTGGTTTCACCCCTCAACGATGGTGTGCCCAATGAGATGAAAGCCACAGTCATCGGCACCCTGCAGGGAGAATCGGAAAGCCCTTCCCTGCTGCTCAATGCCCACATGGATACCGTCGCTGCAGGCGATCTTTCTCGATGGAAACATGATCCCTTTGCCGGTGTCATCGAAGACGGTTATATCTACGGTCGGGGGGCCGGAGACGACAAGGGCAGTGTCTGTGCCCAGGTAATGGCGGCCACCTATATCGCCCGGGCTGCCGTTCCCCTCAAAGGAACCCTTTTTGTAAACCCCATCGCCGATGAGGAAGCCCATGCTTGGCGGGGTGCCCGCTGGATGGTTGACGAGCGCATTTTGGTACCCGACATGGCTATCGTCGGTGAACAGACCGATAACGAAGTAGCTGTGGGCGAAAGGGCCATCATCTTCTGTGATGTGACCATTAAGGGTAAGGCTGCCCACGGGGCCATGCCTTGGGCGGGCAACAACGCCATCCTGCGGATGAACGAATTCATTAATCTACTACGCTCGGAATTGGAACCGGCCTTACAGGAAAACGGCCATCCCTATCTGCCGCCGACAACCCTGTCGCCCAATACTATCAAGGGTGGTACAAGAACACCGATTATCGCCGAAGAATGTACTTTGACCATCGACTGCCGCCTCTCCCCACCGGTGACCCATGACCAGGTAGTCAAAGGCATGGAAGATCTCCTGAAGAAACTATCGGATCGGGGTCCAGCCTTCGAATGGCATATCGAAACCCCCAACGTGGATCGAGGCTTCGTCACCGATGTGGAAGAACCGGTAATCCAGGCTCTACTCAGCGCCTACAAAGATGTGACCGGGCGGGAACCGGTACCTACAGGTTATAACCAGCATAGTGATGGCAGTCGCTTTGCCCGCTTAAACATCCCCATCGCTATCTTCGGTCCCAGCGATCCCCGGGTTGGCCATGCGGCCAACGAGCGGGTATCCATCGACCAATTGGTGGAAGCGACTAAGGTTTACATCTTGGCCATTTTACGGTTACTCAGCTAGGGGAGTGTAGGCCATGGAAAATTTTGACCTTTTAATCACCGGGGCTCAAGTGGTGACGATGGCGGGGGTTTTCCCCCGCTCCATCGCCATCAAAGACGGGGTCATTAAGGGACTTTTGGCTCCCGATGTTCAAGTCCCAGCTCAAGAAACATGGGATTTCCCAGGTAAAATAATATTACCTGGGGGAATCGATACCCATGCCCATGTTTCCAGTCGGGAAGGTTTTGCCTCCGGAACAGCAACGGCGGCTAAGGCTGGCTTTACTACCCTCTT
>JBMNRY010000106.1:0-6257 GCA_050944915.1 Limnochordia bacterium
CCTAGCACCGGTGTTCACCGTTTCCCAGGTCATGGCGAACGTGGGGCTGAAAGGTTTTGCCGCTTGCGTCATCGGGGGCTGGGGTGATATCGTCGGCGCCGTTGTCGGTGGTATAGTCGTTGGCCTGGTGGAGGTTTTCAGCGCCAGTTACATTTCCTCGGTTTACAAGGATGCCATTGTCTTTGCCGTCTTGATTGGTTTCCTTTTGTTCCGTCCACAGGGCCTCCTCGGACGGGCAGTCGAGGAAAGCTTATAGGAGGGTTAAGATGCGCAACAAACAGCTACGTAATACTTCTTTAATTGTGATCTTCATCTTGCTGGCCCTGGCGCTACCACTTATCCCCAGCCGTTTCTACAAGTTTGTGCTTGCCCTTAGTGTGATCAATGCCATTATGGCCATGGGACTACATTTTATTTTCGGTCTTACTGGACAGCTCTTTGTCGGTCCGGCCGGATTCATGGGCATTGGTTCCTACATCTTGGCGCTGGGAGCAACGCGTTATGGATGGGGATTCTGGACTAGTTTCGTGGCGGCTGCTTTAGGCGTAGGTTTGATGGGGCTTTTCTTGGGTATTCCTACCTTGCGTCTCAAACGATATTATCTGGCGATTACCACCACTGGATTCGCGGAGATCACCCGATTTATCTTGATGAACTGGACGCAAGTTACCGGTGGGGTTTTCGGTATTTTCAACATACCGCGACCATCTATCGGGGGCTTCGTTTTGCACAATGACAACCATTTCTACTACTTTAGTTTGGCGCTGGCGGTGATCTTGGGAATTATCGCTGTCATTTTGGAGGATTCCAAGTACGGAGAGGCTTTCCGAGCTGTTCACGATGATGAGTTGGCCGTGGATGCCCTAGGCATCAGTTCGACACGGATCAAAATCATCGCCTTCGTTCTCTGTGGCATATATATAGGTTTAGGTGCTGCCCTTTACGCAAGTTTCCTGACCTATATTAGTCCTGAGGTCTTCAACGTGGACATGTCCTACCGGTTTGTAACGATGATTCTCATTGGAGGCATTGGATCATTGCCGGGAGCAATCATCGGATCGGTGTTGCTGACCTTCCTACCTGAGATGTTACGTTTCCTCCAGGTTTGGTATCTGGCTATTTACGGCTTGATCGTCCTGGTGATTATTATCTACCAGCCCGGCGGTATCATGGGCGGCTTCCAACGTATAATCGACCGGCGGCGCATGCTAACCCCCGCCAAGGAGGATGTAAGCAGTGGCACTTCTTAAAAGCAACCAAGTCACCAAATATTTCGGCGGAGTCTGTGCAGTTGACCATCTCGAGCTTACTGTGAATGAAGGAGAAGTCTTCTCACTCATCGGGCCCAACGGCTCCGGTAAGACTACCTTTACCAACTTGGCTTCGGGAATGTTGCGACCGACCTCAGGTACCGTTGAATTTGATGGGAAAGTCATCACCGGGTTGCGCCCCGATGCCATCACCCGTTTAGGTCTATGTCGGACTTTCCAAAACTTACGGATCTTTCCCAACCTCACCGTATTGCAACACGTAACCCTGGGTAATTTTTGCCGTACGAAAACCGGGTTGCTTCAGAACATTTTCCGGTCAAAACAAGTGCGGGAAGAGGAAGCCCAGGTACGGGAAAGGGCAGAAAAGTGGTTGGATTTCGTAGGTTTATTGGACAAGAAGGATTGGCCGGCTAGCAGTTTGGCCTATGGGCAACAGCGTCTTTTAGAGATCGCCCGGGCCTTGGCTACAGAGCCGAAATTGCTTTTCCTGGACGAACCGGCGGCAGGGATGACCATGCAGGAGAGTTTAGAGCTGGTCGATTTGATAAGAGCCATACGCGATCATGGGATTACCGTTTTCCTTATTGACCATAAAATGCGGTTAGTAATGACAGCCGCCACCCGAATCGCAGTATTGAACTTCGGACGCAAAATTGCCGAGGGGACTCCCGAGGAGGTACAAAACAATCCTGCTGTCATCGAAGCCTATCTGGGCAAAGGCAGACGAACCGCGTAAAGAAAGGGGCAGACCCATGCTTCGCATAGAAAATGTCAGTAGTTTCTATGGCCGCATCCAGGCTTTGGAACGTATAAACTTAGAAGTCACCGAGGGAGAAATCGTTTGTCTAATCGGTGCGAACGGTGCAGGTAAGACGACGACTCTGATGACCATCATGGGGGTCGTCAGAGCGGCGGAAGGCAAGATTACTTTCCAAGGCGAGGATATAACCGACATTCCGACACCTCAAATAGTGAGTCGGGGAATCGCCTGTGTCCCCGAAGGTCGGAGGATTTTCCCTCAGCTCACTGTGCTGGAAAACCTAGATATGGGCTTTTACACCCGCAGGGATCATCCCGAGGAGTTTGAAGAGGGCTTAGAGCTGGCCTTCCGTTTATTCCCTGTGTTGAAGGAAAGGGCCAGACAATTGGGTGGAACCCTCAGTGGCGGGCAACAGCAGATGTTAGCCTTAGCTCGAAGTCTGATGGCTCGTCCCAAGTTACTCCTTCTCGATGAGCCATCCCTGGGGCTTGCGCCTTTAATTGTGGAACAGGTGATGGAGAGCATCGTAGAAATCAACAAAGGAGGAACGACTGTTCTTTTAGTTGAACAGAACGCCCTCATGGCTTTGGAAATCGCCCACAAGGGTTTTGTTTTGGAAACTGGTAACATCACCCTTTCGGGACCTGCCAAGGACTTGCTCGACAACGAACAGGTGCAAAAATCCTATTTGGGTACAGCCTAGAACTTGCCGATTAGAGGTCCATGGGCTTGGGCCAGCCCATAGACTCTGTCCCTTTAGGCCTGAAACCCCGCCATAGTGGCGGGGTTTTGCCGTTGTTTTCCAGGAGGTTGAGGGAATGCTCTCCCTATTGTGCGGTTCTAGAAGCCCTTCTTAGACGATGATCAGGAACAACAGCCACAAGAAGAGAATGAGGAGGAGGACGAAGAGGAAAAGGAGGAGGATGACCCAAATCCCCCCTTGGGCGTAAACTTGTTGTAGAATGCCTGCCAAGTCACTTCCCCCCTTCTTAGTAAGTGCCTGGAAACAAGGCAGTATATTATACTTGTTGTTTAGGGACCTGGTTATAGGAGAAAGGTCCCTTGTTCTTTCTCGGGGGGAGCTAGTCCAGTATAGAATTTCCTAGTTCAGTTAATGATTAGTAGGGAACCTAGCATCTTGATTAGGTGGTTTGCCAATGTTGAAGCTTTGGAAGAAAATAATTCAGGGGGAGCGGTCAAGGAAGGAAAAGAAGCTCCCCCGTTCTTTAGGGGCGAAGCTCCGGTATATCGAAAAAGTCTTCCAAAACGTCGACGATTTAGTTATCAGAAAGATGAAAATCGGCGATGGTGCGGGCATCCCTGCGGCAGTGATCTTCATCGATGGGATGGTCGACTCTCTAGCCCTCTATGAACAGTTGCTAAAAAGCCCTACCTTGGAAGTACGTCAAATCTCTCCCGGCAAGGAAAGTCGGGATCGGGATCTCTTGGCTAAAGTCAAAGGGATGCTACCGGCGGGGGAGGTCAGCGAGGCGACGGACTGGGAGGAAGCGGTGGAGCACCTCTTAATCGGTCACGCCCTGTTTTGTGTTGATGGTCTACAGAAAGGACTGGCCATCGATATCAACGGCTGGGCCCGGCGGAATGTGGAGCAACCGGTCTTAGAGTCGGTCATCAGGGGTCCCCGGGACAGTTTTACCGAATCGGTGCGGACCAACACTACCTTAATCCGGAGGCGTTTACGGGATCCCGGCTGAAAATCGAGATGGGCAAACTCGGTCGGCGAAGCCGGACCGATGTGGCATTGATATATATTGAGGATATCATCGATCCCCTTATCCTCAAAGAAATCAAAAGACGTTTGGCGACCATCGATGTGGACGCCATCGTCGATAGTGGATATGTGGAACAGTTGATTGCCGAAAAATGGTGGTCTTTCATCTCCAGCACCCAAGAAACGGAACGGCCCGATGAGGTAGTAGCCGGTCTTCTAGAAGGTCGTTTTGCCATCATCTGTGATAACTCCCCCTTTGCCATCTTAGCGCCGACTACCCTCAACAGTTTGATGCATTCGCCGGAAGACCATTATCTCCATTGGATGCCCGTGAGTATCATTCGTCTTTTTCGTTTTATCGGCTCTTTCAGCGCGTTAACCCTACCTGCCGTTTACATCAGTCTTGTCTCGTATCACCCGGAAATGATTCCGGCGGAATTGGCTTTGCGGATCGCGGCCACGAGACAGGGGATCCCTTTCCCCGCGGTAACTGAAGCTTTCATCATGGAGTTGGCTTTAGATTTCTTGCGGGAAGCGGGGGTGCGATTACCGGGCCCCATCGGTCAAACCATCGGTATTGTCGGCGGGATTATCATCGGCGATGCTGCGGTCCGGGCGGGGGTTGTCAGTCCCATTATGGTCATCATCGTTGCGGTGACTGCGATCTCCAGTTTCCTCATTCCCACCTACAGCTTCACTTTAACGGTCCGTAATTTACGTTTTGGTTTGATGATCTTGGCGGCTCTCTTGGGCCTGTTCGGGTTGAGCCTAGGCCTTCTGATCATCCTGATCCATTTAGCGACCATTAAGAGCTTCGGTGTTAGCATGCTCTCCCCTTGGGCTCCCTTGCGGGTCCGAGATCTGCAAGACTCGGTTATCCGCCTTCCCCGCATTTTCCTCAAGGGCCGTCCCCAACATTTGCCCATGGTCGATGGGGATCGGTCCCGAAGAAGAGGGGAAAAGGGCACAGGGTGGGATGATTAATGGTCAGGAAATGGCTTCTCGTCTTGCTTCTGTTTCTAGGCTGTGCTGGGTGCTGGGATATGTTGGATATCGATCGACGGGCCAATATCAGCGCCATCGGGATCGACCGGGTTGAGGAAGAGATGGGTCCCTACCGGATGACCTTTGAAATCCCCATTTTTGCCCTACTAAGCGGTGATTCCCAGGGAGGCAGCGGCGGTGCCGAGGCATCGGGTAAGCCTGCTTGGATCGTTTCTTCCACCGGGACCAGCCTTTTACATATTATCGATCATTTAAATACCAGAGTGTGGCGCACGCCCTACTTTGGGTTTAATCGAGTCATCGTTATTGGAGAAGAAATGGCCAAGAAGGATTTGGATAAAGCCATTGATTTTTTTAATCGTCACCAGCAGGTTAGGCGCCGCATGAAGATCCTTTTGGCCAAAGGAGAAGCGAAAGATGTGATCGAAGTGGTGCCCGGTATTGAGGATTTTGCCGAAATCTATCTAGACAATCTCATCGAACTGGTGGCCACCAGCGGTCGGGTTTTGAATACCAATCTCGCTGAAGTGGTGGGGGCATTAATGGAGACTGGTCAAGCCCTGATCCCGCGGGTACGACCGGAAAAAAATGAAGTTGTGGCCGCCGGAGCAGGGGTTATTAAAGACTGGCAGTTGGTCGGTTGGCTCGATGAATTGGAAACCTTTGGGGCCAATTTTCTGGAAAACAAGATTCGGCTCGCCATCATCACTGTCGAATCGGATCCTGAAGAGGCGGGCGAATTCGCGTTCATGATTCGGGAGTGCCAAACGAGGATTCACCCCTTCGTCGAGGATGGGCGCCTTCATTTTGTGATCTGGGTGGCCGTGGAGGGAGATATCCTTGAACAATTCGGTGGTAAGAGTCTCGCCCATGGGGAGATGATCCCTGCCATCGACTCTTTAGTAGGCAGGGAAATCGAAGGGATGATCCTCAAGACTATCGGTAAACTCCAGGGGTTGAAAGCCGATCCTTTAGGTTTTGGGCAGGTGGTAAGCCGTTATTTGCCCCAGGTGTGGAAAGAGTGGAAAGGGGACTGGGAGGAGACCCACTTTCCCGCGGCTAGTTTTCAAGTGGAAACGACGGTTAACACCCGCCGGGTTGGCTTGTATTGGTGATTATCTAGGGAGCGTCGTTTATGCAACAGGATAATGATCGTATTTCAACATGGCAAATGATGGTGATCCTGGTGAGCACCATCAACGCCACAGGGGTCCTGCGGCTACCCCGGCTCTTGGCGGAACGGGTCGGCCCCGATGGTTGGGCCAGTTTGACCGTCGGACATGGGGCCGGCTTCTTGATCATTTTAGTGATGATTAGGCTTAGTCGGCTTTATCCTGGGGTCACCTTTGTAGAATACAGCCGACGGATTTGCGGTCCCTTCGGCAGTTGGTTAATCGTCATTACCGCCAGTTCTTTTTGGCTGTTAGTTATGGCCAGGATCGTCAGGGAGTTTGCCGAGGTGATGAAGGTCTTTGTCTTGCTCCGGACC
>JBMNRY010000107.1:0-6058 GCA_050944915.1 Limnochordia bacterium
GGACCCGCTTTTGGGATCAATTCGCCCCCACCTATGGAAAGATCAACGATGCCTTAAGGCCTCTCCATGAACAAGTCGTCGAGCTGTGGCAGCGGGAAGGGTTGATCAACAAAGACACCCACGTCCTCGATATCGGCTGTGGACCGGGCACCTATGGGCTGCCTTTAGCTAAGCTTACGGCCAAGGTGACGGCCCTCGATGAAGCGCCGGGGATGCTGGCGACCTTCATGGCCCAGGCGGAAAAGGATGGTATGAATAATATTGAACCGGTCTGCCTTTCGTGGCGGCCGGGGTTGTATCATCGGGAATTCGATTTTGTTTTGGCGGCCGATTCCCCCGCCATCGTCGATTGGGCTACCTTAGAGGCTATGCATAAGGCCAGCCGCGGTTATTGTTGTCTGATTTATTCCATGGGGGGAGGACCTAGTTTCCGGAATGATTTGTGGCAATCTGTCATGGGCTATCCCTTAACTAAATCCCCCTTCGATCTTAGCTATCCCTTTAATCTTATCTACCGGGCAGGCTATTACCCCGAAGTCCGCTTTATCTCCTTTGAGTATATCTACCGGGAACGGCCGGAGATTATGTTTCGCAACTATCAAACCTATATGGAGATCTTCGGCCAAAGGGGGCCCCATGTGGATGGAATCCTAAAGGAAAAAATCAAAGGCCGCACCGTTGGCGGCCTCTTTGAAGAAAAGGTCCTTCGTCGTTTAGGGATCATGTGGTGGTCGGTAGATTAAGGGCCCTCCATGGCCCTCTTTTCTTCCAGATAACGGTTCATGGCCCGATCAAAGGTTTCCGAAGCCCTTAAGACTTCCAGGGAGCTGTGATCCCCACGGGTCTCGTCGAAGACACGATACAGGTGGCGGCGGGCTCCTTCCATCTGCCGCCAAGAAGCACGCAGTTTTCTGGCCTTCCTGGGATCGCGATCCATAGGTCACCCCACCCTTATTCGATAATCAAGCTTACCGCCGTCCCCCCCAAAATCTGCCAGGGCGGTTATTACCCGTTGGCCGCGGCCACTTCCTGAAGGTAACTATCGGTGGCCATGGAAGCCAAGAACACTTGAACTAGATAAGGGTCAAACTGGCTGCCGGCACATCGGGCCAGCTCTTTCAAGGCCAGGTCATGGGACCGGGCCCGTTGGTAAGGCCGGTCATTAGTCATCACATCATAGGCATCGACGATGGCCAGGATCCGGGCCCTTAAGGGGATTTCCTGCCCCTTTAATCCCCGGGGATAACCCCGACCATCCCACCATTCATGGTGGTAAAGGATATCCTCGGCGATATGGGTCAATTCCGGCGAGGCTAAACAGATTCGGTAGCCGATTTCCGGATGTCTTTTCATCTCCTCCCATTCCTGCCGGGAAAGCTTCCCCGATTTGTTTAGAATGCCATCATCCACCCCCACTTTGCCGATATCGTGCAGGACACATAAAAGGGAAAGGGCATCGAGTTCATCGGCCGTTAACCCTAGAATTTCCCCGAAACGGAGGATGATGGGCTGCAGCCGCATGGAGTGATTTTCCGTTTCCGGATCCTTTTCATTGACCACATGGAGAATGGTGGCGATTAAAGAGTTGCGGGAACTCCTGCTCTCCAGCATCTTATGCTGATACATCTTTTGTTCCGCTTCCCGCAAAATCTGGTAGACATCTTCCTCCATGGTTGTTCTCGTCGCCGCGCCCAGGGAAAGATCCACCTTCCACTGTTCACTTTGTCCTTCCCGGATATAGGCGCTGATCCGCTCCACAATCTCCTGGGCCTTTCGCCCATCGGTTTTGGGCAGCAGAATCGCGAATTCATCGCCACCCCAACGGGCAATGATATCTTCCCTCCGACAGACTTGTTTCAGACTACGGGCCACATCGATCAACACCTGATCGCCCACCTGGTGGCCAAAGGTATCGTTAACCAGCTTTAACCCGTTGACATCCCCCAAGATGATGCTCAAGGGTAACTGGCGGGCACAATTTAGCCGAGCCAGCTCCTCTTCGAAAAAGGCCCGGTTGTACAACCCTGTGAGGCTGTCCCGAAAGCTTAGATTTTTGATCCGGGCCTCCATGGCCTTTCGTTCGCTGATGTCATAACAAGCTCCCATGTAACCGGCGAACCGCCCTTCCCCATTGTAGAAGGGATAAGCATAATGGACGATCCAGCGGTACTTACCATCGAAATGCCGTAGTCGGTATTCCATTTCCACCGACTGGCGCAACTCCCAAGCCGCTGTTAGTTTGCTTCGACAACCTTCCACATCATCGGGATGGATGTTGTCCCACCAGCCCTGGCCGAAATTAACCTCGGGGCTACGACCGGTGAAGATGACCCAGTTCTTGTTCACATAATCGCAGTTTCCCAGCCGGTCGGTGCGCCAAAGCATCGCCGGGAAATCCTCCAGCATCCTTAAGTAGTCATCCCGGGAACGGCGCAATTCCTGCTCCGTTTCCATGCGGATGGAAATATCTCGGACGATGCCTTCGTAAACCAACTGTCCGTACTCCTCATCATAGGTACGCCGGGAGTTGATCTCCACCCAGATCTCCTGTCCATCTCCCCTTTTCAAGCGGGTGACGTACTTTTGATAAGTATCTTCGGGATGGGGTCGTTCCACCCAGGAGAAGTATAATTCGGTGGTGATATCGACCTTCATCAAGGCTTCCCGGGAAGGGTAACCCAAAAGGCGAACTAAGGCTGGATTAACCTCTAGGAACTTCCCTTCCGGTGTACTGCGGTACATCCCATCGGGGGCATTCCAAAACATGAGGCGATAACGCTTTTCCCTGCTAATGAGGGCCCGATCCAGCTTAGCCATGGGCTCCCCGCGGGTGGCATAGATCCCTAACAAAACTCCTTTAGAGGAAAAAACAGGGACGGCCTCGATGAGCCACCAACCTCCTTCTCCACCGAAGAGTTCTTCTTGGGGACGGCCGATAGCCAGGGCCCGATGGAAGAGACAATCTTCCCGCAACGGCTTACATTCCCGACAACCCCGCATGGTAGCACAATCAATGATGCCTTGGGTCCGGGCCCGTTGGTTTCTCCAGCGCATGCGTAGCTGGGGGTCGAAAAAAAGGACCGGTTGATGGAACTGGGCGGAGATTTGAGTCGGGATCTGTTCCCCGACCCAGTGTTGCCCTAACCAAAACCGGATCAAACCGTTGCTAAGCAGGACAATTAGAAGCAGGGGATCCCAGCTTTGCCACTGCCAAAATCGGACTGCCTCCGTCATGACTGTAAATCCTACCCGCAGGGAAAACCAAAGGAGTAACCCGAGGATTACCTCCTTGGCCATTGGTTTTTGGCCTGCCCCCATGGAAATTCTCACCGGCAGCATCCCCCGTCTTCTTAAGTTGTTTCCGACTTGTCTAGGAGCCGGATCCTCTGGGCCCAGCAGACCAGTAACCCCTTAATGAGGGCCCATCGACTACCTGGTTGATAAAGGGTGATCTCCCGCAGGGCCCTGATTTCTGCTTCCGTCAAAGGGGTGCACTCCCTTTCCTCACCAGGCCAATGATAGGATTCAGCCATGTCGCTTCTCCCCTGTCTGGAAAAAGGTTGTCAATCCCCGCATTTTTTCTGCCATGTCGCTTACCATAGCGCTGGATGCGGCCACCTGTTCGGTGGAAGCCGATTGTTCTTCGGTGATCGCCGCCAGCTCTTGGCTGCCGCTGGCCAGTTGACTCATCCCGCCGGATACTTCCTCCACATGGGTTAGGACACCTCGAACGGCCTCTAAAATCCCGTGGAGGATTTCTGTTCCCTGCTTTACAGCATTGACGCTGGTTTCCACCTGTTGGGCACCCGCAGCCATATCCTCGACCACATCGGCAGTTTCCCCCTGCATCTTGCCGATGAGTTCTGTAATCTCTTTGGTGGCCTGGGCCGACTGCTCCGCCAGTTTCCGTACTTCCTCGGCCACCACCGCAAAGCCCTGGCCCGATTCACCGGCCCGGGCTGCTTCGATGGCTGCGTTGAGGGCCAAAAGATTAGTCTGATCGGCGATAGATTCGATGATGGCCACAATACCGCCGATCTCCTGGGAGCGCTGACCGAGGGCTGCTACCCCTTGGGCTAGTTCTTCCACCCGAGTCTGGAGGGCTTCCATTTGGGCTGCCGCCAGGGCCACGCCACCTTCTCCTTCTTCGGCCAAAGCCGATATTTTCAAAGCTGCCGCCGACATATCTTGGGTACTCCGCTCCATGGTCTGGAGGGTGGCGGCAAATTCATTGGCGGTGTTGGCCACTTCCGTTACGGAAGCTGTAGCTCCTTCCAGGGAGGCGGAAGTGCTTTGGCTGGCCTCGGCTAAAGTCCCCGCGGCCCTGATCACCTCAGCGATGACATTTTCCAACCGGGAGATGGTTTCGTTGATATCCCCGGCCATTTGGCCAAATTCATCCTCCTGGCTCACCTCTACCCGTACCGTCAAGTCTCCTTGAGCCAGGCGGTTGGCGACCCGTTGGATAGCCAGGATGGGACGGGCGATAGCCCTGGTCGTTTGCAGACCGGTAAACATTGCTAATAAAGTCACTATTATTATTCCCGAAATGAGACGGCTGGTCATGGACTTCGCTTGCCTCTGACCATGTTCAAAATCGGCACCAGCCTCGGCTACTTCACTGGCCACCAACCCATCGATGGTTTCCAAGAGCCTTTGTCGGGCTTGGCGGGCATTCGTCGTCGCTTGTACAGCCCCTAGCTGGTCACCCCGGCGGGACAAATCGAGGATGGTGTTGATATGGGCGTAATACTCCTCAAATCCCCCTCGAATCTCTTCCAGCAAACGGGCCTGCTCCACCCTGGGGTTAGTGCGAGAATAGTTCTCCAGGGCCTCCTCCAACCGCTTCCGGCTAGCCTCAATGGTCCCCTCCAGTTGATTCATCTCCCATTCCTCAAGGGCTGTGATGTGTTGATAAACCGTTAGACCGATGGTCTGGAAGGCAACCTCGGCGTTTAAAGCTGCTTCTACTCCTAAGGTCGTCTCCTCATACAGACTTTGCCCAAGGCGGGCTAGCTGGTTGATATTTACTAAGCTATATGTACCGAGACCGACCAAAACGAGGACGACGAAGATAACCGATCCGATCAGCTTGCTTTGAATTTTGACATTTTTGAGGAAGTTCATCAATCCGCTCTCCTTCAAAGGATTTCTACCCGGGGCCAGAGAGAATAAAAATCCTTCCCCATGACCTCCTAGGGGACAATCTCCCTTGTCCACCGCTAGGTCACAGGTCAGGAAAAAGTAAAAAATATCACGAAGTTAGAGGATTTTCTTGGGTTAAATATACACGATTCTACATTATCATGCAAGGTTATTTTTGGAAAAACTATGAATTCTTTAAAGAGTGGAGGGGTGTTTAGGTGGCCACACAGTTTTTGCCCCTTTGTTTGGCCCGGTAAAGGGCGCCGTCGGCCTGGCTGATGAGGCTTTCCAAGGTGGGAGTCGTGGGGCTAAGCTGGCTCACCCCGACGCTCACTTTGACGAAAAGGGGATCTGTCCCCACGAAAATCAGGGGACTAGCCCCTATTTCCCGCCGGAGCCGCTCCCCGATAACTAGGGCCATGGCTAGATTCGCCTGGGGTAGGAGGATGAGGAATTCTTCCCCTCCAAAGCGGAAAAGGAGATCTTGGTGCCGCAGTAGACTTTGGGCCCGCCGGGCTAGGGCCTGCAGGACTTCATCGCCAACTAAATGGCCGTAGGAATCATTGAGGACCTTAAAATCATCGATATCGAACATGATGGCACTCAAGAGACTTCCCTCCCTTTGGGCCCCGTGGAAAATACGAAGGCCAACCCTTCGTAGATAATTCCTGTTGAAGAGCCCGGTAAGGGAATCGTGGTATACCTGCTCCAGGGAACGGGAGAACTGGCTGGACAAATAGACCGATTGGGCTAAAGCAAAGATGAACAACCCCAAAGGCAGTAGAGGGCCTACCGCTAGAAGGCGGACATCATAGATGATATCATACACCGCGGCCAGACATAGGAACACCCAACCCCAAGCGATGTAACCAAAGAGGGGACGCCTTTTGCGCATAGCCCGATAAATAGCCCT
>JBMNRY010000108.1:0-5997 GCA_050944915.1 Limnochordia bacterium
GGGATCCTCATTCGGGACGGGGTGAAGATGATCTTCAATCCCTATGATTATCCAGCCTTGGAGGCGGCATTACAACTAAAAGAAGCTAGCCAAGGGGAGGTCATCGCCCTAACCATGGGGCCGCCCTTGGCGGAGGAAGTATTGCGGGAGGCAGTAAGCCTCGGCGCCGATGACGGTATTTTACTCTCCGATCCCGCCTTCGCCGGGGCCGATACCTTGGCTACCGCCTATACCTTAGCCCGAGGGATCGAAACCTTAGGGGATGTGGATTTAATCCTCTGCGGCTCCCAGTCCGTCGACGGAGAAACGGGCCATGTGGGAGCCCAGATCGCCACCTGGCTTGGTCTGGTCCATGTGGAAGAAGGAGCCGGGTTGGCGTTAACCGAAGGGGTAGTCCAAGTCTGGCACCGCACCGGTTATGGCCGGGAGCTTTTGGCCGTGGAGCCGCCCCTGGTGGTTAGTCTGGCTAAAGATGCCTATGAGCCCCGTCTGCCTTCCCTAAGGAATAAAATGCGGGCCAAAAAACATCCTTTCCGCCACTGGGGCAAAGATGATATCAGCGCAGATCCAGAGTGCATCGGTGTCGCCGGTTCCCCGACCAAGATTCACCGCACCTTTGTCCCTCCCGGGGGCGTCAAAGGACAGATCTTTTCCGGCAGTGCCGCCGAGCAGGTGGCCCAACTGTGGGATCAATTGGAGCGCACCGGGGTTTTAGCGGCGTGCCGACGGGGAGGTGGCCAGCATGGCTGAGGGCCTGTGGATCTATGTGGAAATTGGTCCCCAGGGTATCCATCCCGTGGTCTACGAGCTGTTAGGGGTAGGGCGTTCGTTGGCCCAAACCTTGGACATGCCCCTGGTGGCCGTCGCCTTAGGGGGTGAGCTGCCCGATCTGGAAGACTTGTTCCAGTACGGCGCCGATGAGGTCTATCAGATTGAAGCTTCCTACCTGGCCCCCTACCGGGCCGAGGTTCACGGTCAAGTTCTAGCCCAGTTGTGGCAAGAAAAACTTCCCGCCATCGCCCTTTTCGGGGGGACCATCAGGGGACGCTCCCTAGCTCCTAGGGTGGCGGCTCTGTTGGAAACAGGGTTAACGGCCGATGCCACAGCGCTAGAAGTCGACGCTGAGGGGCATCTCTTGGCTACTTTACCCGCGTGTGGTGATCGCTTGATGGCCACCATCATTTGTCCCCACCGGCATCCCCAAATGGCCACGGTGCGGCCGGGAATTTTCCCTCCACCCCAGCCCGATGGAACTAGGCAAGGGTCGATTATCCCTTGGTCACCACCGGAGGAAATCATTCCGACAACCCAAATCCTGGCCCGGGAGGAAGAAGGGGATGTCTTATGTCCCCTGGCCGATGCGGAAGTCATCTTCGCAGGCGGCCGGGGCCTAGGAGGACCCGATGGATTTGCCCTGCTGGCCGAGGTAGCGGCCCTAATGGGGGGCGCCGTCGGTGCTACCCGGGCCGCCGTCGATGCCGGCTGGGCAGAGGAAGGGCAGATGATCGGCCAGACAGGTCTTATCGTCAGGCCGAAATTATATGTTGCCTGTGGGATTTCCGGCGCGACCCAACATCTGGTGGGGATGGAACAAGCCGATACCATTATCGCGATCAATAAAGATCCCCACGCTGCCATTTTCGATGTGGCTACCTATGGGATAGTAGCCGATGCCCGGGAAGCCCTAGAGGAAATGAAAAGGGCGCTGACCCGGCAGGGCCCAGCACCCAAGAAGGAATAAACTAGCCTTGTCTCGAAGAGTCTTCGTCCCTAATGGGGCCGAGGGTTTCATCGGGGGAGTGGGCCAAATGGGCTTGGGCCGGTTTTTTGGCCAGGGAGGCAGGGCTTCGCCGCTGTCCCAGTTGGCCCATCAACTGGCGGCCTTCTTGGCCGTAGGCTCCTAACTCTTCGGCTTGTTCATAGAAATCTTTCTTTCGCATCTTCTCCCTCCTTTCAAGGCTAGTATGACCTTCATGTTCCTTTTTTGAAGGGGAAGGATTGGTAAAATGGAGAGATTGGGACTCATCCACGTTTATACCGGAGCCGGTAAGGGCAAGACAACCGCGGCTTTAGGATTGGCCATGCGGGCCTTGGGCCATGGATACCGGGTGGCTATCCTCGGGTTTTGCAAACACAGGGAAGATATCGGCGAGGAAAAGCTAGCCCAGCGGCTGCCGGATTTGTTCTTTCGCCAGTTCGGCTCAGGCTGCTTTATCATCGGCGAGCCTACGGAGCAGGACCGCCAGTCGGCCCGGGAGGGCTGGCTTTTGGCTCAGGAGCTCCTTGCAGGCCGTTACCAACTGGTCATCCTCGATGAAATTTCCCATGTGATCAATAAGGGTCTGCTGGATGTGGAGGAAGTGATAAGCCGTTTGGCGGCCCGGCCCGCCGGGGTGGAAGTGGTCCTCACGGGGCGGGATATGCCGGAGCAGTTGGTGGCCCAGGCCGATGTGGTAACGGAAATGGTGGAGATCAAACATCCCTACCAGCGGGGTATCCAGGCGCGGCGGGGGATAGAATATTAAAGGGTGGTAAAATAAGGGGAAAGGATATCCAGGGAGGGAATGTCTAATTGGGAAAGATCAAGTTTGGAACCGATGGTTGGCGGGCGGTGATGTGTGATCAATTCACCTTTGCCAATGTGGGCACCGTCATCCAAGCCATCGCCCAGTACCTTAGGGAGAAGGAAGCCCCTGCTCCCATCTTAATCGGCCATGATAGCCGATTTCTCGCCGAGGAGTTCGCCCGGCTGAGCGCCGAAGTCTTGGCCGGTAACGGCATCAAAGCCCTGGTGGTCCAAGGGGATTTGCCGACACCGGTATTAGCCCAGGGAGTTTTGCAGCACCAGGCCGCGGGGGGGATTATGTTCACCGCCAGCCATAACCCTTATCATTATAACGGGCTAAAATTCATCCCCCATTATGGGGGACCGGCCCACAACCAGATCACCCAATCCATCGAAAGACAGCTGGATCAGGTAGGGGAGGTCAAGAAAAGACCATACGCCGAGGCCCAAAGGGAAGGTTTAATCGAAGAAATTGACCTGGGTGAGGGCTATGAAGAAGCTGTGGCTTCCCTCATCGATTGGGATGCCCTACAAAAGGCCCAATTGCACATCATCTATGACCCGATGTACGGTACGGGGCGGAAGATCCTCCCCCGGCTCCTGGAGCGGGGCTGCTGCCGGGTAGAGGTGATCCACAACAGGCGGGATGCCTTCTTTGGTGGACTGATGCCGGAACCGACGGGGGTTCAGCTGGGAGAATTGGTGGAGGAAGTCCAAAGGCAAGGGGCCGATTTAGGTTTAGCCACCGATGGGGATAGCGACCGCTTCGGTGTCATCGATGCCGATGGCCAATACATATCTTCCAATCAAGTTTTGGTTTTACTCCTGGAACATTTAATTAAACATAAAGGCTGGCGGGGTGCCGTCGTCAGGACGGTGGCTACGACCCATATGCTCGATGCCTTGGCTAAGGCCTATGGTTTGGAGCTGGTAGAAACCCCTGTCGGTTTTAAACATATTTGCCAAGTGATGCGGGAGCGGGAAGTGATCATCGGTGGGGAAGAAAGCGGAGGTTTGAGCGTCGGTCCCCATATCCCGGAAAAGGATGGTTTGTTGGCCGATCTGCTCATCGCCGAACTGCGAGCGGTAGCCGGCAGGCCTTTGAAGGAGGTTTTAGCCGAGCTCTACGCTAAGTTCGGCTCCTTTATCGGTAAGCGCATCGATTTGCCCCTTTCCCCCGGGGAGAAGGAAAGGTTGATGGCTAAGGCTGCCCAGATCGGCTCCCATTGGGAAGGGGAAGAGGTGGTGGAGCGGATCGCTGTCGATGGGATGAAGTTCATTTTAGCCGATGGCAGCTGGTGTTTGATGCGCCCCTCGGGGACGGAACCCTTAGTGCGGGTCTATCTGGAAGCCCATACATCGGAAGGGTTGGCCCAAATGGAGGAGAAGGTACGCCGCTTCCTTGGGGTATAGGCCCCCCTGGGCCGGTGGGAAACTAGGGAGGATCTCACCGGTAAGGGGTGGAAACCGATGGAACGTAAACCACTGCTGTGGACCTTAGTCTTTTTAGGCGTCTTTTTGGCTAGCTATCTGGGGAATTGGTTATCTCCCCAGCCCCTGGCCCAACCCGAGGAGGTTGTAGCCCAAGCTCCCCCTTGGGAAGAGACGGTCATTGGGATTGTGGAGCAGGTGGGGCCGGCGGTCGTTAAATTGGTGACGACTAAAGAGGTGCTCATCGATCAGTTCTTTTTCCAAGTCCTCCAGGAGACGGAAGGGGTCGGTTCCGGTTTTATCTTCAGTCCCAAGGGATACATCCTCACTAATGATCACGTCATCGCCGATGCTCGGGTGATCACCGTCTTTTTGCCCGATGGTCGTGAATACCCGGGGGAAATCATCGGCCGGGATCCCCTCACCGATTTGGCCGTGGTCAAAATCGAAGGTAGTGATCTGCCGGTAGTGGAATTCGGCGATAGCGATGATCTACGGGTGGGACAACAGGTTATTGCCATCGGCAATCCCTTCCGGTTCGATAATTCGGTCACCACCGGCGTAGTTAGCGCCCTTGGTCGGGATATCAGCGTCCATCCTCAGCGGGATTTCGATCTCACAGGGATGATCCAAACCGATGCGGCCATCAACCCGGGAAACTCCGGCGGACCGCTGCTCAACGGCCAAGGGCAAGTGATCGGTATTAACACCGCGGTTTTCCAGGCGGCCCAAGGGATCGGCTTTGCCATCCCCATCAACTTGGCCCGGGATATCGCCGATCAACTGTTGGAATTTGGGCGTGTCATTCGTCTCGGGGTCATCGGCGGAACCTTAACACCGGAGGTGACCAAGGCCTTGGAACGGGAAGGTATCGTCGTCGGTTCCGACCAAGGGGCCTATGTCTTGCGGGTGCTGCCCGATACGGCCGCGGAGCGGGCCGGCTTACAAAGCGGTGACGTGATCGTGGAACTAAACGGCGAGGGGATCGATTCCATCGAAAATCTGGTGGCCCGGGTGGAAAAGTTGGGTATCGGCAGTCATTTAACGATTAACTTCCTGCGGGAGGGAGAACCCCGGCAGGTAGAAGTAGTCTTGGAGTGAAGCTATGCATTTATCGATTATCGCCATCGGACGGGTCAGGGAGCCTTACCTGGTGGCCGGTATGAGGGAATATGAAAAAAGGCTGCGGGCCTACGGCAGGATCTCAATCAGGGAAATCAAAGAAGAGCCCTACCGGGATCCCGTCGGCGATCACCAGGCTTGGGAAATCAAGGAAAAGGAAGGGGCCCGAATTTTGGCCGCCGTGGCTCCCACCGATTATCTCATCGCCCTCGATCCCCAGGGACGCTCCTTCACCTCGGAAGGATTTGCCCAGCACATCCAACAACGATTGGTGGAAGGAAGGAGCAGTATCAGTTTCGCCATCGGCGGTTCCCTTGGTTTAGGGAATAATGTCCGCCAAAGGGCCGATTTGATCCTGTCCTTTTCCCAATTCACCTTTCCCCACCAACTCTTCCGCCTCATCCTGTTGGAACAGCTCTACCGGATGGCCACAATTCTGCGGGGTGAGCCTTATCACCGGTGAAAAAGGAGGATTTCCGCTAGGTAACGAGAAATAAGTGGTACTTCTCGCGATTGACTGTAGGCTCAGGAATATGATCATATGGGAGGAAGATTAATGCGTTGGAATAAAATCTCTGATGCGGTGATTCGGCGTCTTCCCCTATACTTACGTGTATTGGAAGAAGTGGGTCGAGACGGCGAAGTAAAGCTGATCTCTTCCCAAGAGCTGGGAGAAAGGGCGGGTGTCAGCCCGGCCTTGGTGCGCAAAGATCTCGGTTGGTTTGGAGAATTCGGCAAACAAGGGGTCGGATACGAGATCGCTTATTTGCAGAGCGAATTGCGTCGGATCCTGAATCTGGAAAAGGAGATCCCTGTAGCCATCGTCGGTCTTGGTAGTTTAGGTGTGGCCCTGGCCCGTTACAGTCGGCAGCGCTATG
>JBMNRY010000109.1:0-5965 GCA_050944915.1 Limnochordia bacterium
GCCAATGGAGCATGGGCGCTTCGATAAAGCTTAGGGTCTTGCCCCCCAGATCAAGGGAATCGCCGGTCTTGACCACTTGGAACTCCCAACCGGTGGTATCGAAATGCTTCTGAAGGGGTTCCACAGCCCTGGGACTACAGATAATGGGCGCTTGGGGGCAGAGTTCCTTAATCTTCGGCAGGGCCCCCGAATGGTCCATTTCTACGTGGTTGACTACTATATAGTCGATTTTGCCCAAATCCCCTAAAACCGTCTTTAGCTTGTCCACTAACTCATCGGCAAAGGGGGTATAGACGGTATCGATGAGGGCCGTCTTTTCTCCGATCACCAGATAGGCGTTATATGTCGTACCCCGATGGGTCGAATAGGCGGGCCCATGGAAATAACGGATATTCCAATCGATACTTCCAACCCAATGGACGCCCGGTTTAATCTCCAAGACCGACATGGGATCACTCCTTTTTTCCTAAAGGTTGGTAACAATTTAACATAAAAAACAGAAATCAGCAAGTTACCTGAGGGATTACCCCTAAATTTTCCCCCAAAGGGGATAAGCTATGCCTAGGGAAAGGATTTCACCCTCAGTTAGGGAAGTAATACTTTTGTGTTCAAAATCGTTAGGGGAGGCAGAGGACCCTTTGAAAATAGGTTTAATTGGTTTACCCCAAGTGGGTAAAAGTACGTTGTTTCGCTTACTGACCGATGGTGCCCATGCCGCCAGCCGAGGCAAGGCTGGGATCGGTGTGGCTAACATACCCGATGGGCGAATCGATAAGTTAACGGAGCTTTATGAGCCGAAAAAGACCATCTATGCTACTTTAGAACTGGTGGATATCGAAGGTTTTACTCCGGGAGAGGGGACAAGCAGGTTCTTAAGCGCGGTGCAGGATGTAGATGCCTTGGTTCAAGTGGTGCGGGCCTTTACCGAACCCGGTGTAGCCAAACTACTGCCCGATGGCGATGCCGCCGATGAATTATTGGCTCTCCAAGAAGAGCTGGCTTTGGTCGATTGGACCCTCATGGAAAATCGGTTGACAAGGCTGGAAAAAGAGCGGAAAAAGGCGGCACCCCGGGAGGAAGAATTAGCCCTTTTAGCCCGGGTTCGGGATGCCTTAGAAGAAGGTATCCATCTGCGGACTATGGAGTTCACCGAAGATGAGGCGAAGCTGTTACAGGGCTACTCTTTTTATACGGCTAAGCCCTTGATTATAGTGGTGAACGTCGATGACGACCAGCTCCAAAGCGGTGATTATCCCGGTCGGGACCGAATCCTCCGCTGGGCTGAAGAACAAGGGGTCATCCTTTTACCGGTGGCCGTCCAAATGGAATGGGAAATTGCCCAGCTGCCCCCAGATGACCGGGAGGTCTTTATGGCCGATTTAGGTTTGGATAGTACCGGTGTGGCCCGGCTAGCCAGGGCTGTTTATCAGCAGTTAGGCCTCATCTCCTTTTTTACCGTCGGTAAAGATGAAGTCCGGGCCTGGACTATTAAAGCCGGTACTTCCGCCAAACGGGCGGCAGGGAAAATCCACAGCGATATCGAGCGGGGCTTCATCCGAGCGGAAGTAATTTCCTACACGGAACTGGTGGAGTTAGGTTCCATGGCGAAAGCTCGGGAAGAGGGACGCCTCCGTTTGGAGGGTAAGGATTATATAGTCCAAGATGGTGATGTAATCAACTTTCGCTTCAACGTCTAGGGGTGTACACACCCCTAGATTTAATTTTGGCCCACTTAACAGTTTGATCCTGATTAGCCTTTCTGCTATTTTAAACTGATGGAATTAATCATATCGGGGGAAGAGGACTTTATGGAACTGAGGAATATAGCCATTATCGCCCATGTGGACCATGGGAAAACGACATTAGTCGATGCTTTTTTAAAACAGACGGGGGTTTTGCGGACCAATCAACGGGTCAACGACCGGATCCTCGATAGCGGTGATCTAGAACGGGAACGGGGCATTACCATCCTGGCGAAGAATACAGCGGTTTTTCATCGGGGGGTTAAGATTAATATCGTCGATACGCCGGGCCACGCCGATTTTGCCGGGGAAGTAGAGAGGATCATGGGCATGGTCGATGGGGTATTGTTAGTCGTCGACGGGGCCGAAGGACCCCTGCCCCAGACGAGATATGTCCTGCAAAAGGCATTAGCCCAGGATCTTTTCCCCATCGTGGTCATTAATAAAATCGATCGGGCCGATGCCCGCCCGGAAGAAGTCCTCGATGAAGTTTTGGAGCTCTTCATCGATTTAGGGGCTACCGATCGACAGCTGGACTTTCCTGTAGTTTGGGCTGTGGCCCGGGATGGTCTGGCTCATTTAGATCTGGCTGAGGCCCAGGGGCAGCTGGCGGCCGGTCAGGGAAGTATCTTGCCCCTCCTGGATACCATTTTAGATCATGTACCTCCACCCCAAGTGGATAAGGATGGCCCCTTACAACTACAAATCACTACTGTGGAATATGATGATTATGTGGGTCGTTTAGCCCTCGGTCGCATCACCAGGGGCCATCTGGCCCAAGGCATGGTCATTGGCCTGTGTACATCCGGAGGTATGACGACCCATAAAATCCCTTATCTCTACAACTTTGCCCGGTTGAAACGGGAACCGATTTCCAGTGCCCCGGCAGGGGAGATCGTGGCCATTGGAGGGATCGAAGATATTTCCATCGGGGATACCATCGTCGATCCCGAGCACCCAGAGCCTCTGCCGCCCTTAAAGCTCGATGAGCCGACCATCACCGTTCTTTTTCGGGTTAATGACGGTCCCTTTGCCGGTCAAGAAGGTCAATATGTGACCTCTCGTCAACTACGGGAACGATTATACCGGGAAGCCCGCACCGATGTGGCCCTTCGGGTTGATGATACCGAATCCCCCGATACCTTTGCCCTTTGTGGTCGCGGGGAACTCCACTTGGGTATCCTCATTGAAAAGATGCGGCGGGAGGGCTACGAATTCACCGTCTCCAAGCCCCAGCCTGTTCTCAAGGAAATAGACGGGGTGATCTGTGAACCTATCGAACATGTCTTTGTCGACATCCCCGAGGAACATACCGGTACCGTCATCGAATTGTTGGGCCAGCGTAAGGGCGAGATGATCAATATGGCCAAAGGCCAGGGAGGGGATGTACGCTTAGAGTTTTTGGTCCCCGCCCGGGGTCTGGTGGGTCTGCGGTCCCTGTTTTTGACGGAGACCAAGGGCTATGGGGTCTTAACCCATAGCTTCCATAGCTACCAACCTTTTCGAGGAGAAATCCCCGGTCGTCCTTCGGGCAGTTTGGTGGCTTTAGAAGAAGGTGTGGCCACAGCCTACGCGATCATCGGCATTCAAGAACGGGCCCGCCTATTCATCGAACCGGGCACCCGGGTCTATGGGGGGATGATCATTGGCGAGAATTCCCGCCCCCAAGACTTAGAGGTGAACATCGCCAAGAAACGGCATGTGACCAATATCCGTTCTTCTACCGCGGAGATCGCTGAGCGCCTCGATGCGCCGGTACAGATGGGTTTAGAAGAGGCTTTGGCCTTTATTGCCATCGATGAGTTGGTGGAAGTCACCCCCCAAGCCATCCGTCTACGCAAGGCCATCTTAGATCGACACAAAAGACATAACCAAAAAAAGGGCGGGTGATCCTATGCAAGTCCTCGTCGATGCCGACGCCTGCCCTCGCTCCGTTTTGGCTATTCTTCAAGAATTAGCCCCCAAATACTGTTTTTCGCTGCTTACAATATCTTCTTTCCATCACCAAATCGATCATGCCCACCATTTAGTGGCCGATGATGGGCCCGATGCCGCCGATTGGCTCATCCTTAGACACCTGCAACGAGGCGATATCGTAATCACCCAAGATTGGGGTCTAGCCTCCTTAGTCTTAGCCCGGGGAGGGAGGGCGATCTCTCCCTATGGGCGGGAATATCGAGGGGAGACCATCGACTTCTTACTAGAAGAAAGGTATCTCCAGGCTAAACACCGGCGGAGAGGAGGGCGAACCAGGGGGCCGGCTCCCCGCAGTCCGGAAGACGATGTGCGTTTTCGGGACCGGTTCATCGCCTTACTCACCGGGGAAGTCGAAAGGGAGGAATAATTACCAGCGCCTTGGTTCTAAAGGAGAATCCGTGCTAGAAAAGGAGGTATTACCCTCGGCGGGTATTGACAGATGATAGAAGAATATGATATTTTTAATGGTAACGAGAATATTGTGATAGTGTTCACTTTTGTAAGGTAACCGGTGGAGTGTAATTTTTTTAGTAACTTAAGTGAAAACGAGGGCTATCACATTCAAGGGGGGCCAACGATGGAAGTCGCAGTCCGCAAGTGCCAATGTAAGAAGGTAGATGATCATCGTTACAGGAAGTTGGCGCAGATCATCGACGATTACCGGGGAAAGGCCGGAGCTCTAATCCCTGTACTCCACCAAGCACAACAGCTCTTTGGCTATTTACCCCAGGATGTGCAGCAGGAAATCGCGGCAGGATTAGATGTCCCTTTAAGTGAGATCGACGGAGTCATTACCTTTTATTCCCTCTTCACTTCCCAACCCCAGGGTAGGTACAAAGTCGGCATTTGTATGGGAACGGCCTGTTATGTCAAAGGGGCAGCCCAAGTCCTAGCCGAGCTCAAAAAACAACTGGATGTGGAAGTAAATCACACTACACGGGATGGGCTTTTCACCTTGGAAGTCACCAGATGTGTCGGTGCCTGCGGTCTTGCCCCGGTACTCATCATCGGTGATGACGTCCATGGCCGGGTGGCGCCGAAGGATGTGCCTGGAATCTTGGCCCAGTATTCCCTGGATTAGGGGGTAGCTCCATGTTTTCATTGACAGATCTATCTACTGTACGGGAAAAGTACCAAGGGGAACTGGAATTAAGAAATGGTAAGGACGGGCAGGCCGTCAACGGTAAAAAGGGCGTTTACCGGGCCCATATCTTAGTCTGCGCCGGGGCCGGCTGTGTTTCCACCAAGTGCCTGGCTGTCAAGGATGCCTTGCAGGAAAGGTTAGCCGCCAAAGGCTTAGCCGAGGAAATTCAAGTGGTGGAGACGGGCTGTATCGGCACCTGTGACTTAGGTCCGGTGATTATCATTTATCCCGATGGTGTTTTCTATCAAAAACTAACTCCGGCCGATGCAGAAGAAATCGTCGATGAACACATTGTCCAAGGTCGCATTGTGGAACGTCTCCTCTATCAGCGCCCCCAGACGGAAGAGATGGTCCCGAAAGCGGCCGATATGGATTTCTTCAAGAGACAAAAACGGATCGCCCTGCGCAACACCGGGGTGATTAACCCTAATATCATCGAGGAATACATCGCGCGGGATGGCTATCAAGCCCTAGCCAAGGTCTTAACCCAGATGACCCCCGAGGAAGTGGTGCAAACCATCAAAGATTCGGGCCTGCGGGGTCGAGGTGGCGCCGGTTTCCCCACCGGCCTCAAATGGGAATTTGCAGCCAAATCCCCGGGCGAGGTAAAATATGTGGTTTGTAATGCCGACGAAGGAGACCCCGGCGCCTTTATGGACCGGAGCATCCTCGAGGGTGATCCCCATTCCATCATCGAAGCCATGGCCATCGCCGGCTATGCAATCGGCGCGAACCAAGGTTTTGTCTATGTGCGGGCAGAATATCCCTTGGCTGTAGAAAGACTGGAAAATGCCTTGGAACAAGCTCGCCGTTTAGGTCTATTAGGATCCAATATCTTAGGCACCGATTTTACCTTCAACTTGGAAATCCGAGTGGGGGCCGGTGCCTTTGTTTGTGGCGAAGAAACCGCGTTACTCACCTCCATCGAAGGCAAGCGGGGTGAACCAAGGCCCCGTCCACCCTTCCCGGCGGTCAAAGGTGTTTTTGGCAAACCTACCTTGTTAAGCAACGTGGAGACCTTTGCCAACATTTGTCCCATCATCTTAAACGGTTCGGAGTGGTTCCAAGGAATCGGTACCGAAGATAGTAAGGGTACCAAAGT
>JBMNRY010000110.1:0-5952 GCA_050944915.1 Limnochordia bacterium
CCCCACGGCCCGCAAGCCGATCATTCTAGACATTTACCGATGGCTCGCCAGACCACAAGACCTAAGCCGGCCCCGGGATCCAGTTTGCCTTTGCTTTGGGCGCCGAACCAGCCAGCCCGGCCGACCTTCGATTCCATCTCCGCCGTGGCTTCAAAGGCTTCTTCAGCCACCACGGCCGCGGCTGCCCAAGCCTCGGCCAGATCTTGCCCGGCCTCCAGTTCTTCCTTCAATTTTTCCGTGGCCGGCTCCAAGACGTCGATGATGGTCTTATCGCCCCGTTGGGATTTACCCCGGTCCTTAATTCCTTCGATGGCCGCTTCTAAAAGGGCAGGGATTTGTTCGACTTTGAGTTCCGTCTCCCCTTTTAAGGCCCGGCCCGCCCGCATAAAGGCGGCGGCCATGAGGGTACCCATGGTGGAAGGGGCCACCCGGTTAAAGGTCATCCCCAATTTCACTAACAGCTTACCAAGATCCGTCTCATCGCTGGCCCGACACTCCTCGGCCACCGCGGTGAAACCCCTGGTCATCGTTAGACCTAAATCACCATCACCGATGGCCGCGTCTAAATCGATGAGCCAATCCTTGGCGGCCACTACTTCTGCTTGGATCCCTTCTAGGTAGAGGGCTAAATCCTTGACTTCCATATTGATCACCTTCCAAATTGGACGAAGAATGGCGAATTGGCCGGTGCATCGAGAAGTTCCTTCAATTCGTCATCGAGTTTCAGCAGGGATATGGAACAGCCGGCCATTTCCAGGGAGGTCGCGAATTCTCCGACATAATTCCGATAAACCTCGATCCCTTCCCCGGCCAGGATCTTAGCTACTTGACGATAGATAATATAGAGTTCTTCAAGGGGGGTAGAACCGAGACCGTTGATCAAAACGGCTACTTCATCGCCTTTGCCCAAGGGCAGATCGGCCAGCAGGCGTGCGACCATATCCTCGGCCACCACATCGGCCGGTTGGAGTTTACCCCGGGAAATACCCGGTTCGCCGTGGATGCCCATCCCGATTTCCATTTCATCTTCCCCGATGCTAAAGGAAGGACGACCGACCTCAGGGATGGTACAGGGGCTTAAGGCTACCCCGATGCTCCTGGTGTTGGCAACAGCTTTATCGGCGGCCGCGGCTACCTCATCTAAGGTGGCCATGGTTTCCGCTTTCGCACCCGCGATCTTATAGGCGAAGAACAAACCGGCTACACCCCGTCGGCGTCGCCAGTTCTCCGGTGGAGCCGAAGCGATATCATCGCTAACGAGGACGTGTTTCGTAGGGATATCTTCCATGTCCGCCAATTCCGAGGCCATTTCGAAGTTCATCACATCGCCTTGGTAGTTTCCGTAAAGATACAGGACACCGGCACCGCCGTCGACGCCCTGGGTGGCGGTGAAGATCTGTTCGGCACTGGGCGATTGGAAAACACCACCGACGGCCACACCATCGGCTAAACCTTGGCCTACATACCCCAGGAAGACCGGCAGGTGACCGGAACCACCGCCGGTCACAATCCCCACCTTCCCCTGGCGGGGACTATCGGCCCGAACCAGGGAGCGGTTGTCGGCGCTCACCGACTTTAGGCCTTGGGGATGGGCGGCCAACAATCCTTCGATCATTTCGTCGACAAAGGCTTCCGGAGCATTAATCAACTTTTTCAATGAGCATCAACCTCCCAATTTATCGCACCTTTTCCACAATACCACCAATTTATGTTAATTTTACCACTAATGCCCCCCTCCGTCTAGGGAAAGGGGGGATTTGTCAACCCTCATCCCCTAAGCTATAATGGGAGTAATGCCAAGGGTTCAGCCTGACCCAATCCCTCGCAGTCTTCATCGGTTAATTCTCCCCATTGAACATAATCCAAGGGTCGCCACCTGCCGGTGGATCCTAGTCGCGCCTCTTCTGCACCCTACCCCATTTGCTCTAAGGAGGGTATCCCATGGCCAAAAAGAAAAAAGGACCCCAGCTCCCCTATAAGTACCGGGGGCTGGTCCTCGATGAATTCCAGCGTCAAGGGATCTGGTACCTACAACAGAATATCTCGACCTTGATTTGTGCTCCCACCGGTACCGGCAAGACCCTCATCGCCGACTATTTGGCCGATAAATCCTTGCAGGAGGGTAAGCGCCTGATTTATACAGGGCCCATTAAGGCCCTAGTCAATCAAAAGTATCGGGAATTTGCCCGCCTGTGGGGACGGGGGGCCGTTGGGATCTTAACCGGTGATATCACCATCAATCCCCAGGCGCCCATTGTGGTCATGACCGCCGAGGTCTTCCGCAACATCCTCTTGCGGGAACCGGAGAGGCTGGCTGCTACCCCTTGGGTTATCTTCGATGAAATCCATTATCTCGATCATCCCCATCGGGGTACCGTCTGGGAGGAATCGATCCTGCTCCTGCCCCGGCATATGCATCTATTGGGTCTTTCGGCCACCATCCCCAATGCCGAAGAAATCGGCCGCTGGATGGAAAGGGCCCTGGGGCAGCCCACCGCGGTCCTCATCCATACCGACCGAGCGGTGCCCTTAAAACATTACTACTACAACAAGGCTTGCCGCCTCATCCCCCAGGAAGACTTGTATTCTTCCTACGCCAACGTCCTGTTGGAAAAGGATGAGCGATTTGATCTAAAGGGAGGAACGATGGACCCCCACGAGTTCCTCCGGGGACGGCGTCTGCCTATTTACCGGGATCAGACTAGATACTTAGATCTCATCGATCAAGTAGCTTCCCAGCGGGGATTTCCTTGTCTCTATTTCGCCTTCAGCCGCCAAGGCTGTGCAAGGATGGCTGCCGATTTGGCTACCAGACGGGACTATTTAGCTCCCAAGGAGAAGGAAATCGTGCGCTTGTCGGTCCGCCGTAAGTTAAGGGAGCTCGGATTAGAACCGGAGGAACTGCCGGGCTTCGAGGATCACCGCGAACAATGGGAACGGGGTATCGCCGTCCACCATGCCGGTTTACTGCCGGCCCTAAAAGGTATTGTGGAATTCCTCCTGGAGCGGCGGCTAATCAAGGTGATCTTCGCCACGGAGACCTTCGCCGTCGGGGTGAATATGCCCGTGCGGACCGTTTGCTTCCATGAACTGCAAAAGTTCGATGGTCAAGACATCCGCCCCCTCACCCAAGGAGAATATTTCCAGATGGCCGGCCGAGCCGGCCGGCGGGGGCTGGACCGGCAAGGGACGGTCATTTCCCTGGTCGATTTTAGCAAACTGGACAAGACACGGCCTCCCACTTGGGATGAAGGTAAGTTGGAACCCATCACCAGCCGCATGGATCTCAGCTGGAATATGGTGATTAATCTGGCTTCCCGCTTCCATGATGGGGAGGTAGAGGAGCTCTTCGCCGGCAGTCTGGCTTCCTTCCAAGGCCAGCCGCCAGAACTCCTTTGCGACCAGTACCGGCAGAAAAAGGAAACCTTAGAAAATATGGCGTATCTTCAAGGGGAAGAAATCCTCCCCAAAGGCCAATTCTGCCGGGGGATTTATGTCCATGAACTGTTGGTCACCGAACTATATGCCAGCGGGTTTCTGGCCTCCCTAGCGGCCAGTGATCTCTGTGCTTTGACGGGCATCCTCCTCCACAATCCCCGACCCCAAGAGGAGCTGCCCTTCCAGGCCCCGCCCCGTTGGCTGGGGGAAGTAGAAGCCACCATGGCCAAGCTAGCCCGGTGGACTGCTGGGACCCAAGCCGGTTTACACCCCGCGGTGGCCCCCCTGTTGATCAAGTGGAGCCAAGGGGTGGGGATTATCAAATTATTGCGGGATTATCCCTTAGATCCCGGGGATTTTGTGGCCCTTTGCCGCCAATGTATCGATTTACTGCGGCAAATCGGCAGCTCCGTACCGCCGGGGGACCCCCTGGAGGAACGGACGGAAGAAGCCATCGCCCTGTTGGATCGAGGGGTTGTTCAAGTAAAGTTTTAACGGTGTGGAGAGAAAGGGGAGAAAAATGAAGATCACGGAACAGAAAATCAATCAAGCGGTGTTAGCCCTGCGCCGGCTTTGCCTTTATAAGGATATCACCACCGATCCCGTCTTCGCCACGGCTACCCGACTTTTGGATCTGCTCTACGAAGATGCTCCTTTGGAGGTTTTGGAAACCTATCATGATCTGGTGGGCCAGCTGGCTGCCAGCGAATTGGGGCCCAAAACCAATTTGGATCCTTGGCAGAATCGGTTGGTGGAATTGATCCTATATGCCGATAATCCCTTCACCCGCAAGGCGGAACTCTATTCCCTGGGGGAAATGAGCACTTCCTTAGTCAAGGCCGCCCAAAATGATTTGGCCTCCTTGCAGACCATTTTCAGCCTCAGCTGGCTCCTGCCAGAAGCGGTCCGGTATTATTTAAAACAATATCCGCCCACCTTTTTGGCCGCCGATTTGCCCACTTGGGATACCTTCCAGGGTATGGAGGAGACCGGGGATCCCATAACGGAGCAATTAAAGGCCCTATTTAGAGAAAACCAGGACTGGCCCAATCTGCTGCCCCAATTGGTTGAGTACTACCAACGCTGCGGCACAGGCCAGTTCGGCCGCTTCCATGGCTTCCGCTGGAGCGAGGAAGGCTTACGGGGAATCCCCCAACCCGATCCCATCCGGTTGGAGAATCTCATCGGCTACGAGCGGGAACGGGAGCTGATCATTAAGAATACGGAGATGTTCTTAAAGGGTGCCCGGGCCAATAACATCTTGCTCTACGGTGATCGAGGGACGGGCAAATCTTCCACGGTGAAGGCCCTGTTAAATGAATATGGCCCCAGGGGTCTGAGGCTCATCGAAGTGCCGAAACAGATGTTGGGCCAGTACAGTCAGATCATTTCCCTCATCGAAGATCGACCCCAGAGGTTTGTCCTCTTCGTCGATGATCTCTCCTTCGATGAGAACGAAGGCCAATACAGGGATCTAAAAGCTATTCTCGAGGGCGGGTTGGAGGTTAAGCCCGATAACGTAGTCATCTACGCCACCTCCAACCGGCGCCATCTAGTTAAAGAGACTTTCCAAGATCGGAACGGAGAACTGCGCAGTCAAGATACGGTCCAGGAAAAGCTCTCCTTAGCCGATCGGTTCGGAATCACCATCACCTTCCTATCGCCAGACCAAAAGACCTATCTGGCCATCGTCGATGGTTTAGCCCAACAGCGGGGACTGCCCATCGACCGCGAAACCCTCCACCGCCGGGCTATCGAATGGCAGGCCTGGCATAACGGTCGCTCAGGAAGGACCGCCCGCCAGTTCATCGATCATTTGGCCGCGGAGCTAGCTTAAAGAGCAGACACCTAGATAGGTTTCCCCTCCCGGGGCCTCGGTCAGCAGGCCCCCTGCCCCTTCCGTCCGGGGATCGGCTCCGACCTGAATGCGCCCTTCATCGATGGTCAGGGCATGGACGAAGGAAGTCAGCTGACCACTATCGATAAGCTCTATGGGCCAGCCCCGCTCCTGCAAGATACCCAGGGTATCGACGGAAAAACCAGGCTCCGCCAACACCGGCCCTATTTGACCGTGGATCCGGGGGGCGTGGAGGGCGGAAGCTACATCGCGGCCGTGTTCTAGGATATGGAGGATTACCTGGAGGACGCTGGAGATGATCCGGGGCCCACCGGCAGCTCCCACCGCTAGGATGGGGCGACCATCCCGGCAAATAATCATGGGCGATTGGCTGCTTAAGGGGGCCTTGCCGCCGGCAATCCCATTAGCCTCGGAGTAGATATAGCCGTGGCTGTTGGGCACTCCCGGTTGGGGAGCAAAATCGCTCATGGTATTGTTCAATAACAAACCTGTACCAGGTATGGTCACTCCCGAGCCATACCATTCGCCAATGGTTTGGGTCCAGGAGACCACATTACCCTCGGCATCGGCGACGACGAAATGGGTGGTGCCCCCTTGGCCCGTTGGCCGGCTCGAGCCGGAAGCCATCGGTCCTTCTAAGGACAAGCTGCGGGCAT
>JBMNRY010000111.1:0-5947 GCA_050944915.1 Limnochordia bacterium
AGGGCAACCACCGCCAGGCTTCTAGCTCTTCGAAGGCCACAAGGCAGTCTACCTCTCCCGGGGTGATCAAGGGTGCATAGACTTGAGGGCCAAAGCGCACTTGGGTGACTACACTGCCGCCCCGCTGGGCCATACCGTGGACTTCCGACATTTTCACATCGAAACCGGCTCCGGCCAACCCGGACGCCAGGACCTTCCCGGCTAAGATGATCCCCTGGCCGCCGACGCCCACTAACAAGATGTTCCTCACTTTAGACATCCCCTTCACCCACCTTCACAATGGCCCCTCGGGGGCAGATCTGGGCACAAACACCACATCCATTACACAGGGAAGCATCCAAATCCATGGTCCCATGGCCGCTGATGGCGGGACAGCCGATGCGCAAACAGAGGCGGCAGTTGGTACATTGTTCGGGATCGATCCGGTAGGGTTGCTCCCTATCGACGATGAGGGCACAAGCCCGCTCGACGATGATCACCGACGGTTCTTCCTGGGCCATTTCTTCTTTGACAGCCCTTTCAACCGCGGCCAGATCATAGGCATCAACCTTAGTCACCCGCCGGATCTGCAGAGAACGGACTAACCCTTCCAGATCCACCTTCGGTGCCGGCTGACCCTTTAAGGTTTTACCGCTAGCGGGATGGTCTTGATGGCCGGTCATGGCTGTGGTGGAGTTGTCGAGGATCAAAACAGTAGTATTTCCCCCGTTATAGGCCACATCCATCAAGGGGGTGATCCCTGAGTGGAGGAAGGTGGAATCGCCGATAACGGCTACCGTCTTGCCGGCGAACTGGGGATTAGCCTTTTCCATACCGTGGGCCATACCGATACTGGCCCCCATGCAGACACAGGCATCCATAGCCGATAGGGGCGGTAGGGAACCGAGGGTATAACACCCGATATCACCGCTGACCGTTAATTTCAGTCGGTTGAGGACGTAGAAAACTCCCCGGTGGGGACAACCGGGACAGAGCACCGGTGGTCGAGAGGGAGCGGGATTGGTGCCTTGATCGGGGGTCGTCAGACCAAAGACTTCCCTTAACCGGGCGGGACTCAGCTCACCTCGGCGACCGGTTAGTTTCTTTCCTTCCACAGGGATCCCTAAGGCTTTGATTTGTTCCTCAAGGAAGGGCTCCAATTCTTCGACGACATAGAGTTTGTCCACCCCTGCCGCCAGTTCTTTGATCTTTCCTTCGGGCAAGGGATAGCTTAAGCCTAATTTAAGGATGGAAGCTTCCGGGAAGACTTCCTTCACATATTGATAAACGACACCGGAGGTGATGATCCCTATTTTCCGTTCACCCCATTCCAGGCGATTAAGGGGTGTTTCCTCAGCTAAGGCCTGCAGCCTAGCTAAACGTTCCTCGACGGCCTGGTGGCGAAGACGGCCATAGGCGGGGATCATGACGTATTTTTGCGCATCCCGTTCATAGGGCTTTAAGGGGACTTCTTCCCTCTCCCCTAAATTGACTAGGCCTTTGGAATGGGAAATACGGGTCGTTGTCCGCAACATCACCGGTGTATCGTAGGTTTCCCCTATCTCAAGCCCGATGGCGACGAAATCTTTGGCCTCCTGGCTGTCCGATGGTTCCAAGAGAGGCACATGGGCCATGCGGGCAAAGTAACGGTTGTCTTGCTCATTTTGAGAGCTATGCATCCCTGGATCATCGGCAGAAACGAGGATTAGGCCACCGTTCACACCGGTATAAGCTAGGGTAAACCAGGGATCGGCAGCCACATTCAAACCTACATGTTTCATAGCCACCAACACCCTGGCTCCCGCGAAAGAAGCTCCAATACCAACCTCTAAGGCCACCTTTTCATTGGGCGACCATTGGGCATAAATCGAAGGGTACTGCTCCATACTTTCTAAGACCTCTGTACTAGGCGTACCGGGATATGCCACCGCCACCCGTACACCCGCTTCATAGGCGCCGCGGGCGATGGCTTCATTACCAGATAGGATTTCTTTCAACCCTTTCCCCCCTGTTTAGACGGATATCCATCTATCCTTCGACAAAGGGAAGGGCTTGTCCTGCCCAGCAGGGGCCTATGGCCCACTACTTAAAGAAGACGTGACCCCCAATGACCACCGTCACCGGCCGGGAGCGCACCCAGCGATTGCTGGTTTTGCGGGGGTTGTAAAAACCTGTGGCCCCCTTGCTGGGATCCCAACCGGCCAAGGCATCGTAGACCGCCTGCCAAGCTTCTTTACTGGCCGGGTTCTTGATGCGACCGTCGAGGACGGGAGAATATTGGTAATACCTACCGTCGGTCACCTGGTAGATGACCCCCTTCAGGGTGGAAGGATATAGAGGGCTTTCTACCCGATGCAAAACACTGGCCGCCACGGCTACCTTGCCGACATAGGGTTCCCCTTCGGCTTCAGCATGAACCAGCCGGGCCAAATGGTCCAATTCTTCCCGGGGATAGATGGTTTCCAGGAGAATATCTAGGGAATTCTCCCCCGGGAGCAGTTCATAAGTTATTTGATACGGCTTATAATGTCTAGCTGAGGCTAAGATCGTAGACCGACCGGGTTGCACCTGAGCCCGAAACCGCCCGTCGAACACCTTCACCCTTTGGGAACCGATCTGTAAATCCACCTCCCGTAATGTGTAGCGACTGTTTTCAAAAGTAATCGTCCCAAAGATTTCAGCAACAGCATCCATGATGCCACCTCCCTTCATGCCATTATACGTGGGCCGATGGCCAGGGCCCCACTGCAACTTTCCCATTTTCTACTCATAAAAGGGAAATGGACCGGCCATACTATGAAGGGAGTGATCATTTTGAGCAACATCTATTATTGTGGGACATGTTCCCAAAGGACCAATACTTGGGTGAGGATGGAGTATGTGAAGTGGGTGAAGCCCTGGGCCCAAAACGATGAGAGTGCGGCGGGAGATTTATATCGCTGTCCCATATGTGGTCAGAGCATGGTGGAATATGGGCGGCTTTTGCCGTCCCCTAACCAAGCCCCCCAAAGGGTCCTAGAGGAAGGCTACCAGTTCGCCCTCCTCCAGGAATTAATTAATCGATGATCTTGCCGGGATTGAGCAGGCCCTTAGGATCAAAGACTCTTTTGATGGACCTTAGTAAATCCATCTGGGTGGGCCCTAAAGATGAAGCCAAATAGGGTTTTTTGGCGTAGCCGATCCCGTGTTCTCCGGAAACCTGGCCCCCTAACCTCTTAGCCTCGTCATAGAGGAGTTCCATCACCTGGGCGTGGACGGCCTCCCACTCTTTCTGGGATCGCTCTCCCCGGAATAAATAGACATGGAGATTTCCGTCGCCGGCATGGCCGAAGCTCAAGATCCGCACCCCATGGCTGCGGCCGATTTCCTCGCTGTATTTAATAAAGGCGGCGATGGAATGGGGCGGTAGGACCACGTCGACCTCATCCATTTCCCCTAAGGCCTTAATGGCCTCTAAGAAGGTTCCCCTAGTCTCCCAAATCCCTGCTTGCCGTTCCAAAATATCGGCAATAAGTACATCGTAGGCACCGACATCTAAACAGACTTGGGCCGCCCGGTGGTAGACTTCCTCCATTTCCGCCCTCGTATTACCATAGAAGGTCAGGAGTAAATAAGCTGGTGCGGAAGAATCGGGGAAGGGTTTGCCTAAGTACTGGGCGGCAGCTTGAATCACTTCCTGCTGCATGAATTCCATGGAAGCGGGAACCACCTTCTCCCGCAGGATCTTAGGTACCGCCTCGATGGCCCGCTCCAAATCAGGGAAGGGTACCAAAAGACTGACCTGACGGGCCGGTTTCGGAATTAGCCGGAGGATGATCTTGGTGATCACCCCGAGGGTCCCCTCGGAACCGACGAAAAGGTGAAGCAAACTATAGCCCGAGGAATTCTTCACAACTTTGCCGCCAACTTCGATAATCCGGCCGTCGGGAAGAACTACTTCTAAACCCAGGACGTAATCCCTGGTCACCCCGTAGGCTACAGCCCGCATCCCACCGGCATTGGTGGCCACATTGCCCCCGAGAGTGCCGCTCTTTTCACCAGGGTCGGGGGGATAAAACAAACCCTTGGCTTCCACCGTTTTTTGCAAATCCAAGAGGATGACCCCCGGCTGGACGACGGCCATCAAGTTATCTTCATCGATTTCTAAGATCTGGTTTAACCGAGCGGTGGAGAGGATGATCCCGCCGTGGATGGCCACAGCACCGCCGCAAAGGCCCGTCCCGTTCCCCCGGGGCACCACGGGCAAATCGTGGGCATAGGCATATTCAAGTACCCGGGCCACTTCTTCGGTGGAACCGGGCTCCACCAGCAAATCGGGGTAATACTCGGTATAAGCCAACTCATCATGGCTGTAGTCGGAACTGATTTCCTCCCGGGTGTAGACATGATCAGAGCCACAGATGGCCCTCAAAGCCTCAACATGTCGAGGGTAGATCTCCATTACCCCCTCCTCCCTTCTTTGATCATTCCGATTAAACAGGGCAGTATCTCGTACAAATCCCCTAGAAGCCCGTAATGGGCCACATCGAAGATGGGCGCCCGGGGATCGTTATTAATGGCCATGATGGTTTTCGCATTGGTGATCCCCGCCCGAAATTGCACCGAACCGGAGACACCACAGGTGATTAATAACTGGGGGCGGACGGTCCGACCGCTAAGACCGATCTGCCGGTTGAGTTTGACCCAGCCGGCTTCGGCCATCGGCCTGGTGCCGCCGATTTGGGCCTTAAGTAAACGGGCCAATTCCTGAACCATTTCCATATCCCTTTGGCGGGTAATCCCCCGACCCACGGCGACAATAACCTCTGCATCGACCAGACTTCCATCGTCGGGTTTGGGAATTATCTCTAGGACCTTGGTCGGGCAGTTCCAGACCCTCCCTTTTAAGGGTATAGATATAATTTCCCCCCGGGGTTCGACCCGCTGGGCCCGTTCCATCACCCGATACCGGACGGTAGCCATTTGAGGGCGATGGTTCGGTGTAATGATCTGGGCCATGATATCGCCGCCAAAGGCCGGGCGGATCTGGACTAATTGACCGTCGGGGCGGACTTCCAACATGGTACAATCGGCGGTCAAACCGGTGCGCAGCCGTACCGCGGCCCGGGGTGCTAAGGAGCGGCCCGTGGGGGTGGCTCCGATCAAAAGGATGCCCGGACGAAAGCGTTCCACCGTTTCCACCAACATTTCGGTATAGGGCTCACTGCGGAAATACTCTAGTTCGGGATGATCACAAAGATAGACCTTATCTAAACCATAATGCAACAATTCCCGGGCGGCATCCATCACCTGGTGCCCCATAAGCAGACAAGCGATTTCTTGCTCAAGGGCCCCGGCCAGTTCTACCCCTTTGCCGATCAATTCATATGTAACAGGGTTGATCCGACCAGCGAGCTGTTCGGCCACCACTAAGACCCCCCGCCATTGACCTGGGTCTGCCTTTGTTGGGCTTTCCCCTAAGAGGATGGCCCCTTGGGGACATACATCGATACAAAGGCGGCAGAGCCGACATCCGGCAGTGATCTTTGGAGGCTCCCCCTCCACGATGGCCCCAAAGGGACAGCTGGAAAGGCATCTCCCGCACGAACTGCATTTGTTGTCATCGATCCAGATAGACAGAAGGTTCACCCCCAGAGCTTGAATTCTGCCAGTTTGGCGTAGGCCTTTTGGGCTAAGGTGTCAGGATTTCCTTCCCACAAGAAGGTTTCATCATTCACTTGGGGCGGAAAAATCCGCTCCACTTGGGTGGGCGAGCCGGCAAGACCATAATACTGTTCGGAAGGGGCAGGTAAATCGGCAGCGCTCCAAATGGTCACCGGCCAATCCTTGGTGGCCAGTTTTCGGCGAAAGGAAGGCAGCCTCGGTTCGCCGACCCCTTTGGTAACAGTCAATAAGCAGGGACAACGGGTTTCCAGCCGACCGATCCAATCACCCATATCCGATTCCAAACCAATTCTCCCCTCCCCCA
>JBMNRY010000112.1:0-5934 GCA_050944915.1 Limnochordia bacterium
AATGCCTCCTTACAAACAAGTTGCTTAGAGGCTTATTTCCAGGGTGCTATGCGGTGACTCCTTTTTCTACCCAACTCTGGAAAATTAGACTGCCATTTTCGCCATTCTTATACTACCAAAAACACCAGGGGCAGGATTTCCCAGGAACCCAACCGAATTTTACATAGATGATGTTTACGTCGAAGGGGGGATTGGCGCAGTTTGCGCCCTAATTTATGAAAGTTATTCTACCGGTTGCCGGGGTGGGGACAAGGTTACGCCCCCATACCCATACAGTACCCAAGGCTTTAGTCCATGTGGCCGGCAAACCCATCCTCGGTCACATTTTAGATGCCCTTAAACCTGTAGGGATTACGGAAGTGGTCTTAGTAGTCGGCTATCTGGGGGACCAAATCGTCACCTATGTCCAAGACCGCTATCCCTTCCAAGTCAAATTTGTAGAACAAGAAGAGCGCAAAGGCCTCGGCCACGCTATCCATTTGGCGGCTCAAGCCGTTGGTGAATCCGAGGAGCCCTTGCTCATCGTTTTAGGTGATACTGTCTTTGATGCCAACCTCATCGATGTGATCGCCAAAGGGACGACCGCCATCGGTGTGAAGGAAGTAGACAATCCCCAGAATTTCGGCATCGTCGAGATGGAAAATGGGCGGGTCCGCCGTCTGGTGGAAAAGCCGGCCCAGCCCACTAGCAATTTAGCCGTCGTCGGCGTTTATTACATCCAAAACCCCCAACTGCTGTTCAGCTGCCTGGAGGAAATCATCCGTCGGGATATCCGGGTCAAGGGGGAATACCAACTCACCGATGCCCTACAGCTCATGGTGGACAAAGGAGAGCCTATGACCACCTTCCCCGTGGAAGACTGGTTCGACTGCGGAGCGCCGGCATCCCTACTGGCGACCAATAAGATCCTTTTGGAAAAACTAGGAGAAACTAGGGAAATCCAAGGTTCCATCATCATTCCTCCGGTCTGGATCGATCCCCAAGCCCAAGTGGAGAACTCCATCATCGGACCCTATGTTTCCATCGCCGCCGCTACAAATATCAGCAATTCCATCATCAGTAACAGCATCATCAACAAGGGCGGCCATGTGGAAAACATGCTCCTCGATGAATCGCTAATCGGGGAAAAAGCCGAAGTAAAAGGCACCTTCACCAAGTTAAACATTGGTGATTCCTCAAATATCCATCTTAGTTAGCGAATTTGGGAAAAAGGCCTGCCTTAAAGTTGGGACAGGCCTATACGATCGGGAAAACCTCCCTTTTAAGGGAGGTTTTCGCCTAAGATGAACTTACGCAGGGCCACCGCTACCCCATCCTCATTATTATCCAAGGTGACGTAATCGGCCCGTTCTTTCGCCTCCGGGGCGCCATTGGCCATGGCCACGCTGAAGCCGCCGGCGGCGAAGAGATCTAAATCATTACAATTATCGCCGACGGTGAGGATGGACTCCCGGGGGATCTGGAGATAATCGGCCAGCCAGGCAAGGGCTTTTCCCTTAGAGGCCCGGTAATCTAAGACCTCCAGGATCCCCTGATCGGACCGGGTGAGGTATAGTTCATCGCCGCCAAGGGCTTTGAGTTCCTTATGGATCTCCTCCAAGAGCCCTTGTTCACCATACATAACGATCATGCTAGGAGGGCCCGCTTGGGCCGGCACCCGGCTGACATCATCGACCAAAGAAGTCGCCACCCGATAGCGGCGGCTAAACTCGATGGTCCTCTCCCACCCGGTATCAGCATACATCACATCATTGATATACACCTTAAAGTACACATCTTGGGTTCGCAAATAGCTTAAGACTTCGGTGGCCAGAGGAACAGGCATGGGATAATGAACTAAGGTCTGCCTCGTCAAGATATCTTTCACCAGGGCCCCATTGTAGTTGATGGTCGGCAAGCGCAGTCCCAACTGTCGGGCATAGAAACCGGCGGAAGAGAACATCCGTCCCGTGGCAAAGGTCACCTCAACGCCCCGAGCCCTAACCTCATCGATGGCCCGCCGGTTAGCAGGACTGATTTCCTTCCCATCATCAAGCAGGGTCCCATCCATATCCAACGCAACTAATTTATACATAGACAACTCCTTTAAGCAATCCCAAATAATGCGCGGGCATTAGCCGTTGTGATCTGCGCGACCTCCTCGTAGGTGCGGTTCTGAAGCCGAGCCAACTGCTCGGCCACATAGCTGACATAGGCCGGTTCATTGCGCCGACCCCGATGGGGGGTCGGTGTTAAATAGGGGGCATCGGTTTCCACCAAAAGTCTATCGAGCGGAAGCCCTTTGGCCGTTTCCTGAAGTTTGCGGGCGTTGTTAAAGGTGATGGGCCCCGCAAAGGAGATGTAAAGCCCTAGGTCCATGTAGTCCCTAGCCATCTCGGCACTGCCTGAATAACAATGCATAACCCCCGGCCCCACCCCTTCTTCCCTGAGGATCGTCAGGGTATCTTGGGCGGCATCCCGGCTATGGATGATAATCGGCATCCCCAAATCTTTAGCTAGGCGGATGTGGGCCCGGAAGGCCTCTTGCTGGACCTCCCGGGGAGAATGCTCGTAATAATAATCTAAGCCGGTCTCGCCGATGGCCACCACCTTGTCCCTTTGGGCCAAGCGGGCGATGGTCTCTAAGGCCTGGGGGCTGGCCTTTACGGCATCATGGGGATGGATGCCCACAGCCCCGTAGAATTGAGGATATTCCTGGGCCAATTCCACCGCCCGGCGGGAGGATGGCAGATCAAAGCCTACATTGATCACCCGCTCCACCCCGACTTTTCCCATATTCTCGATCACGTCGGCCAAATCGTCTTTATAAGCATGATGATTTAAGTGGGCATGGGTATCTATTAACATGTCACTCACCGTACTTTAGAGCCCGCGGGTAAGGAACTATCGGGGGTGAGCAAGCAGGGTTTCCCCTCGGGGTTAATGGCTGCTAAAAGCATCCCTTGAGATACTTCACCCCGCAATTTGGCCGGTTTGAGATTGGCTACCATGACGATCTGCTTCCCGACCAGATCCTCGGGCCGATAGTTCGTCGCGATCCCCGCGATGATCTGACGCCGTTCCCCTCCGAGATCGACCTGGAGTTTCAGGAGTTTATCGGCGCCCTTCACCTTGTCGGCTTCCAAGACATGGGCGATCCGCAGATCCAACTTGGCGAAATCTTCGATGCTGATCTGCTCCTTCGTCTCGGGCGCAGGAGCTTTGGGGGCTGGCTCAGCCGGGGCCTCCTCTACTTCCTCTTCTACTTCGATCCGGGGGAAGAGAGGTTTACCGCTGCTTAATTGGACTCCTGCTGACAAGCCGCCCCAGGCTGCTTCGGACAGGCGATGAGCGGCGATCTTATCTGTATAGCCCAACCGCTCCCAGAAGGTTTGGGCCGTTCTGGGGATAAAGGGGTAGATATACAAGGCGATGACCCGCAGGGCTTCCGCCAGGTTATACATCACCCGGGACAGCTCTTCCTGACGGTCTTCCCGGGCTAAGACCCAAGGGGCTGCCTCATCGATATATTTATTTACAGCACCTACGAATCTCCAGATGGTGGCCAGGGCCCCACTGGGATCAACCTTGTCCATCTGGCTGCTAAAAGTCGTTAAAGCTTCGGCCGCTGCTTCCCGCAGAGCCACATCTAAGGGCCGCTCTGGTCCCGGTTCAGGGATCTGGCCTTGGTAATACTTTTTCATCATCGCCGAGGTGCGATGGAGGAGGTTGCCTAAGTCGTTGGCCAAATCGGCGTTGATCCGGCCGATTAGGGCCTCCAGGGAGAAATTACCGTCGGCACCGAAGGAGATCTCCCGCAGGAGGAAATAGCGGATGGCATCGACACCATAGCGGTCGATGAGGACCAAGGGATCGACCACATTCCCCTTGGATTTAGACATCTTGTCGCTGTCGAGGAGCAACCAGCCGTGGCCGTAGACCTGTTTCGGCAGTTCCTCACCTAGGGCCATGAGGATGATGGGCCAGATGATGGTATGGAACCGGACGATCTCTTTGCCCACTAGATGTACATCGGCAGGCCAGTATTTCCGGAACATCTCCTCATCATCGAGGTAACCGATGGCCGTTAAGTAATTGGTCAACGCGTCGAACCAAACATAGATCACATGGCCTTCATCGATGGGTACGGGAATGCCCCACTTAAAAGTCGTCCGGGAGACACAGAGATCCTCCAAACCACTTTTGATGAATTGAATCATCTCGTTGCGGCGGCTGGTCGGTTGGATGAACTCGGGGTTCGCTTCGATATGGGCTAATAGCCGATCCGCGTATTTGGAAAGGCGGAAAAAGTAGCTTTCTTCCTTGATCTGCTCCACCTTCCGGCCACAGTCGGGACAGTTGCCGTCGACCAACTTCGATTCCACCCAGAAAGTTTCACAAGGGGTGCAGTACCAACCGATGTACTCACCTTTGTAAATGTCGCCCTTTTCGTAGATACGGCGGAAGATCTCCTGGACTACACGATGATGGCGCTCTTCGGTAGTCCGGATAAAGTCATCGAAGGAGATATCTAGTTTCTCCCAAAGATGTAGGAAATTGGCCACGATCTTGTCCACATAGGCCTTAGGTTCCTGACCTTTTTCCTTGGCGATCCGTTCGATCTTTTGTCCGTGTTCATCGGAGCCCGTCAAAAAGAAGACATCTTTCCCCTGCAGGCGATGATAACGGGCGATGGCATCGGCGGCCACGGTGGTGTAGGCATGGCCGATATGGAGATTATCGCTGGGGTAATAAATCGGTGTCGTGATATAAAAAGTCTCTTTCGCCAATTCCAATCCCTCCTTAAAGGTTACTTTCCCTCAACGGGATCAACAAAAAACCCTCCGCCCTGTGATTATCACCACAGGGGCGAAGGGATACGCGTTACCACCCTGTTTTACCGCTCCCTCGCGGGTAGCGGCCTCTTCGAGTGCTCCCCGAAGGGAATACTCTAGCACGATAACGGGTGCGCCGACAGGGCCTACTCTCCTTCAGCCTGTAGTTCAGGGGCCATCTTCAGTAAACCACTCGGCACCGGCTTGCACCTTCCCCGGCTCTCTGCCGCCGAATCTGTCTACCTACTCCTCCCCATCATCACCTTTGGAGACTTAAATTCCCCCTTACTATAGTAAAAAACTCCGCTCCTGTCAAGACTCCCCGTCTTCTTCCCCTTTCTCCTCTTGACCCAAGGAACCGATGGCATATCCCACCAAAAGGGCCCCGATGATACTGGCTACGATATTGACACCATCAAGCATAAGACCCCAAACACCTAAAAGGCCGGTTCCTAACCAGGAGCCGATAACGCCAGCGATGATGGCTCCCCATACCTCTCCGGGATAAGGCTTTTTCACCAGATAGGTTTTGACCAGCCAACCTACTCCGCCACCGATGACCAAAAGCACGCCGCCTCCCAGGACACCCATTGGTCCACCTCCTCGATAGTAGGATTACTACCATTAGATGAACAAGCCGGGGCTTTTAGTCCAGGTTAATAATGGAAAATATCCCGCCAGGGGCGGCCCGAAAAGTTGAAGTGAAATTTTAGTAGGTGGTAGTAAAGAAGCAGATGGATAGCAAAAAAGACCCCGCTACCCATAAGCAGAGAAAGGAGCGAGGTCTTATGAAGAACGATGGATGTAGCATCGTCTTCGATTTTAGGGTACTCGAATGGGTGAAAAAATCAATACCCTGGAAAGGGCCTGTCTTCAAATTGCCCGTAATTTTTTTTTGATGGCTCAATCAGCATCCGAAAAACGATGTTCAAAACCCGCTACCTCAGCTTCATAGGCACTTATCAGCTGAAGGCAAAGAGGACTTAAGCGAATGGCTGAGAGTGAGCATGCCTGCCCTCTGCAACGGCACACAACCTTGGATAAAGGCGCTACGAGGCCTTGGTGGATTTGCTTGTGCTGTTTAACGAGGGTACTATCCAACAAAGGAAAACCAGCGAGG
>JBMNRY010000113.1:0-5932 GCA_050944915.1 Limnochordia bacterium
AACGACGCTATGGCCCTAGGTGCCATCGCGGCTATTAGAAATGCCAACCGGATGAATGAGATGATCGTCGGCGGCATGGATACCGACCGGGATGCCTGTGAATCGGTAGCTTACAATCAGCTCAACTACACCTCCGGTGGCCACTGGTTAACCGCTGGCTTTGCCTTAGTCATGCTCTATGACTATCTCCACGGTATTCCCATTAACGAGGATGAAATGTTTGCAGAAGTCAAGCTCATGGAAGTCACCGCCCCCGATGTGGCCCGGACCTTTATTAAGGAATTCCATGATAAGACTGCTGCCTACAACTGGCTCGAAATGTCCAGATATCATAATCCAGATGCACCACCAGCCTATTTCGAAATCTCCTTAGACATGGTTAACTAACGTTAGAAAATGCCTGGGAGTATATGTGTTCACACATATACTCCCGGATCTCCTTCCAATAATGAAAGGGATCCTCGGCGAGAAAGGGTTATGATGATGAAACAGGGTGGAGAGTATATTCTTCAAGCCGAAGGAATCTATAAGAGTTTTGGCGGGGTACGGGCTCTACGGAATGTGGATTTTGCCCTAAGCTATAATGATGTCCACGCCTTGGTGGGGGAAAACGGCGCGGGTAAATCGACCTTCTCTAAGTTGGTCGCCGGGGTCTTCCCTGCTGACGAGGGAAGGCTGCACTTAGAAGGCCAGCCATATTCCCCCCGGAATCGGAACGAAGGTACCGAAAGCGGTGTCTGTATCATTTATCAAGAGCCGAGTCTCATCTCCTGTTTAAGTGTGGCTGAAAACATGTTCCTTGGCCGGTTGGCCAAGTACACAAACAGAGGTGTCATCAACTGGGATCTCATACATAAGGAAACTAAGGTATGGCTCGAACGGTTAGAATTAAATGTATCTCCCCATGCCATGATTTCCGACCTTAGCCTAGGAGAGGCCAAGTTAATTGAACTGGCTAAAGCCCTCCTGGCAAAACCGAAGGTCCTCATCATCGACGAGGCCACAGCGATCCTTAACAACAGGGAAGCCAAAATTCTCTTCCGAGAAATGGAAAAATTTAGGGATGCTGGTAACTCCATCATCTACATTTCCCACCACCTAGAGGAGATCTTCGAGATCTGTTCCACAGTAACAGTCTTTAAAGACGGTCAAGTGGTCACAACAACCCAGGTGGCCGATGTGGACAAAGACCAGCTATCGAGATTGATGGTAGGCCGGGAAGTCGATACCAACATCTATCGGGAAGAATCCAAGAAGGGCAAATATCAAGATAATGTAATCCTCAGTGCCCACAATTTATCGTTCAAAGCGGAATTCCAACAGGTCGATCTCCAACTACGCCCGGGGGAGATCTTGGGTATCGGTGGTCTTGTCGGCTCCGGTAAGGAACATGTGGCTGAAGTACTCTTTGGAATCCACCAACCGGATACAGGCACCATCTTCATGGAAGGTCAGCAGTGCTCCTTTAACCATCCGGCCCAAGCTATTGCCTCCGGAATCGCTTACCTGCCCAAAGAACGGGACGAAGAGGGACTTATCGTCATTCATTCCATCTGTGATAACATCAACTTACCCATCCTATCCCGGTTAAGAAAACGGGGCGTCCTGCAGCGAACTAAGGAAAGACAAATCGCCAACGACTACCTGCAAAGGCTGAGGATCAAAGCCAAGGATATTGATGTTTCCACCAACACCCTCAGTGGCGGCAATCGTCAAAAGGTCGTCCTGGGCAAGTGGTTGGCCAGCAAACCGAAAGTCTTGATCCTCAACAATCCGACCCGAGGGGTCGACGTGGGCGTGAAGAGTGAAGTCTATACTTTGATGCAGGAGTTGGTGGAAGAAGGGATTGCCATCCTCCTAATTTCTGATGAACTTCCAGAGTTGATTGGATTATCAGATCGGATTCTAATCATGCGCAATGGAAGCATCTCCGCTTCATTTGATACCCAGACCGATGATATCTCCGAGGAACGGATTATCGCATGTATGGTCTAGGATAAACAGAAACCCCTGTCAAGGGTGGGGACAAATACCTGATTTTGACAATGCCGAAGAAAAAGTCCATGACGTTATCATCTTATCAAAGGAGAGATTCCCATGAACATGGCTGAAATATCCGCCGAAAGGATTATGGAACATGTGGCCGAGATCGTTTCTTATGGTCCCCGCATGGACGGTAGTCCCGCTAGCGTCAAGGCGGCTAACTACGTAGGCAAATATTTGGAGAAGTATGGATGCGACGTCGACTATATGCCTTTAGAGTTTCCCTTGGTACAGGAATCGGCTGCATCTTTAGTCGCCTTCTTTGACGGCGAAGAGTGGGATATCCAGTGTTTGGCCAATGGACGTAGCCGTTTAACAGATATCAACGGGCTGGAAACAGAAGCAGTCTTCGTTGGCGCAGGTTTAGATGAGGATTATGCCGGTATCGATTGTCGAGGTAAAATCGTCTTTGCCGCCGAGGAGCATTATTGGCAGGGTGAAAACCTGGTCGCAACAAAATATTTGCGGGCTATTAGAAACGGAGCGGCAGCCTTTGTCTTTAGTGACCAACGAACCGATGGCGCGATAACCTGTTGGACGGTAACCCCTGAATTGACGGAAATCCCCTTTGTCGCCATTGCCTACAAAGATTTTCTGCGCCTGTCAGAGTTGGCCAAGACCAATTCCTTGAGGGTCCGATTAAAGGTTACGGGCCAGGTTGTCCAGTCTACCGATTATATGGTCACCGGCATTCTCCCGGGCACCGATCCCAATGCAGGGAATATCTTCATCAACGGCAGCCATCACGAGACTGTTGCCCACTGCCCCGGTGCCAATGATAATGCTTCCGGTAACGCGATTATGTTAGAGCTTGCCAAGTATTTTTCCAAGCGGGAGCACCGGCACAACTTGGTTTTCCTTTCGACCTGTGCTGAGGAATGTGCCTGCTATGGGATGAAGAAGTATATCGAAGCCAAAAAGGACCTCATCTACGACGGGGTCGCCGCCTTTATTATCGACCAGGTGGCCGGGGGCAACGCCGGGATCCTCAAGCAAGGTTTAAAATATGATGGTGAATTTTTGACCCCCACCGAAGCCTATTATAGCTCTGCCCCAGAATTAATTGATCTAATGGTCAGCACGGCCGAGAAGATGGGCTACATCCTGCCGGTCTACGATGAGAAGGGTGGCGGAATGGGAGAAGCCGGCAATTTCATTGAGCACGGTGTGCCATCGGTATTTCTTTGCGGCTACAATACAGACCTCGCCTACCACACACCGGGTGATGGATTAGATAAAGTCAGTGCCAATAGCTTGAAAGCCATCGCGGAGATAATCTGTGCGACAGTCTTAGACCTAGACAAGAAATAGTCTGTACCCCTGGCTATTACCTTCCTTAAATTCCAGATAGGGATACCAACAGACTTCTGTGAAGAATGCTCGCTCCTTGAAAGGGAGGGAGCATTCTTATTCTCTGGGCTAGTGGACTAAAATAAATTCGCCGCCTAAGGCCAACATTAATGACCCTCGAGGTATCTTGAAATGTATCCGAAACCAATGGGAAGAACCCCTTGGCCCACTTATACAAAAAAAGGGACCCAGGGAATTCTTTCCAACCCTTAATGGCGACCATCAAGTTAGACAAAAATGTCACGACTTTAGCCTCCTTGAAGAGCTAGAATTGGTACAAGCAGCGGGTTCTGTCCCCACCAACAAGAGTGAATAGGGATTGGCTGCTCGTCTACCCGCCCACCTAGACTCCCCGCGGCAAAAAGACACCCCCTGTTAACTCAGGGGGTGAACGGAAGTATCAGGTAATCAATATTCCTATTTAGGTTTGCCAGAGGCCAGCTTCCAACTTTGCAGCGTGCCTAATGGAAGCCCTCTTCTTCGACGATGAACTTCCGCACTAAATCGATCAAATCATCGGCAATGCTGTTCAATTCCTGGGCCGATAGGGCCAACTCTTCCACGATAGCCGATTGTTCCTCCGTGGTCGCGGCGATCTCCTGGCTGCCATCGCCGATGGCTATTATCCCCGCGGAAATTTCTTGGATACTCTTGGCTGCTCTGGTGGCAGCATCGAGGACCCCTCGGAGGGATTCACTGCCCTGTTTAACCACCTCGGAAGTCTCTTGGGCCTTTTGGACACTGTTACCCATGGCCTCCAGAGCCAGCTGGGTCTTGCTTTGAATCTCTTCCACCAGGGCGCTAATGGTACGGGTGGCCTCGGCGGACTGAACCGAGAGATTACGCACTTCCTCGGCAACGATGGCAAAGCCCCGCCCATGTTCCCCAGCCCGGGCCGCCTCGATGGCAGCATTCAAAGCCAGTAAATTGGTCTGCTCAGTGATCGCGGCAATGGCATTGGCAATCTTGCTGATTTCGGTGGAGCTCTCGCTTAGGCTGTTAATGGCCAAGGACAAGTCTTCGATATCGGCGGCTAATTCCGATGTGTTCGTTACCGACAACTCCAGGGCTTTCTCACCATCACCAGCCAGCTGGGTAATTCTCTCAGCATCTTGAGCTACCGCCTGGGCATTGCGATTCATAACATCTACGGTGTGGGCGAAATCGGTGGCCGCTGCGGCCATCTCTGAAATCGAGCCCTCCGTTTGTTGGATACCAGAAAAGAGCTGGGATGAATACTCTTGGACGCGACTGCCGGTCCTTTGAATATGGGTGATTAGGGTTTTCATATTCTCGACCATCTGAGCAAAGGCTGTAGCCAACTGGCCGATTTCATCATCCCGCTCTGTATTGGCTACCGAACCCCGCAAATCGCCGGTGGCCATTACTTCTGCCCTTTCTTCCAAGGCTAACAGTGGCTTGACCAAGCGAGCGGCAATGAGGAAGGTTAATAAGACACCGATGATTAACGAGCCGACTAACACCGCTAGATTGTAACGGAGTAGCTCAGACAAGCTGGAAAAAACGTCGTCTTTTTTCGCAATAATAGCCAGGGACCAATTCGTCTCCGGAACAAGGGCCGCGGTAATGATCATCTCCGTCTTGCCGTGGAGATAGTAATCGACTAGGTTTTCTCCCCGGCGCATACGCTGGGCGATGGTTTGCAACTCGCCATTCTCCGCCAACAACCTGGTGTTATCTATGTATTTGTCTTCGGGATGGAAGACAGTATTTAGATTGCTATCGATGAGCCAGCCGTAACCATGGCCGTTAATGGCCAATTGGTCCACCAGATCCCGAATATAATCTAACTTCACCATGGCCCCCAAGACACCGGCCATATTCCCCTTAAAACCGATAATCGGCCGACCGACCAGCATGACCAAATCCCCTGTATCGGGGCTTCTCACTGGATCGGAAAAGTTGGTCTGACCAGATGAGATTATCTCGCGAAAGAAAGGACTATCACCAAGCTCCTCAACAGAACCGGCCGAAGTCCTGGCTAATCCATTCAAGTCGGCCACAAACATCCCTGCATAATCGGGATGCCCATCGAGGATCCCTTCCAAAAGGGGCAACTGCTCATTCCAATTCATGCCTTTAATCCCCGTCGCCCCTGAGAGGGCATCGATCTCCCTACTCACCGACTGGACCCAGTTAGATACGATTTCCGCGCTCTGGGCAACGCTGATCCGCGCGTTCTCCTGGATGGACTCACCCATAACATCTTGCACATGTAGATAAGAGACTAAGGAGCCGGCCAGCACTACAACAAGAATAACAGCGCTAATAACCCTGATTAACTGACCTCTAAGACCCTTTCCTAGTTTAAGCATGTATTGGTCTCCTCGAATGCGATTATTGTAAGTATAGTCTGTATCCACATCAAAAGTATCGTATTGCCTTCCCTTGTATAGAAAACTATAACAATAATGATTCTATTTGTCAACTTGGCGCAACACACTTGTAACCGTTGGGTTTGCCCTTTAGAAGTTCGTCATCCAGTTGTTCAATCCAGCTTACAAAAAGTATACGGGCA
>JBMNRY010000114.1:0-5090 GCA_050944915.1 Limnochordia bacterium
AAGTCATCGTAGATAGGTTTTGCTGTGATCATGCCTGGGACTAGTTTCTCGATCCGTACGCGCCGCAATTAATCGTCCTCCTATTCCTTCCAGGGGATGGATAACTGCCCGGCTTCGGCTACCGGTCGAAAACATCGGCGGTGTTCAGGGCTTGGTCCGTAAGTCTTGAGGGCCTGGCGGTGTTCCCGGGTGCAATAACCCTTATTGCGGGCGAAACCGTATTGGGGGTAAGCCCGGGCCAACTGCAGCATGATCTCATCCCGGACAACCTTGGCCACGATGGATGCCGCCGCGATGGAAAAGCAAGTTCGATCCCCGCCGACGACGGCGGTCTGCTCCATGGCGATGGTCGGTACCGGATATCCATCGACGAGACAATGATCAGGCTGGGGAACCAGCTTGCCCAAGGCTTGTCCCATGGCCAAATAAGTGGCTTGCAGGATGTTCAGTTCATCGATGGTTTGGGCATCGATGGCGACGGTGGCCACACCGAGGGCCGTTCTCTTGATTTTGTGAAAAAGCTGTTGCCGCTGCTTGGCCGTCAATTTCTTCGAATCGTCCACCTGGGGAATGAACACACCGGGGGGAAAAAGGACGGCGGCCGCGACCACCGGCCCCGCTAAGGCACCCCGTCCCGCCTCATCGACACCGGCGACGAAGGAATAGCCGGCTTGACGGAGGGCATTCTCTTGGGCTAGGAGGTGAACAACATGTTCCCTTTGTTCCTCCATTTGGCGACAGCGGCGCCGGTACTGGGCCACCATGCGGGCTACAGTCCGACGAGGGTCCCTCTCTAAAGCCTCCAACATCCCTTCGCTTAAGGATGATTCCTGCTGAAGGTACTGCCTTATTTCATTAACGGTCATCCGCTTCCAATGCACAAATGAGGCCTCCAGATTTAAGGTATCGCAGGTACTAGTTCTGCGCCAGAAAAGGGAATCCCTGCCTCTCCAGGGGAGTTAGCCCTTTAGGCTTTCTCCTCCTGGAAGATGGCCGGGATTCCAATGGGTCTCATTTGGGTCACAGGCCAATAGACGAACAAACCCCGTCCGACTATGTTCTCCCGGGGAACGAAGCCCACATCGGGGAAGCGGCTATCATCGCTATTATTCCGATTATCTCCTAGGACGAAATAGGCATTAGGGGGGACGACGACAGGACCGAAACGGCCAAAGGTAGGCCCTTGGATATAGTCCTCCACCAATGGGACTCCGTTGAGATAAACTTGCTGATCCCTGATGAGGATTTCATCCCCCGGCAGACCGATGATGCGTTTGATGAACCGGCGGCTGGGATCGGCGGGATAACGGAAAACGACTACTTCACCCCGTTGGGGTTCCCGAAAACGGTAAGATAGTTTGTCGACCAACAGGCGTTGACCGTGGTAAAAACTGGGCTGCATGGAACTGCCCTGGACCAAAAAGGATTGGGCAATGAAGGTGATGATAAAGAAGCTTAAGACGACGGCGATTAACAGGGATTCGATATATTCCCGTAATGTCGATTTGGCAGCCATGGCCTATTCCCTCCAAAATGTAAACCCCGGCGGCAGGCTGCCGCCGAGGAGTTGACTTTAACGTCTTTCTTTCAAACGGGCTGCTTTGCCCCGTCGTTCCCGTAGATAATAGAGTTTAGCTCGGCGTACCTTGGCTCTGCGGATCACTTCTACCCGGGCGATACTGGGCGAATGAACGGGAAAGGTCCGCTCTACACCTACACCTTGCGAAATCTTCCGGACGGTGAACATCTCGGTGGCCCCTTTGCCAGACCGCCGTAAGACGACCCCTTCAAAGATTTGAATCCGCCGCCGTTCACCTTCGACCACATTCACGTGGACCCGAACCGTATCACCGATCTCAAAATTGCCGGCCTCGGGATTTAATTGTTCCTGTTGTAGGGTGGACATAATATCCATTGGTTTCACCCCCTATCCTTTTCTTCATCGATAATCATCGCTAACACTTTTCGATCTTCCTCGGTTAGAGGCGCTGTTTCCAGCAGTTCCGGACGTCTTAACCAGGTGCGGCGCAAGGCTTCTTTCCGGCGCCAACGGGCAATCTTTTCATGGTGCCCCGAAAGTAAAACCTCAGGTACTTCCATCCCTCGAAAAAGCCGGGGCTTGGTGTAATGGGGATGTTCCAGAAGACCTTCGCTGAAAGAATCTTCCATATGGGATCGACTCTCACCCAATACACCGGGGATCAGGCGGACTACGGCATCAACTAGGACCATAGCCGGCAGTTCCCCTCCCGTCAAAACATAATCCCCAATGGAAATTTCTTCCAAGGTTAAGCCTTGACGGATCCGCTCATCAAACCCTTCGTAATGGCCACACAACAAGATCAGCCTTTTTTCTTGGGCTAAGTTGGTCGCCACCTTCTGATTAAAGGGTTTTCCCTGGGGCGAAAGGAGGATGATTCTGCCCGGCTCTCGGTGGCCTTGGCTGACGGTTTCCACCGCGGCAAAAATCGGTTCCGGTTTTAACACCATTCCCGGTCCGCCTCCATAGGGAGTATCATCTACTACCCGGTGGCGGTCAGTGGTGAAATCACGGATATTCCAGATAAACAGTTCCAGGAGTCCCTTCTCGCGGGCACGCTGCATGATGCTTTGATCAAAGGGGCCGGTGAACATTTCAGGGAATAGGGTTAAGATATCGATGCGCATTGGTACCCCCCCTAAAGCAGCCCGGGAATGACCTTAATCTCCATCCGTCCGGCTTCGAGATCGACCTTCTTGATGAACTCCTTGGCCGCCGGGAGAAGAAACCGATGATCCTTATTCCGGGTTACTCCCGGGGGAGCCTGGACGACATAGACATCATTGCCGCCGGCCTGGTAAACATCGACTATTTCTCCTAAGAATTCCCCCTCCAGGCTGTAAACCTGCAGACCTTGGAGCTGAAAAAGATAGTACCGATCCGGTGGTAATGGTCTTACCTCTCCTTCGGGGATGGCGATGTAGCGTTGACGGAAGGGTTCCACGGCATCGATGGTATCCAAATCTTGGAATTTGACGATGACCAGGTTCTTATGGAAACGGACCCCCTCGATATAAAGGGCCTGGATGGGTTCTTCCCCTTCGATGAGGTAAACCCGTTCCAACTCCGTAAACCGCTCCGGTCCATCGGTTAAGGGCCAGACCCGCATTTCTCCCCGCAGGCCATGGGGAGCCAATAGCTGCCCCACTTTAATTAGTCTCTCCATTACCTATAACCCGCCTAATCGACAATTTCGACCTGGTACATCCGGCCTTGTTTAATACCGGCAGCTTTGACCACGGTGCGTAAAGCCTTAGCGATGCGGCCTCCCCGTCCGATAACTTTCCCCATATCGGAAGGGGCTACTCTCAGCTCCAGGATGGAACCCCGCTCACCTTCCCGCTCCATGACCCTGACTTCCTCCGGTTGTTCGACGAGATGCTTGGCCACAAATTCAACGAGATCTTTCATTTACCTGACCTCCATAGAGGCTTAAGCCTCTTGTTGGCTTGTCTTCTCCCGCTGGAACCTTTCCATGACACCGGTTTGCTCTAAGAGATACTTGGCTGTATCGGAAGGCTGGGCACCTTTTTTCAACCAATCCAAGGCTTTTTCAGTGTCCACATGGATTTCCGCCGGTTCACTAATAGGATTGTAGTGGCCGATGATTTCGATAAAACGACCATCCCGGGCATTCCGGGAGTCGGCGACTACTAACCGGTAAAAGGGGCGTTTTTTCGCACCCATTCTGCGTAAGCGGATCTTAACGGCCATTCTCTCACCTCCTTCAAATTATTCTGCTACCCTTAGGTAGGAACTTTTATCCACCGAAGAGGCCCTTGAGCCCCCGGGGTATTCTTCCCTTTCCCCGCTGCTTGCCGCCACCTAGTTTGCGCATCAACTCTTTCGTCTGGTTGAACTGTTTCAAGAGTTGGTTGACGTCTTGGACGGAAGTACCGCTGCCGAGGGCGATCCGTTTGCGACGGCTACCTTTAATCAAAGCGGGCTGGCGTCTCTCCTGGGGAGTCATAGAGTTAATGATGGCTTCCACCCTTTTTAGTTGCCGGTCATCGACTTGGAGCCCTTGGAGTCCTTTGGCTCCCCCAAAGCCCGGCAGCATACCCAGGATCTGATCGAGGGGACCCATCTTCTTGATTTGATCCAACTGATCGAGGAAATCTTCGAAGGTAAATTGGGCTGTCGTCAGCCTTTGCCCCAGATCCTTAACCTTCGATTCATCGAGGACTTGACTCGCCTTTTCGATGAGGGTTAAGACATCGCCCATACCCAGGATCCGGGAAGCCATCCGGTCGGGATGGAATACTTCTAGATCTTCTAGTTTCTCCCCTAGGGCCGCGAATTTGATGGGCTGCCCCGTCACCTTAGTGATGGACAAGGCGGCACCACCCCGGGCATCGCCATCAAGTTTTGTTAACACCAAACCGGTCAAAGGAAGTTGGGCTTGGAATTCTTCCGCCACGTTGACTGCATCTTGCCCGGTCATGGAGTCGACAACTAGCAGGATCTCCTGGGGCGTGACCGCCCCTTGAATCTGGACTAATTCCTCCATTAGAACTTCATCCACATGGAGACGTCCCGCGGTATCGAGGATGATGACATCATTACCATGGGAGCGACCGTGGCTGAGGGCACCTTTGGCGATATCGACGGGGCTTTGGCGATCACCCATGGAAAACACTGGGGTGTCGATGGACTCCCCTAAGACTTGGAGCTGTTTAATGGCTGCCGGCCGGTATACGTCTGCTGCTGCTAAGAGGGGTCGATGCCCCCTTTTCTTGAGCATCAGGGCCAATTTGGCCGAAGTTGTCGTCTTACCGGAGCCCTGCAGGCCGACCATCATGATCACCGTCGGCGGTGTGGAAGAAAGGGTTAGCTTGGTAGCTTGACCGCCTAAAAGCTCCGTTAGCTCGTTGTGGACGATCTTGATCACCTGTTGTCCTGGGGTGAGGCTAGATAACACCTCTTGGCCCAGGGCCCTTTCTTTGACCCTGGCTACGAAGTCCTTGACAACCCGAAAGTTGACATCGGCTTCCAGGAGGGCTAAACGGACTTCCCTGAGGGCCGCATCAACATCCTTCTCCGTTAATTT
>JBMNRY010000115.1:0-5075 GCA_050944915.1 Limnochordia bacterium
AACTTGGGGGCTGAACTGACTGCCGCTGTTCTCCTTCATGACTTTGAGGGCGACCAATTGGGGTTCAGGCGAGCCCATGATATCAGAGGGAGATACGGGCGCTTGGCTCTTTTGGCTACGCATACCAATGCCAGCAAGAGTGATTCCAATGTACTCCGGTTCGACCGAGTGAATTATACAGGCCTGGTTGTCCATCAGGAAGAAATCCATCCCCGGTATGAGTTGAGGTGAAGAAAAAGGCTGGAACAGGGGGAATAGGCAATAAGAGTTCCTAGGGGAACTCCCTCCCTAATGATAGGTACGACCAGGGCAACTAGGGCAACTTTGTCAACTACTACTTGTGTTAAACGGAACTTGTCCTCAGGAGGGGGTGGTTCGTTTAGAATAGCGGTGGGAAGGTCAAAAATGGCATCTTTAGGGATGGGTGCTGCGATCAAAGAAGTATGATTCACTAGTACCAACTGATTTGAAGCGGGAAACTCTGATGCTAGGGCTAGGAGAACCTCTTCGAGTATGGGGGAGGAAGGGTCCAGTTGAGCGATGATAGCTGTCGCTTGCTTTAACTGGTGGGCAAAGTCTTGGATCTTCTGAGAGACTCTCTCTGCAAGGCTCGTCGCAAGGGACGTGTCATCCTGGATCAAGTACTCATAACTTGTCTCTTGTCCGTAGCGGAAGATAAGGGCCCAATTGAGGGCAACAGCGAGCAAGACAAGGATGATGATGCCAAAGAATAGTTGGTGAAAAAGCGGTTGATGTCGAATTGTCTCGAGGGTGCCGCCCCCAACGAAGTTCATAGTTGCATTCAGGATTTCTTATTTTATTCGGTAAATCCTGCCAGTTCTTGTGCAAGTGAACAATAAGGTCGACCGATTAGTCAACGGTTGGGGTGTTTTCTGGAGTCGGAAGCGGAGCTGGATGCTGAGGCGATTGTTCGTGGGGTGATCGCAGCGGTTGGGGTTTCGGGAAAAAGAGAGCCTTGAACAGATTTGAATGAAAACGGCTCCGGTTTTTCGATCAGTGGTCTAGTTTTTCCCTTAGCGTCCAGCCTTTTGGCATCCCAAAAATGTAGCAGTAGTGTAGCAACGCCGGGGCATTTCGGGGCATTTTAGGGCATGAACAACTGTTCGGGAAGCCTAGGAAAGGCGCACCAGGACAGGGTTTGGCATTTCTAGGCATGGCGCCAAAACCCCATATACTGCGTTCAGGGCGCAGTGGGCCTGAGCCCGTGGGGGTTCGAATCCCCCCTTCGGCACCATAGGTAAAATTTAACCCCTCTAGGAGGGGTTTTGTTGTTTTTACGCTAAAGAGATGTCGCCTTGAAAATAGGCCATGCTTTGCCCTAGCGGCGTCTTGTATCAAGGGGAGATCTTTAATCATGGGCCGGGGCGTTTTTTCCTCTGGTCTTGTTTCAAGTCTTAGAATGCTGAAGCTTGTGCATAAGAAATGGCTTCCTTCCGACAAGCCTCTCGGCAAGCACTACATTGCAGGCACAGGCTCGTGTCGATCCTAGCTCTGCGATCATGGTCAACTACTACAGCCTGGGAAGGGCAGACTTTTTCACAAAGCCTACAACCGGTACATCGTGCCTTATCAACCCAGTGGGCAAAGAGTTTTCCTTTGCCGAAGAGCCGTTGTAAGGCTCCAAAGGGGCAGATGAGATTATGGAATACTTCTTGTTTGTAGCGCAAGGTAATGAGAACCGATGCCCCTAGCCAAATCAGCAAGATAGGCAGGTTTACCCGCAGCACCCTGCGGGCCAAGGCCATTGTAGCCACACTAGCGACCAAAGCAACCCCAGGGAAAACCCCTGAATCAAGCCAGCGGGGATGTTCATTCGTTTGCCATTTAAGTCTTTGTCCCAACTTTTCTACGGGGATCATTAGGGTATGCATCGGGCAGACATAACCGCAGTACACCCGACCAAAGAGTAAAGCAAGCCCTAGGCTAAATGCGAATAAAGCTAGCCAGAGCATCATTTTCCCTTTCCAAATCAGGACCAAAAACAGAACCAAAAACAGGGTTCTGATCACCGTAGCTCTATGTTTCATCACCAGGTACCTCCATGGCTTTTAGATCATTATAAGGGTATAATGACGAAAAAAGAGTTACCTAGGTAACTCATGGGGTGAAGTCTATGGTTTTGCAAATAAGAAACATCCCTATGCTAGATTCCATACCCGAGAACATCATTAGTACATATTTAAGGGATGGGAACCTCCGGGTTGTTGAACACGACAAAAACAAAGTCCTCCATTTAGAAGGTGAGGAATGTACTAAGCTGGAGCTGGTCCTCAAGGGAGAAATCCTGATCGAACACATTTCGGAAGGAGGGGATTTGTTGACTGTGGCAGCCTTCAGCAGAGGAGATGTCATCGGCGGTAATCTGCTGTTTTCCTCCAATCCCTATTATCCATGGACGGTAGCAACCCGTTTGACCTCGACGGTTCTAGAAATACCCAGGGATGTAGTGTTCCAATTATGCGCCCAATACCCCTCTTTCCTAGCGAGCTTTCTCCACCATGTTTCCGATAATGCTTTTATGCTCGGGGACAGAATCAGACTTTACGCCAAGAAGAGCCTGCGGGAGAAGATCCTCGATTACCTACACCGGGAACGACAGCGACAAGGAACAAATACCATTCAGCTGAATCTGACGAAGAAAGCCTTAGCGGAGAAGTTCGGTGTCCAACGCACTTCCCTCTCCCGGGAATTGGCTAAAATGCGGGATGATGGGCTGATCCTCTTTGACAGAAACACGATCATTCTCTTATGAGTAGACTCCCATATCAGTAGGTCTCAATCTTAACTTGAATCCCTAACGCTGAAGTAGCAGGAGTCCAGGAAACAAGCCCCCAAGGTACCAGCATCAATAAGTCAGAATCAAGGGCTAATCCATTTTTCGGCACCATGAAACAGACACTGGAAGCCGCCTTGCTTCTGGTGCTTTGTTTTGTCCGCATGCTTACCCATCGACGAGCATACATATTTTAACAGAATGCTTAACCGTCCAAGCATCGTTATCTTAATTAATTGTTATTATTGTATTTATTTGGTCTAATTGCCTTAAATTGGTATTATTCGTTTAATGAGGAGGGGGTGGTAGAGGATTCATTGTACCCATTCCCATAATCCCATACAAAGGAGTGACATGCATCAATGAGAATTGGACGGTTGTGTATCGTTATTGCACTGTCACTGGTACTGGTCTTAGGTAGCATCGGGCTGGCCAGTGCCAAAAAGATCACCTTTGGAATCTTGGCACCTTTCACCGGCGGTAGTGCTCCCAACGGTGATGCTGCCCGATCGGGGGCCCTCTTGGCTATTGAGCAGATAAATGCCGCCGGGGGAGTCTTGGGCCATGAATTGCAATTGGTGTGGGAAGACTCCCAAGGGGCCGCCACTCCGGCGGTCACGGCCATGCAAAAGCTCATTTATCAACATAATGTGGATGCTGTAATTGGGGACTCCCAGAGTACTGCTGTTTTGGCAGCGGAACATTTGGTAGCCCAAGAAGGTGTGATCCAATTTGCCTTGGGTAGTGCCGAACAGATCACCGAAATCGACAATCCCTGGCTATTCCGGGTGCGGGAAAATGACAAATTGGCTTCTGTGCTGATCATCAACTACATAGTCGATACCCTCGGCATTGACAAGATCGCAATCCTACACAGTACAGACCAGTTTGGTGTCGGTGGTGCCGATAACCTGGAAGAAGTGATGGCCAGAAAAGGCTTGAAATTCGTCGCTCGGGAAGCATTTAATACCGGCGATAAGGACTTCACCGGACAACTGTTGAACATCAAGAACTCCGGCGCAGAAGCCCTAATCGGTTGGGCCTTCGATGTGGAGTTAGCTCTGATGTGCCGCCAGGCCAAACAGCTGCTGCCCGATGTCCGGCTCTTTGGATCCGGTACCGCAGGTCAAGAAAGCTTCCTTAGTATTGCCGGTGAATCGGCCGAGGGGCTCGTCGGTGTCGTAACCTTCTGTGCCACTTATGAAGACCCCGATGTTCAAAAGTTCATCGATGATTTTAGAGAGCGTTATGGTTCCATCCCCCAAAACTTCATGGCTTCCCTGGCCTATGATTCAGTACGCTTATGGGCCGCTGCAGCGGAAGCCGCCGGCTCCGTGGAAAAGCATACTGTTCGGGATGCCCTGCTGTCTCTAAGGAATATTAAGGGAACCCACGGATTGACCTATAATGTGGCAGCCAATGGCCAGACGCTCCACGAACTGTTGATCATAGAAATCAAAGGTGGAAAACCAGTCGTCATCGGCAAGGAAGTCAACACCGAAGTTCGTTTTGAATAAAGAGTTGCGCCAGGCGCTGGGTTGGGCTGATACCCGACCCAGCCCTTTTTAAAGGAGGACAAAGCCATGGCCCTTAACACCATAATTCAGCAGTTGACCACCGGGCTGGCCATGGGCTGTATTTACAGCCTGGTCGCCCTGGGATACACCTTTATCTGGAACGCCGTCGGCATCATCAACCTGGCCCAGGGAGATTTCGTCACCATCGCCGCCTTTGCCTATGCCGCTACCTTTTCTAATCAATTGGGCTTGGGGTTTCTTCCAGCCCTGATTGCGGTCATCATGTTAATGAGTACTTTCGGTATGAGCGCCGAGCGGGTTGTTTACAGCCCCCTCAAGGATGCCCACCCCCGCACGGTGATGTTAAGCACCCTAGCCCTGGGGATTCTCCTCTCGAACCTAGCTATTATCATCTGGGGTCCCTATCCCGTCACCACCGCGGGTCCCTTTGGCCAACGTCTAATCCGGGTGGGAGAAGTCAGTATCTCTATGCAAAACTTATTCGTAATCTTGGTTACGTTAGTTCTCTTAGTGATCCAATGGTTGTTGTTTCAAAGGACAACCTTAGGAAAGACCATGCGAGCCGTAGCTCAGGATCGGGAAGCAGCCACATTGATGGGCATTGAAACCGATCGAACCATATCGATCACCTTTGCCTACAGTTCATCCCTTGCAGGCATCGCTGGAATTCTGCTGGCACCGATTTTTATGGTCTCTGTCGATTTGGCCAGTGTCGGTATGAAGGGATTCGCCTCTTGTGTCAT
>JBMNRY010000116.1:0-4960 GCA_050944915.1 Limnochordia bacterium
GAACCACGAAGGAGTTCTGGTCGATGCCATCCAAGGGGCTAGGGGTCGCTTCCAGGGGATCATCATCAATCCCGGTGCCTTAACCCATTATAGTATCGCCTTGCGGGATGCCCTAGCCGCGGTGGAGGTGCCGACTATCGAGGTCCATTTGTCTAACATCTATGCCCGAGAGGAGTTTCGCCACCGCTCGGTGGTGGCTCCCGTCTGTTGGGGACAGATCGCAGGCTTAGGTCCCCAAGGGTATTATCTGGCCCTGGAAGCTTTGGTGAGGAAAATAAAGGAGGTGGAGGGCCCCTAAGCTCGGTGGCCCGCAAAGATGGAAGAACGGTTACGTCGTTTACGGGAAAAGATCGGCCATCTCGATGGTGTGATCATTTCGGATAGTTTCAATAGGCGTTACTTAAGCGGCTTTACCGGTTCCGCCGGCTTTTTGTTCATCACCGCCGAAAAGGCGATCATCGCGGTGGATTTTCGCTATGTTGAACAGGCAAAGTTGCAAGCCCCCCATTTCCAGGTGTATCATTATCCCACACCCCGGGAAGGGATTAATAAACTTCTGGCCGATGAAGGTTTGAAGAAGGTCGGTTTTGAGGCGCTACATACCAGCTACAGCCAGTACCAGGAATGGGTCGGGGATAATGACCAGATCCAATGGGAACCCTTAGTGGGTATCGTGGAAGAGCTGCGGTTGTGTAAAGATGAAGATGAGATCAACAAGATCAAGAAGGCAGCCCAACTGACCGATGCCGGTTTTGAACATATCTTAGGTTTCTTAAAACCCGGTGTTTCCGAGCGGGAAATCGCCTTAGAATTGGAATTTTTCCTCCGGCGGGAAGGGGCCGATAAGATGTCCTTCGATCCCATCATCGGCTCGGGTCCCAACGGCGCCCGCCCCCACGCTCGGCCTGGGGAGAGGACTCTGGAAGTGGGAGATTTAGTCGTCCTTGACTTCGGTGTTCTCTACCAGGGTTACTGTTCCGATATGACCAGGACGGTTGTCATCGGCGAGGCTAGCCAGGAGCAGCGGGAACGTTATGAACTGGTCTTGCGGGCCCAAAAGGCAGGGGTAGCTGCTGTTCGACCCCGGCCGGCTAAGGAAGTTGACGGGATCGTACGCCAGTATTTCATCGATGAAGGTTTAGGGGATCATTTCGGCCACGGCCTCGGCCATGCTGTCGGGTTGGAGATCCATGAGGATCCCCGGTTGACCCCCCAATCGGAACATATGCTAGAAGCGGGGAACGTGGTCACCATCGAGCCCGGTCTCTATTTCCCCGGCTGGGGCGGCATCCGCATCGAAGATTTGGTTCTAGTCACCGAAGATGGATATGAAGTTTTCAGTCAGTCCCCCAAGGAGCTGTTGATTCTCTAGGCTTTGCTGGAAGGAGGAGAGCCATTGATTTCTGTTAACGATCTACGGACAGGTTTGACCATAGAAATTGAAGGTGACATTTTCACCGTGGTGGACTTTCTCCACGTTAAACCGGGGAAGGGGGCGGCTTTTGTCCGCACCAAGTTGAAAAACGTCCGCACCGGAGCGGTGACCGAGCGGACTTTCCAAGCCCGGGAGCGGGTCAATCGGGCCCATATCGAAACAAGGGATGTCCAGTATCTATACTCGTCTGGAGACGAATATTATTTCATGGATATGGAAACCTATGATCAAATCATGTTGACGAAAAACGATCTCGATGATGCGCCCCACTACTTAAAGGAAAACATGATCATCTCCGTCCAAACCTTTGAAGGGACCCCCATTGGCGTCGAATTACCAACAACGGTTGAACTAGAGGTGACCGAAACGGAACCGGGATTCAAAGGGGATACGGCTACCGGCGGTTCGAAACCGGCTACTTTGGAAACGGGATTGACCATCCAGGTACCCCTGTTTATCGAAGTCGGGGATGTATTGCGGATTGATACCCGCACCGGAGAATACTTATCCCGGGCTTAGAACATGTTTTTTGCCCATACCGGGTATATTACCCAGAGGACTGGGGAGGGAAAGGAGTTGTTGGTAATGAACGAATTGAAAGAGCGCATGGCCTATGTAAGGGGCCTCATCAGTGGGTCCGACTTCTATGGGGGCGATCAAAAGGCCCAGCAGATTTGGGAAAACCTCTTATCGGTTATGGACGGACTGGTGGAAGCGGTGGAAGGACTCCAGGTCCAACAGGAGGAAATGGAAGAGTATATGGAAGCCATCGATAACGATCTCAGTGATATGGAAGAAGAGCTTTATGCCGATGAATTGATGGACGATGACGACTTGGTAGAGATGGAATGTCCCAACTGTCGAGAAGTGGTCTGTTTCGATGAAAGCTTCCTCTATGATGACAACGCGGAAATCTCCTGTCCCGAATGTGGTGAAGTCCTCTATGTGGGCGATGATGTGGTGGAATTAGAAGATTACGACGAAGATGATGAAGAATAGTCGAGCCGGCTGCGGCCGGCTTTTTATGCAGGAGAATTATGGAAATTGATGGAATGTTGCCAACATAACAGCGAAGTTTAGCGCATAGGATCTGATAGCTTGGAGGTGATGCCTTTGGAAAAGAAAAAACGGGGGAAGAAACCCCGCCTTGAAGGTCTAATGGCCATCGTACGGGATATGCTGCGGGATGGGGTGCCCTTGGAACTTATCGTCAAATACACGGGTTTACCCCCCGAGCGGATCTTGGAAGTCAAATTCTAAACACCCCTATCATCTTTGTCCACCCCTGGGCATAAGTATCGATGGGGGTGTTTTTGTGTTTAAAACCGATGCTGTTTTATCTCGAGATATCTATCCTCGATTGGGGCCGGGACTACGTTCTCTCCTGCAGAGGATCCCCCCGGGGGAGCTTGTTTGGTTACAAGAAATCCGGTTGCGTCTGGGAAGGCCTGTGGCCCTCCTCATCAAGGGTCAAATCCGCTTCTTGAGTGAGAAAGGCTTGGTCACCCATCATGCCCAAGGGATCATCCTTACACAGGAGGAACTAGACCGGACTTTACAATTATTAACCCAAGGGTCCCTTTACGCCCTGGAGGAGGAGCTGCGTCAAGGTTACGTGACCCTTCCCGGAGGCCATCGGGTCGGTTTTGTAGGCCAAGGGGTCATGGAGGGGGGATCTTTGGCCCGCCTAAAGAACATCGGGGCCCTCAATATTCGGATCAGTCGGGAGCTGCCGGGAGTGGCCGATAGGATCTTGCCTTCCCTATTCGATCCATCTGGGGGGGTTTACCATACCTTGATCATTTCTCCTCCCGGTTGTGGAAAGACCACTTTGCTGCGGGATGTGGCCCGGCAGTTAAGTTATGGGGGCTATCAGGTGTCCATCGCCGATGAGCGTTCGGAGATCGCCGGTTCCTACCGAGGAAAGCCCCAATTGGATGTGGGCCCCCTCACCGATGTCCTCGATGGAGTTCCCAAGGCCCAAGGGATCATGTTGTTGCTGCGGGCCATGTCTCCCCAAGTGATCGTCACCGATGAGATCGGCCGCCAGGAAGATGCTTTAGCTTTGCGGGAAGCAGTCAATTGTGGGGTGAGCATCATCACCTCGGCCCATGGTCGGGATCTGGCCGAGCTAAAACGCCGGCCCATCATGGCCCAGCTCATCGAAGGCCATCCCTTTGACCGTTTTATTATCCTCAGCAATCGGGGTCGGGTAGGTCGGGTCGAGGAAATTCGGCGGGGTCAGGGGGCCAAATTGGGGACATATTCCCCCTTGTCCCTCCATAAGATGGAATAGATGGAGGTGGCTGACAGTTGATCCGTCCAACCTTAGCCTTGATCATCCTTTGGAGTTGCCGCCGGTTGACGGCAATGGTGGCCGCCAACTACATCCACCGCCCCCGCCAGTTACGTTCCCTCCAGGTGGGTCTTCAGATGTTGGAAACGGAGATCAACTACACCGGCACTTCCCTCCCGGAAGCCCTAGAGCGGGTGGCGGCCCGTTTAGATGAGCCCATCGCCTCTTTATTTCGCCGGGCAGCGGAAGATTTTCTCCAGGGCGATGGTGACCCCTTTGCCTATGTTTGGGAAGATGTTTGGCAAGGGGCAAGGGATCTCTTGGCCCTTTCCAGCCAGGATGGGGAGATCCTACAGAACTTGGGCCAGGTCATCGGCCGCTCCGATCTGGATGATCAGTTGAAGCATTTGTCGTTGATCAGGGCCCAACTGCACCAGGAAGAACGGGCGGCCATCGAAGAGCGGGACCGGAATGTGAAGTTGTGGAATTATCTCGGTTTTGCCGGCGGCTTGGCCCTAGTGTTGCTCTTTTATTAAGGGGAGGCGAGGAGTATGGATACATCCCTCATCATCCGCATCGCCGGCCTTGGGTTACTGGTGGCCGTCTTAAACATCGTCCTGGTTCAGGCCAAACGGGAGGAAGTAGCCTATGCCTTAGGCCTGGCCGGCATCATTCTCGCCCTCTTATGGCTCTTTCCCTGGGTGAGTCAGCTCTTTGACCGGGTGGAATCGACCTTCCGTCTGTGGTAAAGGAGGCTGCCCATGTCGGAAATCGGTCGAATCGTCGGTTTAGGGATGGTGGTCACCGTTCTCTTGGCGGCCTTGCGGCGCAAATATCCGGAAATCGCCCCGGAAGTGAGCCTGGCCTTTATCATCGGCATTTTCCTTTTGCTCTTAGGCCCATTAGGTCAACTGTTGGGGGTTTTTCGGGAGTTGAGCCAACGGGCCCGGCTGGGCGATTTCTACTTGGGCATCGTTTTACGGAGCATCGGCATCGCCTATCTGACGGCCCTAGGTGCCCAAGTCTGCCGGGATGCCGGGGAGACAGCCATCGCGGTGACCATCGAAATCGCCGGGAAGGTTTTGATTCTAGTTATCGCTCTGCCGGTGGTGGTGGCCATCCTCGATGCCCTCGTCCGCTTGTTACCATGAGGGGGAGGGGAATAATTGCGCATTTTTTGTTGGTTGTTCATTTTTCTTTTGATCCCAACGGGAGGGGCCTTGGCCGCT
>JBMNRY010000117.1:0-4953 GCA_050944915.1 Limnochordia bacterium
ACCTCCATGGGTTTTTTTGCCATTAACTCTATTTCGAGGATCGGCTTCTCGTTCCTCTTTCTCAGAGGTCTTCCTCAGTCTCCATCCCATCTTTTCCCACAAACATTTTACACAGACTCATCGGTCTGGGTTGGGGGGAATAGGATCTTCCGGGCGGGGATAGATAGCTTGACCGTTAGTTTCTAAGGAGACAGGAAAAGCCCAAAAGGCCGATGAACAAAGGAGGGAAGCTAGGAGGGGTTTACTTTTGTGCGAACAGGAACTAAAATAGAAGCAAGAATTGGTTTTGTAGATCTCACCGTTGGCCACTACTCGGCGACAGGTTAGCTAAAATCAACAGATGGGGGGGTAGATAATGGTCAAAGGTTCATCGACAGACCTAGGCTCGATCAATATTACCGAAGATGTCATCGCTATCATCGCCGGCATTGCCGCTACCGAATGCTACGGTCTTGTCGGGATGGTGCCCCGGAATATGCAGGAAGGCCTGTCGGAACTTCTCAACAGGGAAAACTTCGGCCGGGGTGTAGATGTAAAAGTCGAAGACGATAAAGTAATCATCGGTTTACATATTGTGGTCGAATATGGAACTAGGATTTCCGAAGTCGCCCACAATGTTCAAGAGAAGGTCAAATACGCCGTCGAATATTACTTGGGATTGGAAGTTGCCCAGGTGAATATAAATATTCAGAGTGTCCGTGTTTCAAAGAACTTGAAGTGATTACACAGGGGTGGAAGCGGAGGTCCCTCTTTTGAAAGTAGAAAAGCTTACTGGAACTGAATTCGATAAACTAATCCTTTATGCCGCAAAATTCCTGCTCGATGATAAGGAAAAAATCGACGCTTTAAACGTTTTTCCGGTGCCCGATGGTGACACCGGAACAAATTTGTCTATGACGATAGTTGCGGCAGCCCAAGAATGCCTCAAAACCCAGTCATCTTCCGTGGCGGCCAAGGCGGAAGCGGCAGCCAAGGGGTCCCTGCTGGGTGCCAGGGGCAATTCCGGAGTTATTTTTTCCCAATTGTTGCGGGGTTTTGCCAAAGGTTTAGTCGGCAAGGATGAAGCCAGTGCCGAGGATTTGATCCGTGCTTTAGAAGAGGCTTCGAATACAGCCTATAAGGCTGTGGTCCGGCCCATTGAAGGAACGATGCTCACCGTGGCCCGAGAAACGGCCAGCAACGCTAAACAGGCCCCCGAGAAAGAAGATCTGGTGGCCTTTGCCCGTTTTGTTTTAGATGCTGCCTATGAGAGTCTCGAGGGCACTCGGGAAAAATTGCCGGCCCTTCAAGAAGCAGGAGTCGTTGATGCCGGCGGACAGGGATTAGTTTCTGCCGCGGAGGGTGTTTTGTATGCCCTGGAGAACTGGGCCCACGCTCCATCCATTAGCATAGACGAACTTCTGGCGGAACAAAGGAATGGATCGACTACAGAAGTGGTCAAAGGCGGCATCCAAGAGCAAGCTTCCATTGAGTTTCGGTATTGTACCGAGTTTTTACTGTTAGGGGAGGACCTCAACCAGGAGCAGATCAAGAAAACCCTCATGCCTAGGGGCGATTCCCTCCTGGTGGTCGGTGATTCCCAGACCTTAAAGATCCACGTTCATACCAATCACCCAGGCCTAGTCCTGGAGGAATGCCTCCGTTGGGGGGCTTTAGCCGAAGTACAAATCAACAACATGGAGCTCCAGAACAAGGCGGCCGCGGCGGCCCGGACTCCTAAGGAAAACAAACCCATCGGTGTGGTCTCCGTCGTCATCGGTGAGGGGCTATCCTCGATTTTCAGCAGTTTAGGTGTCGATTGGACCGTCGAGGGCGGCCAAACGATGAATCCCAGCACCGAAGACCTGGTAAGGGCCGTGGAAGAAGTCCCCGCGGAAAAGGTCATTATCCTACCTAATAACGGCAACGTCATCTTTACTGCCCAACAGGTCAAACATCTGACGAAAAAGCCGGTGGAAGTAGTGTCGTCCCGGAGCATACCCCAGGGACTGGCGGCCATGCTGGCCTATGATCCCAACGGGGAGCTGGAAGACAACCAGACTGCCATGAGTGAGGCGGCCTCCCAGGTAAGAACCGGTGAGGTCACCTTTGCCGTCCGTTCCTCCCGGGTCGACGACTTAGAGATCAACCAGGGAGATTACATCGGCTTGGCTGATGGCAAGATTGTAACCACCGGTCCCATCCAGTTAGATGTAGGGCTAGAACTGATCAAAGCCATGGATCCCCAAGAAGACGATATCATCACTATTTTTTACGGCCAAGAAGTTGATGAAGGCCAAGGGTGCCAGTTTAAAGAAAGGGTCGAGGAGATCTTCCCCCAATGTGATGTGGAACTCCATTACGGAGGTCAACCCCTTTACTATTACCTCATTTCCATAGAATAGAGGGAGGTGACCCACTAATCATGGGACTAATTAAAGTTGTGACCGATAGTGGTGTAGACCTGCCGGCGGAAATCATCAGGGAAAAGGATATCCATGTCGTCCCCTTAAGCGTTAACTTCGGAAGCCAACGTTATGTCGATGGTGTTGATCTGACCCTTGAGGAGTTTTACGCCAAGCTGGAATCGGAAAAGGAAGCAGCCAGTACAACCCAACCGAACCCCGGGAATTTTGCCCAAGTCTACCAAGAACTAGTTGCCGCCGGACATGAGATTATCTCCATTCATATTTCCGGCTCCGTGTCGGGAACTTACCAGTCGGCCACCATCGCCGCCTCCATGGTTCCCGAGGGAAAGATTAAGGTCATCGACAGCAGGCTGGCCTCGATGGGCTCCGGTCTTTTGGTCCTTTATGCCCAAGCACTCATCGAAGCTGGAGAGGATTTAGATACTATCGCCCAAAAGGTCAGCGATTTTCGAGAACATGTGTCTACTTATTTCGTCGTCGATACTTTAGAATACTTGGAACGCAATGGTCGCATCGGCAAAGCGCAAGCCTTAGTTGGTTCCTTGCTCCGGCTCAAACCGGTCCTCACCCTCACCGATGGTGTCGTTGGACCTTATGAGAAGGTGCGGGGTAAGGGGAAGGCCTTGCGCCGGGTTGTCGACATCGTAGCGGAGCAGGCAGGAGGACCTATTTGGGTCGCGGTGGTCCACGGGAATTCTTTAGCGGAAGCCGAAAAGGTAGCCGAGGAAATCGAAAGCCGTTGCCGTTGTGAAAAACTAGTTATCGCTCCCATCGGCGGTACCATCGGAGTCCATGCGGGACCAGGTACAATCGGGGTGATGTTCTGTCCCGTACCCCAATAGGAGGTTCACCTAATGCGGGTTATCGCCGGGATGGCCAAAGGCCATCGGTTGAAGGCTCCCAAAGGGAGTAACACCCGACCGACGGCCGACCGGATCCGGGAATCCCTCTTTTCCATCTTGGGAACCCAGATCGTGGACAAGCCCTTTCTAGATCTATGCGCCGGTTCCGGAGCTAATGGCATCGAAGCCCTCAGCCGGGGAGCCAGCTATTGTGTTTTTATCGATAAGGATAGAAGAGCGACCCAGGTGATTAAAGAAAATTTAGCAGCAACGAAACTAGAACAGCAAGGGGAAGTCTACACAGCCGATATTCTCCGTGCCATCACTATCTTAGGGAAAAAAGGTCAACGTTTTGCCTTCATTCTCCTCGATCCACCTTACGGCACTAAGCTGGGTCCCCTGGCCTTGCGGGCCTTAGTCCAATGGAAGCTTTGTACCCCTGACGGTCTAATTATTTACGAGCATGGTCAAGATGAGGCCCCTGGGGAGCAGGGCCTAGAGCTCATCCGTAGAAAAGATTATGGCGGAACAAGTTTGTCCTTTTTTACACAAAGGGAAGGGGAACGTTCGTTGTGAAAATCGCAGTCTGTCCGGGAAGTTTCGATCCCATAACCTATGGCCACATCGACATCATCTCCCGTACCGCCGACATCTTCGATTTGGTTTATGTGGTCGTGCTAACCAACCCAAGGAAAGAATCCCTTTTCACCGTGGAAGAGCGCCTGGAAATGTTGCATCATGTATTAAGCCAATTCGATAATGTTCGTTGTGAGCATTATGGTGGCTTGGTCATTGAATATGCTCGACTGCGGAAGGCTGTGGCCATCGTCAGGGGACTCCGGGCGGTGACCGACTTTGAATTCGAGTTTAAGATGGCTTCCATGAACCGCCATTTGGATCCAGAAGTGGAAACGATGTTCATGATGACCAGCAATGATTATTCCTTCCTGTCCTCTAGCGCCGTCAAAGAGATCGCTTCTTTTGGTGGCGATGTTTCCCAATGGGTCCCCAAAGGGGTTGCCCAGCGCTTAACAGAAAAATTCGCCCAGTTGAAGAGCTAGGAGAAAGGGGTTTAAATGGTGAACCGCATGAACTTGGTCATCCTGTTGGACCGCTTAGAGGAACTGGCCGCCACCGCTCCCGTTATCCCCTTCAGCGGCAAAGGTTTAGTCGACATGGAAGAATTGGCTGATTTAGTCGATAAAATCAGGAGTGCCATTCCAGAAGAAATTAGACTGGCCGAGGAGATCGCCCAAGAACGGGAACGGGTCATTCAACAGGCCCAGTTGGAAGGCAAACGAATTGTAGAACAAGCCCAGGAATACGCGGCGAAACTGGTACATAACAATGAGATCATCAAGAAGGCCCGGGAAGAGGCGGCTCAAGTGGTGGAAGAAGGCCGGAAAAAGGCCCAAGAAATGGAATTAGGAGCCCGAGAGTATGCCGATGAGGTCTTATCAAACTTACAGCAGGCCCTGGAACGAACATTAGTGGTCGTTGAGAGGGGTCGCGATGAATTAGGGACGGCGAAAACGAACAAGAATAATCCGGGTAGTGCGCAAAAATCCCAGTCCAAGGCCCACAAGCAGCAAACTGCCCAAAACCCGCAGGAACAGGCCGGCGGAAGCTAAGAACCGCGCCGCAAAATCCATTTGGCCATCGACTATCAAGGCGTGGGCCAAGACGGGGGTCGCCAGTTGGAC
>JBMNRY010000118.1:0-4683 GCA_050944915.1 Limnochordia bacterium
ATGGTTTGGGTCCAGGAGACCACATTACCCTCGGCATCGGCGACGACGAAATGGGTGGTGCCCCCTTGGCCCGTTGGCCGGCTCGAGCCGGAAGCCATCGGTCCTTCTAAGGACAAGCTGCGGGCATATTCTTTACTCAAAAGCCGTTCCGTGGGATCATCGACGAAGCGGGGATCGCCGAAATATTCTAGGCGGTGGGCGAAGCCCACTTCCAAAGCCTGGAGGAGAAGTTGGAAATAGTCGGCGGAATAACCGAGGGCCTTGAGATCGAACTGCTCCAGGATGTTGAGCATCATGATGATTTGTAACCCGCCGCCACAGGGCAAGCCGGGAGTGTGGCAAGTAACATCCTGGTATATACCTTGGACCGCCGGTGTTATGCTGCTGCGGTAATCGACCAAATCATCGGCGGTGATGATGCCCCCTAAGGAGTCCAACCCTTCCAGGAATCGTTCCGCGACCCAACCACTATAAAAACCCTCCGGTCCCTCGGTTTGGATAGTCCGCATGACCTGGGCCAATTCCCGCTGCCGGAATGGTTTACCGGCCCCATAGGGCCGTCCCTTATCTAAGAAAGTCCGGGCTGTCTCCTCAAAGCGGGTGGCCCGGCCTTTTTTGATCCCGAATTCGGTGATGGAAGCGTAGGCTGGTCCTAAATAGAAGCCTTCTTCCGCGATTTCAATGGCATCGACCCACAACTGATCCCAACTAGTACGGCCGTAACGGCTGTGGATTTGGCCAAGGCCCCGGAGCAAACCGGGAACTAAAACGGCTTGGGGACCTTCCGCGGCATCCTCCAGACGGCCGAGGAACATATCCCTGGTGGCCTTCTTGGGGGCGCATCCTCGAAAATCGATGGCCATTGTCTCCCCCGTTTCGGCCCAGTACAACAGGCCGAAACCGCCTCCCGCCAAGGAGGTATGGTAAAACTCGACCACGTTTAACGCGGCTGAGACGGCCACCGCGGCATCGACGGCATTGCCGCCGGCTTTGAGGATGTTAAGACCTGCTTTCGTCGCTAAGGGATGGGCACTACTAACACCGGCCACTCCCGTCCACAGGGGGCGTTGAAAAATGGGCGGTAACATCTTCGGCACTCCTCCATTTAGCCTTCCGACAAATCCCGATAGACCTCCTGGGCGACCGCTAAATCATCGGAGGTATACAGGACCAGCCGACAGATCTGTAAGTTTTTCGGTGAAAATCCCATGATCACTTGCAGCATTATTCGCAAACCTTCAGCCAGGGGAAAACCGGCGATACCGCAGCCCAGGGCCGGGAAGACGATGCTGGTACAGCCCAACTCTTCGGCCTTAAACAGGGACTGCCGGGTAGCTTCCCGGATACTATCCGTCGTGGCCCGACCATCGCCGTAGTGGGGCATGGCCGCAGCGTGGATCACATACTGGGCATCGAGGCCGAAGGCCGGTGTGACCGCGACTTGGCCTAAACCGATGGGTCCTTGGGCCACCGCCGCCCGGTGTAGTTCTTCCCCACCCCGGCGCCGCAGGGCACCGGCCACACCGGAGCCCATGGCCAAAGAGGTTCCCGCCGCATTTACGATGGCATCAGCCTTGCATTGGGAAATATCTCCTTGGACGATTTCCAGTTTCATAAGCACGACCCCTTCCACAGGAAATGTATTCATACCATCCCCGGGGCTGAAGCAGTGAGGAGACCCCCTGGAGATTCCAGGGGGTTTCGGTTTAGAGTAATTCTGCTGTCCAGCCGATATCTAGTTCTTCCAGTTTGGCTTTGGTCGGTACCCCTTCCTCATCCCAGCCGGCCATGGCGTAGTAGGTGGAGAGGGCCTTGTCGAATTCCTCTCGATCGATGGCCACCCCTTCTAAGGCGCCGGAGGCTAAAGGCTCAAAGAGACGTTCGGGCAGGGTGTCATCGGCTCTAGTGAAGCCTTCCCTGACGTTGTAGACCCGGGATAAGGTGTTGGCCCGTTCGCCGATCTTCAGCAGTTCATAGAGGCTGGTGTTCCATCCCGTCGCGGCGTTGAGGAGTTCGATGATCTTCTCGAAGCTTAAGGGATAGGTAGGAGTCGCGACGAAGTCACACAGACAGATGGAGTTATACAAGCTCCAGATCTGCTGCAGGTAGAAGAACTGGCGGACCTTCTTGTCACTGAGGTCGATGGACGGTAAGGGCTCTAGAAGACCCAGGGCCGCCACATTATCTAACATATTTCCTGGGGCGGCGAAACCGGGGTCATGGGGATTTTCCATATGGTCGGCTCCCGTGGGGGAAAGGGCATAAGCCAAAGCCAGGGAGTTTTTACCCCGGGGTTCATGCATGGGCAGTTCTTGTCCTTTCACGTGCATGGCGTACTTTTCCGCCCCACGGCCGATCTTTTCCGCAGCAATCCTGACCCCATCGGCCAAGAGATCGCCAATACCTTCCCGCCGGGTGATCATCTCTAGGAGTTGCAGCATGACCTCTTCGTTGCCGAAGTTGAGCTCAAGACCACCGGTATCTTCCTTGGTCAAGAGGCCGTTTTCGTAGCATTCCATGGCGAAGGCGATGGTGGTGCCGACGGAAATGGTATCTAGACCATATTTATTACACAACTCATTCCCCTTGGAAATGGGTTTTAGATCGCCGATGTCTAAGAGGGAACCTAAGGAACCGACGGTTTCATACTCCGGTCCTCCGTAGAAGGGATCTACATTGTAGGGTTCTTCCACTTTGACTACCCGCTTACAGCGGATGGGACAGGCATAGCAACCTTCCCGATCGATGAGGACCTGGTCGACGATGGCTTCCCCAGAAATCTCATCGGCCTTCTCGAAGGTCCCGGTGACGAAGTTATGGGTGGGTAGGATACCGCCGGCATCTAAACCTTTGATACCCCGGGAGGTACCCCAAAAATGCATACCATACGCGGCATCATCGTCACGCCACCGATCGGCAAACCATTTGCCGATGGCTCTTACCGTCTCGGGATCGGCAAACTTCGGTTTATCGGTACCTCGGACGGCGATGGCCCGCAACTTCTTCGAACCCATGACGGCACCCATGCCCGTGCGGCCATTGGCATGCTTACAGTTGTTAAGAACACAAGCATAACGGACCAGGTTTTCCCCTGCCGGACCACATTGGGCCACCCGGATCCGCTTATCTCCTAACTCTTCCCTGATCATGGCTTCGGCTTCACCGGTAGTTTTGCCCCAAATATGGCTGGCATCCCTAATTTCCGCTTGTCCATTATGGATCCAAAGGTACACCGGTTTTTCTGACTGACCTTCCACGATGACCCCATCAAAGCCAGCGAACTTCAACTCCGGTCCCCAATAACCGCCTGCTTCCGATTCGCCGAAACCACCAGTCAAGGGCGATTTACCGGCGACGGTAAACCGGGAAGCTCCGGCCACAGGGCTACCGACGATAGGGCTAATCATGAAGAACAGTTTGTTTTCGGGACCTAAGGGATCGATGCCTGGAGCCAACTCTTTGAGCATGTAATAGGTAGCTAAGGCTCCTCCCCCTAGGTAGCGGCGATAGATAGTCTCATCAGGTTGTTCGATATCGATCTGACCCGTAGTTAGATTAACCCGCAAAATTCGCCCGGTATAACCCGACATGGGCATCCCTCCTTAATAGTGCTTACTATATTAATTCTTAGGGAGCGAAGGGGTTTTTCCTCTATTTCCAGTGCTAGTAAAAATGGAAACTTCCTAACAATTATGCACAAAGCTTCCGTTAATTACCCCCAGCAGCAGGTTTGCCCCAGCGCTCCAAGGAAAAAGGGGTATGATCAATCTCTATTTAGCCCATCAGGCAGGAATTCCTTCCCGCCGGTGGAGAAATACCGGGGGATAGAACCTGTGGGAGGAATGAACGGTGTGGCGAAAAACATCTTTCTTAAGCCTATTCTTAGTCTTGCTGTTGAGTTTCGGGGTCGGAGCCTTTCCCCGGGTGGTCATCGATCAATATGAAAGGACGGTAACCATTCCCCGGGAGCCATTGCGCATCGTCTCTGGGGCCCCGAGTAATACCCAGATCCTCTTAGATCTAGGCCTCGCGGAGCGGATCGTCGGTGTCACCACCTTTTGTCCCTATGAAGGGGCCGAACGGGTGGGACCCCTAATCCCATTAGACTTAGAGAAGATCATCTCTTTGCAACCCGATTTATTCTTAGCCCACCGGCTCAACGGCAAGGAAATCGTCGATAAATTGACGGCCCTAGGGATTCCCACCATCGCCTTGGAAGGTAACACCTTGGCGGAGATTCGGGACAGTGTAACCATTATCGGTGCCGCTGCGGGGGCCGATGAAGCTGCACAAAGGATCGTAGAGAAAATCGATGGGGATATGGCCCAGGCCCAATTGGGCAGGGAAACCCTGCCTGTTAAGGACTTAAAGGTGTTTTTCATCGTCGGCATCGAACCCCTATGGATCGCGGGCCGGGATTCCTACCTCCACGAAATGATCGAACTGGCCGGAGGCCGACACGCGGGGGCCGATGTGCCTGGGGCCTGGAGTCAATTCGATGTGGAGCGGTTGGTGGCCCTCAACCCCGATGTGATCCTCACTACCCAGGATCCCCACGTCATCTACCATCACCCCCAGTTGCGAAGTTTGGCGGCGGTGCAAAAAGGTCAAGTGCACCGTATCGATGAAGATACTTATTCCCAACCGGTCCCGGGAATTTTCGCCGGACTGGCGGAGCTGACG
>JBMNRY010000119.1:0-4604 GCA_050944915.1 Limnochordia bacterium
CCCTCCTGGACAGCGCCTGGAAACCGGGACCAGCGTCGACCTCATCGTCAGTTTGGGTCGGGAAGGGGCGCCCCCGGTACAGCTGCCCGATCTGCGTGGTCTAATGGTTGAAGATGCCCAGCGGCAGTTGGAGCAGCTAGGATTGTCTGTAGGTAATACTTGGCCGGAGGTCTCCCATCGTCCGGCAGGGACCATCTTAGATCAAAATCCACCACCAGGTACGGAACTTCCGGCAGGCTCTGCCATTGATTTCGTCTACTCCACCGGTGGAGCCCAAAGGGGGCAAGCACCCCCAACAGAAGAGCCAGAAGAAGTACCCGCGGTGGAATGGACCGATACTCCGGCCTCAGCGGACCGCATGCGCCAGGCCGATGTGCGGATCACCATTCCCCCAGGACCCCGTCAAGAAGTGGTCATTTTGGTCATCGATGATGATGGGATCCGCCAGGCTTACCGAAAGGAACATCAAGGCAATGACTCTTTTACCGTTCGCATCGAAGGGCGAGGTAAAGAAGTAAAGATTCAAGTCTACATTGGAGGCGAGATGTTCAAGGAGGCGGTCATCTAAGTGCAGGAAGGCATTATCATCAAAAGGATCGGTGGCTTTTGCTACGTGCTGGCATCCAATCAAGTCTATACGTGCAAACCCCGGGGTAGACTGCGCCAAGGGGCGAAAGATATCCTCCCCGGAGACCGGGTTCTCTTTCAGCGGGAGTTGGGCGTGGTGGAAGAGATCCTGCCCCGTCGGGTCCAGCTGATTCGTCCTCCCATAGCCAACGTCGACCAGGTGGTCATCGTTTTCGCCGGGAGGGAGCCGACCATCGATTTCATGCTCCTCGATCGCCTCCTGGTCACCGTGGCCGCCCAAGATTTGGGTTTAGTAATTTGTTTTAATAAAAGCGATTTAGCCCGGGATCCCAGAAGTAATCTCTACCGGGAAATAGGTTATCCCACCATCTACACCAGCACGGTGACGGGGGAAGGGATCGACGAGCTCCAAGCCCATCTAGAGGGGAAGATCAGCTGTCTGGCCGGTCCATCGGGGGTAGGCAAATCATCCCTCCTTAATGCCATCATCCCCGGTGCCCAGCTCCAAACAGCCAAGATCAGCCAGAAAATGAAAAGGGGGCGGCATACCACCCGATCCGTTGAGCTGTTGAGATTGCCTAACGGAGGTTTGGTTGCGGACACCCCCGGCTTTAGCCAACTTTCCCTCCATCATTTGGAGCGGGAGCGGTTGGCCCACTACTTCCCTGAGATGGGCCCCTTGATTCCCCATTGTCGCTTTAGCGGTTGTTTGCATGACCAGGAACCCGATTGTGCCGTTAGGGCAGCGGTGGAAAGGGAGGAGCTCTCCCCCGACCGCTACGATCATTATCTGGCGTTCCTGGAAGAAATTAGAGAATATGAGTTACGGAGGTATTAAGATGCTGAAAATCGCCCCATCGCTCCTCTCGGCCGATTTTGCCAACTTGGCCGCCGATCTCCAGCGGGTTCGTTCCGCCGATTGGCTCCATCTCGATGTTATGGATGGCCATTATGTCCCCAATATTAGTTTTGGTTTTCCTGTTTTAGAAGTGATCCCCAAGTTAACGGATCAGTTTCTTGATCTTCATTTGATGATCGAAAATCCCTCGGATTACATTCCCCGTTTTGCAGAGTTGGGAGTCCATTTGATTACCGTTCATGTGGAGGCCTGCACCCACTTACACCGGACCATCCAACAGATCAAAGAACACGGCTGCCAAGCCGGTGTGGCCCTCAATCCGGCTACACCCTTAACGGCCATTGAATACATCCTACCCGACGTGGATTTGGTCTTATTGATGAGCGTTAACCCTGGCTTTGGTGGGCAACCCTTTATTCCCACCGTTTTGGATAAGATCTCAAAGCTGCGGGAAATGATCACCGCTCGGGATCTATCTATCGATATCCAGGTGGACGGCGGTGTAAATCTCCAAAGGGCTCCAGAAATCATCGCCGCCGGGGCCAACGTCCTGGTGGCCGGCTCGGCGATTTTCAATGCTCCCCAGCCTGAAGAAGTGATCAAAGCCTTTAAGGAGCTGGCACCCTAAGCTGCTTATCATCGCCAATGATCTGATCTCTAGATTAGATTCCATCGAAACTAGCTAACAAGGGGTCTCCGGCCTTTGGACTTGTTAAATCGATAGCCATTAATATCCCCCAGGTCTGGGGGATATTATTTTAAAAAAGTGGTAAATCTATACTTGACTATACTAAAATAATTGTATATTATGATTGTACAGTATTTCTTAACTAAGGTGGTGAGGCTATGGGTTGTGTCCCTGTCGGTGAGACTAATAGAGAAGGGGGCCAGGGGGGACAAAAGGGAGAGACGGGCAGGGCCCGACTACTTAACCTTAGGCACATTCCAAAAATAAAAAACATATATAACTCTCTCATGGGCATGGCTGGTGTATCCGGGGCATGGATGAGCATGACCACCGCAGGGACGCAACTCGCAGTAGACAGCGGACTGTTCCGCTGTCTACCCCTCCTTTTAGTAGCCCTTTTGTCCGTTGGTTCTGCGGCTGCCCGAACCAGCTTCCATGATTTGCTCTGGCCCCAAGGGATTATTCAGACCGAGACTTGCGGGCCGACGGTTTTAGCCACCCTGATTAATAGCTACTACGGTCAGGATCCAGGGGTGATCCCTGGAGATTTGTTTTCCATGGCCGATTTAGGACGTTTTGCCCAAGGTTTAGGTTTCCATGTTTATCCGGTGCGGATGGACGAAGGAGGGATTAAGAAATACTTAACTTCGCTACGACCACCCCTCATCGTTCATTTGGCGCGACCGGAACCCCATTATGTTTTAGCCCTCGGTCTTGAAGGGGAGGAACAAGTGACCATCATCGATCCCGATTGGGGATTGCTGGCTCTGCCTTTGACAACCCTCCTCCATTGGTGGAGCGGTTTCACCCTTATCATCCATGGCCCGGGCGGGGATGGGCTTTGGGTTGATGCTCAGCGGGCGGTGGTCCAAGGACGGTTGGATTTGTTGGGGAGGTTGAAAAGATGAGGCTGACCTGGGCGCTTATTATTCTGTGCATATTCAGTCTGCCTGTTCAGGCGGGTTGGCAGTTTACCTACGGTTATTATTTCTACGATGATCTTCTTTTCAGTTTGAGGGAACGGGGCCATCTGGGCGAAATCACCTGGGATTATCAAGGGCGTTTCTATTTTTCCTTGCCATTGGCTTCCATGGAATCTTGGGAAGGTAAGGGCCAAAGCCTAGGACCTTTGCGGTTAACCTATTGGCCGGGTCCTTGGGGCCTTTACTTTAGCTATCCCGATGAATTAGGAGCTTTGTGGCGGGGCCATTGGTTGCGAGATCCTTTGTTATTTTCCGCCCAAGCCCAGCTTGGTTCTAAGTTGGGCGAAGATTGGCGGGGAGAAGGGGAGGTGGGGTTTCATTTGGCCCTAAACTCCTTGGCCGCTCTAGGACAGCATTTACATTGGGACGGTCAAGGGTTTTCCTTCCAACCGAGTATTCATTTGGTCGGTGAACGATGGGAGTATCAGGTGCGGCTCCATCTACCCTTGGGACGACCCCAACAAGGTAGTACCCTCTACATAAGCCTTTTATCGACTGGGAGCAGGAATAGAGGAAGGGTTGGAGAATAGGATGGTATATAAAATATTTTCCGCTAGGGGAGCAGTGGGCTGAGAAAGGACTTGTTCCTGACCCTCATCACCGTGCCAGATAATGCTGGCCAGGGAAGCGGTAGCCGCGACCTAGTGGGTCGCCTTTTTGTTTGGTCCCTAGGGATTATGAGGAGATGAAGTCAATGGCAAGAGAACGAACGAGGTTGTTGGTGGAGATCGCGGTCATGGCGGGGTTGGCCGTCGTCTTGAATTTCTTCCGAGTCTTTCGGATGCCCCAAGGTGGATCTGTTTCCTTGGAAATGATCCCTATCTTCTACCTAGCTATGCGCCGGGGAGGGGTAGTGGGGATGATTGGCGGTGGTATTTACGGGATGGTCCAGTTGTTAACCGATCCCTATATCGTCCATCCCGCCCAGTTCATCCTTGATTATCCTTTAGCCTATTTGTTAGTCGGTTTGGCCGGGTTCTTCGCGGCACGGCCCGCCTTAGGGGTAGCCATCGGTTGCCTAGGCCGTTATTTGGCCCATGTGGTCTCGGGAGCCATCTTCTTTGGGATGTACACCCCCGACGGGTGGAATATCTGGGGCTATTCCGCAGTTTATAATCTCACCTACATGATCCCCGAAGGGATCATCGCCTTTTTGGTTTTGCGCCTGCTTTTAGGCCGCAGCCAGGGCCGAGGTAAGCTCTTTGGCTAACAGGGGGAACCATCCCCCTGTTGTTCTTTATAAAGAAAAAGGACCCCGACCCGATGGCGAAGTCCCTCTAAACTTAGATGGCCCGTGCTACCTTCCCGCTTCTTAGACAGCGGGTGCAAACATAAGCCCGGCGAACGGTTCCCTTTTCATCCCGAATCCGTATTTTTTGTAAGTTGGCCGCCCAGCGCCTTTTAGTCTTGATATTGGAATGGCTGACGGCAAAACCTGTTCCAGTCCCTTTGCCACAAGCGGTACATTTCCTAGCCATTTATTTGG
>JBMNRY010000120.1:0-4304 GCA_050944915.1 Limnochordia bacterium
GGTCATGCTCCTCATTACCGGCCATAACCGGTGTATGGGTTGTGAACACGATTTGTCGACGGGCTGCTTCCCAAGCGTCGTCGAAATGCATCCCCTGGGACATTTGCTCCCTGATCAGTTCTAGGCCGGCAAAAACGGCGTGGCCTTCGTTTAGATGGTAAATATCCACTTCGATTCCTAAGGCGCGCAGGGCCCTCACGCCCCCGATCCCCAAGATCATTTCCGCCGCGATCCGATCCTGGGCGACCCCATAGTAGAGTTGACGGGTCATCCATCCGTGGGAACTGCCGGGCAGATTAGCATCTAATAGATATAGGGGATTATTACCATAATGTTCTGTTTTCCATACTTTACAAGTCACATTCTCCCCTCGGATCCAAATGTCGACGGTGATCCCCGTATCTTCCAAATGGTCCCGATTGTAGTTTTGGCTTCGATCATAAGGGTTGTGACCCTCATCGATGAATTGGTCGGTGTAGCCGTCACTCCACAGGATCCCTACACCGATGAAGGGTAAGTCTAAATCCCGGGCGGCCTTTAATAAATCGCCGGCCAAGATCCCTAGACCCCCCGAGTAGATTGGAAATTCTGCATGTAAGCCAAACTCCATGCAAAAATAGGCGACCGTTGGTTCTCGATGTATATACAGATCCATGCCGATCCCACCCTTGTTTACCGAATTGACTAGCTTGATCCCCGAGGGAAAGTTCCATTTAAGTATGCCCTAGGGTTGATGGAAATATTGTTTGTTCGCCTTGGACAAATGAACCATCTCCCGGTGGGCAAGCAGGTGATCAAAGGGATGATGGTGAATTATGTTTCGAGAAAAATTTGGAGGTTTCGTGATGATTAAAAGACTGCTTGTAACCATCCTATTGATTCTCAGTCTCGGTGGAACCGCTTGGGGATATGTGGGTTGGGAGCCCGATTTAGCCGAACCGATCCAGGAACTGGAAGCTCTGATCAAAGAACTAGATCAGGCAATCCTGCGGGCCACCGAAGGTAATTCAGCCCATCCCGCCTTCCTTCAGCATTTGCGGGAACTGCAGATCGGTCTTACCCAGGTGTTAGATATGCTCGATCGGGACCGGGATTTCCAATGGGGTGACTATGTAATTGAAAGGGATGTGGCCGAACCTGAGGAACTAACTCGGGTCCTAGGCAACTTCTACCCCGTATCTACCGGGGGATGGGAGACCGATCGGGCTACGCCTGCCTTAGCCCTATGGGAAGACAAGCTCTACTCCAACGTGGCCATCGAGGCGACGGTGACCTTCTTGGGTGGTAATAAAGAGGTGAATCTAGGTCTTTACCAAAGGGAAGGCTATATGGTAGCTATGGGAGGAACGGGGGTCGGCCGCAGTAAAGGTTTTGTCGGCGCTGGCGATGCCCGCAATGTCGGCAAATTATGGGAAGAAAAGGTAGGTCCTGGGACCCAGTTGGAATTCAATCGACCCTATCGCCTGCGGGTAGAGATCAGAGCTCGCCAGGATATGGTCCGCATCGACCTTTACCTCGACGGCGAACGGCTTTTGACCCAACAAGGGGAAGCTCCCTTCCAGGAAGGTTATGTGGCCATCCGGACTTGGGCTTCGGAAGCCCGTATCGAAGATTTGCTCGTCGAAGAACTGACCTGGTGAGCCCCTCCTATTGACCATGAGTTCAATAGTTGCTAAGATTAAAAGGGTTAGTTGTTCATCTGCGAGTACAAGTAGCCCCTTTCTTCCTCCGGGAAAGAGGGGAATCTTTTTATTCAGGGATTAAGGCTGGTGGAGTGGAAAGGATGGGTTGAATGGACCATTATGATTTTAACGCCATTGAGGAGAAATGGCAGCAGTATTGGGAGGATAAGAAACTCTATAAAGTAGAAGAGGACCCTGAAAAGCCGAAATACTACTGCTTAGAGATGTTTCCCTATCCTTCTGGACGGTTACATATGGGACACGTGCGCAACTACTCCATCGGTGATGTGGTTGCCCGTTACCATACAATGAAGGGATATAATGTCTTGCATCCCATGGGTTGGGATGCCTTCGGTCTGCCGGCGGAGAATGCTGCGATCAAAAACCGGATTCCCCCGGCTAAGTGGACCGTGGAGAATATCGATTATATGCGGAAACAATTGAAAAGGATGGGCCTGAGTTATGATTGGGACCGGGAAGTAGCTTCCTGCCTGCCCGATTATTATCGCTGGACCCAGTGGCTCTTCCTTCAACTATATAAGCGGGGTCTGGCCTATAAACAGCGCTCCCAGGTTAACTGGTGTCCTTCCTGTTTAACTGTTCTGGCCAATGAACAGGTGGTTAACGGCGGGTGTGAACGCTGTTCGACGACGGTAGTTAAAAAGGAACTGGAACAATGGTTCTTCAAGACTACCGCCTATGCCGAACGCCTCTTAGCCAATTTGGAGAAGCTAACGGGCTGGCCCGATAAGGTGAAAATCATGCAGGCCAACTGGATCGGCCGCAGCGAAGGGGCGGAACTCCGTTTCCCTGTCAAGGGGACCGATGAAAGCCTGGCTGTCTTCACCACCAGACCCGACACCATCTACGGTGCCACCTACATGGTCCTAGCTCCAGAACATCCTTTGGTGGAGGAATTGATCGCTGGACAACCCAATGAAGGGGAACTCCGGGCCTTCATCGCCGAAGTCGGCGCCCAAGATGAGCTGGATCGGACCGGTGACCAAGCGGAAAAACGGGGAATGTTCACCGGTGGTTACTGTATTAATCCCGTCACCGGCGAAGATATCCCCATCTGGATCGGTAATTATGTCCTCATGGGTTATGGGACGGGAGCCATCATGGCGGTGCCGGCCCATGACCAACGGGACTTAGATTTTGCCCGTCAATATGATTTGCCCGTGCGGGTAGTCATCCAAGATCCCGATAACCCCCTCGATGGCGAGACCATGACGGAAGCCTATACAGGGGAAGGGATCCTGGTCAATTCCGGTGAGTTCAACGGTCTTGGCCAAAAGGAAGCCATCGAGCGGATCACCGCCTATCTAGAGAGCAAAGGCTTAGGGGGACATCAAGTCAATTACCGCCTCCGGGATTGGTTGATCTCCCGCCAGCGCTACTGGGGAGTGCCCATTCCCATTATCTATTGTGACCAATGCGGGCTGGTGCCCGATGAGAATCTCCCGGTTAGGCTGCCTTTAGATGTGGAATTCAAACCCTCGGGTCGTTCGCCTTTGGCCGAAATCGAGGAGTTCGTCCACACCCTTTGCCCCCAATGTGGAGGTCCGGGCCGGCGGGAAACCGATACCATGGATACCTTCGTTTGTTCCTCCTGGTATTTCCTCCGCTATGCCGATGCCCGCAACGAAGATGAGGCCTTTGCCCGGGAGAAGGTCGACTACTGGATGCCCGTCGATCAATACATCGGTGGAGTGGAACATGCCATCCTCCATCTTCTGTATGCCCGTTTCTTCACCATGGTCCTCTACGATTTGGGCCTGGTAGGCGTAGAAGAGCCCTTTGAGAACCTGTTGACCCAAGGGATGGTTCTTAAAGAAGGGGCCAAGATGTCTAAATCCAAGGGTAATGTGGTCGATCCCGACGACATTATTCAAAAATATGGTGCCGATACCGCCCGGGTGTTCATCCTCTTTGCTTCGCCGCCGGAAAAGGATCTGGAGTGGAGCGATGAGGGTGTCGAGGGAGCCTATCGGTTCCTCAACCGGGTTTGGCGGTTGATCGATAGTTATGCCAAGGAACTGCCTTCTGCAGATGACTGGCAGCCCAAGGATTTAGGCAAAGCCGAACGGGAACTGTGGCGGGTCCTGAACCAGACCATCAAGAAGGTGACGGAAGATATCGGCGAGCGTTTCCATTTGAATACGGCCATCAGCAGTATCATGGAATTAACAAATGCCGTTTACGCTTACCGGGAAGCCTCTGCCCAGGAAGACCTAGGGTTGATCAAAGAGGTCTGCACCAAGCTATTGCTGTTGTTAGCCCCCTTTGCCCCCCATATGACCGAAGAGTTGTGGTGGCGGCTGGGCAACGGGGAAAGCATCCACCTCCAGCCTTGGCCCGAATATGATGAGGCGGCTTTGGTTGTCGATGAGGTGACCATGGTTGTCCAAGTCAACGGCAAGGTCCGGGACCGGCTGGTCGTACCGACGGACCTGGGAGAAGGGGAGGTTAAAGCCCAGGCTCTAGCTTTACCCCGGATCCAGGAATTCACCGAGGGCAAAGACCCCCTACGGGTGATCGTCGTTCCCGGTAAGTTGGTGAATATCGTCGTCAAATAAGGGAGGAATCCCCAGGCCGGTGGCGAAGAAAATGCCACCGGCT
>JBMNRY010000121.1:0-4257 GCA_050944915.1 Limnochordia bacterium
ATTGTACCTTCTTGCAAAAGTAACTTCCATGCATCGTTTTTGCAGAACTAACTTCCACCCCATGCCTCCAGGGGGTCGAGTTTACTTTTTCAATCTACCACTAAACCTTGACGCGTACCTACCCCTCTCCGACTGTTGACCTTATCCTCGTTCTATGGTAGAATTGAGTCGCTCCGGGATTGGAGAGGTGTCGGAGTGGACGAACGAGGCGGTCTCGAAAACCGTTGGGTACTTCGGTGCCCCGAGGGTTCGAATCCCTCCCTCTCCGCCATAAAATTGTCAATAAGTTTGCGGAGGAGTCTCGTAGTGGACTAGCGAGCACGCCTGGAAAGCGTGTAGGGGTTCACGCCCCTCGTGGGTTCAAATCCCACCTCCTCCGCCACTTTTTTACCATTGGCCGTGCTAGATGGGGAGGTAGCGGTGCCCTGTACCCGCAATCCGCTACAGCGGGGTCGAATTCCGGCCCTCGGCTTGTACCTTGTGGGGTCTGGCCGGGATAAGTGGTGTTGAAGATTGGGTCTTGCGCAACAGGAATTCATGAACCCCGTCAGGTCCGGAAGGAAGCAGCGGTAAGTGAAACCTCCTGTGTGCCGCAAGGGCGCCTGGTCGGAGCTAACTGTTTCGGTAACGCCTGGAAGGGCAAGTCAAAGGTCGGTGCACGGCCTTTTTTTGTTTTACCAGGAAAGATTGGGCCCAACGGCGAACTAAAGGGAAATTAGAGGTGTTTCTATGGCTTATCAATCCCTTTATCGAAGATGGCGGCCCCAGACCTTTGCCCAAGTGGTCGGCCAACAACATATCGTACGCACCTTGGCTAACGGCCTGAAGACAGGCCGTATTGGTCATGCCTATCTATTTGCCGGCCCTCGAGGGACCGGCAAAACCAGTATGGCCCGCCTTTTGGCTAAAGGCTTAAACTGTGTGGAAGGACCGACCCCAGAACCCTGTAATGTCTGTGATAACTGTCGGCGGATTGCTGAAGGTTCCAGCGTTGATGTCATGGAAATCGACGGCGCCTCCAACCGGGGGATCGATGAAGTCAGGGAATTAAGGGAAAACGTTAAATTCGCCGCTACCCAAGGTAGTTACAAGATATATATCATCGACGAAGTCCATATGCTAACAACAGACGCCTTTAATGCCCTGTTGAAGACCTTGGAGGAACCGCCCGAGCATGTGGTCTTCGTTTTGGCGACCACGGAAGTCCACAAGGTGCCGGCCACCATCATGTCCCGCTGTCAGCGTTTTGATTTCCGAAGGTTCTCCCTGGGGGAAATAACGGGGCGGCTGGAAGAAGTCTTAAGGGCGGAAGACATATCATGGGAAACAGGGGCTTTAGACCTCATCGCCCGCCATGGTGAAGGCAGTCTGCGGGATGCTCTAGGCATTCTGGATCAATGTATCGCCTATGCCGATGAGACGGGTCTGACGATGAAAGTAGTCCTGGAGGCTTTGGGCACCGTCGATCGGGAACGGATCGCTAATTTTGCCCATCTGATCATCGAAGGAGATCTGGTAAGCATTCTGGGGGAAATCAAAGCCCTGGAGGAAGAAGGCAAGGATCTGGGCCAGTTCCTAAAGGAACTAATCGGCCATTGGCGGGATCTATTGGTCATCGGCGCGGGGAAGGGGGACTTAGCCGATGTGCCTGAAGGCATCATGCCCCAAATGGAAGAACAAAGCCGCCGCCTTCCCGTGGCGAGAACCCTGCAGATCCTCAAGATCTGTACCGATACCTTAAACGAACTCCGCTGGTCCACCCATAATAGGATTAGCTTAGAAATGGCTATGTTAAAGGCGGCCGTCCCCACCGAACCGGCCCTTGATCTAAAGGAGCAGCTAGCCCAGCTGGAAAAACGGGTGGCAGCCTTAGAAAAGGGTTCCCCGGTGGAGCAGGCTGTAGTGGAGCAACCGGGATCAGTACCCCGTGGGGAAGCTCCCGAGAAGCCTCGGAAAGAAGAGCTAAAGCCGGTAGAGCCCCAAGGACAAGTTCCGCTGGAGCCCAGTAAGGATTCACCACGACCGGTAGAGCAGGAGGTCCCTGCCCAACTGGATGATTGGGAAGCTCTGTTAGAGAACTTCCGCAAAGCCAAACGGGTCGATCTGCAGGCTTTGCTCCGGGAAGGACGGCCTGTCAGCTTCCAGGATGGCCTCTTAGTAGTGGAGTTCCCTGAAGATAAGGCTTTCCATAAAGCTAGTTTAGAACAAGGAAGCAATCGGGAATTTGCGGAAAAGGTCTTCTCCCGGCTCCTTGGTGGCGCTGTCAAGTTGGAGTTGTGCTTTGCCGAGGAAAGGCCCGAGGCAGCAACCAAAGATAACGGTGGGATTTTAGATGAGCCGGCGGTTAAAGCGGCCATGGAACTTTTTGGCGGTAAGGTGATTAAGGTCATCGACGAAGATTAGGAGAGGGGGACGGGGTTTACCCCTGGGGGGTATACCGTGATCAATGAAAAACATGCAGAAGATGATGAAACAGGTCCAAAAGATGCAGGCCCAGATGATGAAGATCCAAGAGGAGCTGAAGGATAAAACGGTGGAAGCTTCCGCCGGTGGCGGCGTGGTTCAGGTCATCGCCAATGGTCACCAGGAGATCGTAGCCATTAAAATCGATCCCGATGCTGTAGACCCCGATGATGTGGATATGCTTCAGGATCTAGTCGTGGCTGCAGTAAATGAAGCCCTGCGGGAATCCCGGGAATTGGCCGGTCAGGAAATGGGTAAAGTGACCGGAGGTTTGAATTTGCCGAATATGCCGGGCTTGTTTTAGGAAAGCTGAGGAAAGGGTATGTCCTATTATCCCCAGCCTTTAGCCCGGTTGATGGAAGAGCTAGCCAAACTACCCGGTATTGGACCTAAGACATCCCAACGTCTTGCTTTTCATATCATCCGCCTACCCCGGGAAGAAATCCATAGTCTGGCCGATGCCTTGGTGGAAGCCAAGGAAAAGAGTTTCTATTGTTCCCAGTGTTGGAATATCACCGACCGGGATCCCTGTTGGATATGTGCCGATGAGGCCCGGCGGCAGGATATGATCTGTGTTGTCGAAGATCCCCGGGATGTGATCGCCATGGAAAAAACCCGGGAATACAAAGGGTTGTATCATGTCCTCCATGGGGCGATCTCGCCTATGGAAGGCATCGGTCCCAACGATATTAAACTAAAAGAACTATTGACCAGGCTGCAAAGTCTAGATATCCAAGAGATAATTATCGCCACCGACCCTAACGTGGAGGGTGAAGCGACCAGCATGTATATCGCCCGTCTTCTAAAACCCCTCGGTTACAAAGTGACCCGGATCGCCAGCGGACTGCCCGTGGGCGGTGATTTAGAGTATGTCGATGAGGTCACTTTAGGTAAAGCTTTAGAAGGACGACGGGAGTTGTAATTTCCCGCCAGAACTGCATACTTTTAACCCCTCGAGCCATACTGATGGAAGAGGGGGTTGAAGTTGTGGTTTCCTTGGAAGGGATTCGTGAAGTATTAACCAAACAGCTGCGTTTGTTCGATGAGGAAGGGCTACCTAACCTTGAATCGGATCTATTAGCCGATGTGGAAGCTGCTTATCAGGAATGGGTTGGTGCCTGCGCCTATTTTGAAAACGTCACCGAGCCCGATTTGATCGATCACGCGATTTACACCATGGAAGCCGCGGAAAAGAAATATATGTATGTCCTAAAAAAGGCTCGGTCTCAAGGGGTACAAGGCAGCAAGCCAACTTTTCTTCGCAGTTAAGCATACCTGCCTACGGGCTGCATAGGATGAACTATGGACTAGTCCGTAGGTGGAGGGAAGTGCATGGATATGACTGTGGTCGTAGCCTATTTTTTCGGTTTGCTACTCCTATACTTTTTGGCCCGTTTATTGCTCATTCCTTTGCGTTTGGCCTTCCGTCTAGTAATTAATGGATTACTGGGCGGCTTCCTTTTATGGTTATTCAACCTAGTGGGCATGATTTTCGGGCTTTATCTGCCTATCAATCCTATCACCGCCTTAGTGGCCGGTTTTTTGGGGATCCCGGGCATTGTGCTTTTGTTGGCCCTTCAGTATTGGATTTTCGTTAGAGTAAAATTTTAGTAGGTGGTAGGAAAAAGGCAGATGGATAGCAAAAAAAGACCTCGCTACCCATAACAAGAGAAAGGAGCGAGGTCTTGTGAAGAACGATGGACGTAGCATCGTCTTCGATTCTAGTGTACTCGAATCGGTGAAAGATATCAATACCCTGGAAGAGGCCTGTCTTGAAATTGCCCGTATGCTTTT
>JBMNRY010000122.1:0-4251 GCA_050944915.1 Limnochordia bacterium
GTTTCTTATATCACCAACACCAGCGTTTTCCCCAAACCCTTGAAACCGGAAGAGGAAGCCAAACTGTTGGCCCAAATGGAAGGAGGCGATGAAGGGGCCCGTCAGATTCTCATCGAACGCAATCTGCGTTTAGTAGCCCATATCGTGAAGAAGTTTGCCAACACCGCCGAGGATAACGAAGATTTGATTTCCATTGGGACCATCGGTTTGATCAAGGCCATCCGCACCTATGATTCGGGGAAGCAGACCCGTTTGGCCACCTATGCTGCCCGTTGTATCGAAAATGAGATCTTAATGCATCTGCGCTCCAACCGCAAAAGCCGGGGGGAAATTTTGCTTCAGGATCCTATCGGTTCCGATAAGGAAGGGAACGAAATCTCCCTGTTAGACATTTTGAGCAGTGATATGGATGTGGCAGAACGGGTGGAGATGAAGGTGGATGGGGAGAATCTGCGCCAGAAGTTAAAGGGGCTGTCGGCCCGGGAACGGAAGGTATTAGAGCTGCGTTATGGTCTCATCGATGGTATAGCCCAAACCCAACGGGAGATCTCGAAAACCCTGGGCATTTCCCGCTCCTATGTATCCCGGATTGAAAAACGGGCCATCAGCAAATTACAGGAGGAAATGATCGCTGACGGCTGTCCTTAGCAGACAGATAGCGGCAGAAGTGATATAATATCCCCAGATGATTGGGGAGGGGTGTACCCGGTGCTCAAACTTCTCTGTCCACGGGAAGCCCACCGACATCTGGTGGATATCGATTTAGGCGCACTGCAAGATAAAGGTATCGAAGGGTTAATCCTCGATCTAGATAATACATTGGTGGCTTGGGACAAACGGGAGATCGCCCCCGAAATTCGCCATTGGGTAGAAAAGGCGAAAGCCATGGGTTTTAAGTTGTGTATCGCCTCTAATTCTTTGGCCAAACGGGTTGTTTTATTGGCCGATAGCCTCGGTCTACCCTATGTGGCACCAGCCATTAAGCCCCGGCGGACGCCCTTCCGCAAGGCTTTGGAGATCCTGGGAACCGATGTGGCCAACACCGCGGTCATCGGGGACCAGATGTTTACCGATGTCTTTGGGGGAAACCGGTTAGGTTTATATACTATTTTAACCCGGCCCATCAGCCTTCAGGAGCTGCCCAATACAAGGTTGATCCGCCTGGTGGAGCGCCGTCTATTAACCTATTTAGAGAAACACGGCTATCTTAATTGCTCGGGGGTGAAATAGGATGTTGCGCTATTTAGATGCCGGAGAATCCCATGGACAAGCTCTGGTAGCCATCGTGGAAGGTATGCCTGCCGGTGTGCCTTTGAAGGCCGAGGCCATCGATGCCCAACTGGCCCGCCGTCAGCAAGGTCACGGCCGAGGTGGTCGCATGGAGATCGAGCGGGACCGGGTGGAAATCCTCAGCGGTGTCCGCTACGGTTACACTTTGGGTTCACCTATCGCTTGTGCTATCTTCAATCGGGACTGGGCCAATTGGCAGGAGAAGATGGCCGTGGAGCCGGGATTGGAAGCCGAACCTGTCACCCGCCCCCGACCGGGACATGCCGATTTAGCCGGTGTTTGGAAATACAAACAGACCGATATACGTAATATTTTAGAACGGGCCAGTGCCCGGCAGACTGCCATCAGGACTGCCGTAGGCAGTGTCGCCCGTTGTTTATTGGATTCTTTAGGTATTGAAATCTATTCCCATGTGGTAGCCATCGGGTCGGTGGAGGCACCGCCGGCATCCTTGGAAATGATTAAAAACATGGATTCGCCGGTTAGCTGCGCCCATCCCCAAGCATCCCAGCAGATGGTGGAGGCCATCGATGCCGCCCGTCGGGAAGGAGACACCCTTGGAGGCATCTTTGAAGTCATCATTTGCGGTGTACCACCGGGAATCGGCAGCCATGTCCATTGGGATCGCAGGTTAGATGGGCGACTGGCTGGGGCCTTCATGTCTATTCAGGCCATTAAGGGTGTGGAAATCGGTTTAGGCTTCCAAGGGACTAGGCGCCCCGGTTCCCAAGTCCACGATCCCATTACATATGATGGGGCTTTTCGACGACCGACCAATCATGCGGGGGGGATCGAGGGGGGGATCTCCAACGGAGAAGCCATCGTCATCCGTTGTGGGATGAAACCCATACCAACCTTGTATAAACCATTACCATCGGTTGATTTAGTCACCAAGGAACCGGTGGAGGCGGTTATCGAACGTTCCGATGCCTGTGCCGTTCCCGCGGCGGCTGTGGTGGGGGAAGCGGTGGGGGCGTGGGTCATCGCCCAAGGTATTTTGGAAAAATTCGGTGGCGACTCCCTGGAAGAATTAAAGGACAATTATGACCGCTATCTACAGGAAGTGGATCGATGAAGGAAAACATCGTACTTATTGGTTTCATGGGTAGTGGCAAGACTACCATCGGGAGGGCTTTAGCTGCTCAATTGGGTTGGTCCTTCGTCGATACCGATGATTTGATCACCCAGTTGGCGGGAAAGGACATCCCGGCTATCTTCGAAAGGGAAGGGGAGGAAGCCTTCCGGCGATGGGAAGAAAGGGCTATCGCCAAGGCTGTGGCCGGCAGGAACCAGGTCATCGCCACCGGTGGTGGTGCCTACATGGGGGAAGCCAATCGACGGGTCCTTAAGGAGCGGGGATGGGTCTTTTGGCTCCGGGTGCCGGGGTCTATCCTTTGGCGGCGGCTGCGGGCCTCATCGGTGGAGCGACCCCTGTTGGCTGTGGCTGATCCCCAAGGGGAGATCGAAAGATTGTTGAAGCTTCGGGAACCTTATTACGCCCAAGCCGATGTGACCATCGATGCCGGGGGTAGGGTCGAAGAGGTGGTAGCGGCGATTTATCATCAGTGGCAGGGATTGGAGGATAAACGTGGAAAGGGTAAACGTTGATTTAGGCCAGCGCAGTTATGATATCGTCATCGGTCCCCGTTGTTTAACCCAGGTGGGATCCCTTTGCCGTGAAGTCGGGTTGAGCGGCGATGTTTTGATCATCAGCACCCCGCGAATTTTTGAGTTATATGGGGAGGCTTTAGAGAACTCCCTGCGGGAGGCCGATTACTCCTATGTCGCCGGTTTTATGGACGACGGGGAGGAACATAAAACTCTGGAGACGGTCTCCCATTTTTACGATTTGGCTATCAAGGCCGGCCTGGACCGCAGCTCCTTCGTTATCTCCCTAGGTGGGGGAGTAGTCGGCGATACCGCCGGGTTCCTGGCGGCTACCTATATGCGGGGGATACCTTTCGTTCAGGTTCCCACGACCCTTTTAGCCTTGGTGGATAGCAGTGTGGGGGGCAAGGTCGGTGTCGATCATCCCAAGGGGAAGAATCTCATCGGCGCCTTTCACCAGCCCAGCTTGGTGGTGGCCGATATCGATACCCTTAAATCCTTGGAGCCCCGCCATTTGGTTTCCGGTTTGGCGGAAGTGATTAAATACGGCATCATCTGGGACAAGGAGTTTTTCCGGTATATCGATGGACATTTAGAGGCTATTTTGGCCTTAGATCCCAAAGTCCTCACCCAGATCGTGAAGCGCTGCTGTGAAATCAAGGCGGAGATCGTTGCCCAGGATGAGTTTGATGAAAACGTGCGGGAAGTCTTAAACTACGGCCATACCATTGGCCATGCCTTGGAAACCATCACCGGATATAAATCCTATCTTCATGGGGAAGCCATCGCCATCGGTATGTCCTTAGCGGCTCAAATCAGTTGTGCTTTAGGCAGCCTCGAAGCCGAGGAAAAGGAAGCCATCGACCAACTCCTGCAAAGGGCTGGGCTAGCGGTCCGACCGCCCAACTGGGATGTGCAAGAAATCTTTTCTTCTTTGTTGCGGGATAAAAAGGTGCGTCGGGGTGTGGTCCGTTTCGTTCTGCCCCAAGGGATCGGCAAAGGTTATGTGACGGGAGATGTGCCCCGGGAATTAATTCTCGATGTTTTAAGACAAGCTTTAACGGGAGGGACCCTCTGATGGAGATCCTGATCCTCCATGGGCCCAATCTAAATCTTTTAGGCCGGCGGGAACGCCATATCTATGGGGAGATATCCCTGGAGACCATCAACGAAGAGCTCCAACGACAGGCCCAGAGGCTTGGGTGTAGTCTGGAGATCCTCCAATCGAACCACGAAGGAGTTCTGGTCGATGCCATCCAAGGGGCTAGGGGTCGCTTCCAGGGGATCATCATCAATCCCGGTGCCTTAACCCATTATAGTATCGCCTTGCGGGATGCCCTAGCCGCGGTGGAG
>JBMNRY010000123.1:0-4127 GCA_050944915.1 Limnochordia bacterium
AACCCCCTCTGATGGGTTTACTCCGTTAGTGAAGTCCAGTTTCTTAAGCTAGATATATAAGAAAAGCACCGGAATTACCATCCGGTGCTTTTGGACCTTCCTAGAAGTTACTCAATTTCAACCGAGGTTTCCGGCCGTGGTGGTTCGAAGAAAGACCGACCTTGCAACCGGAACTGGGTGTAGAACATAAAGAACAAGAAGACAAGTAGGATCAGGCTGATGGGCCGGGTTACCATGGCCCATAAGTTATCCTGGTAGGTTAGAATGGCCCTTCGTAAGGAATAGTCGGCAATGGGGCCGATCAATACTCCTAAGACCATGGGTGCCACTGGATAGCCACGGATCCGCATTAGATAACCGACGACACCGAAGATGAACATAACAACGACGTCGAAGGTGGTGAAACCGGAAGCCCATGCACCAACTACACCAAGGCCGACGGCGATGGGAAGGATAATTTCCCTGCGGACCGACAAGAGCTGAATGAACCAGGGGGAAAGCAACCAGGATAGGACCCGGAAAACAACGGCTGACATCCAGAACATGAAGATAACCCGGGCGATAAAGCCAGGATGCTCAACGATAAGCAGGGGACCCGGGCGTACACCATACATAAACAGTGCTGCCATCAGTACCGCTGTGGTACCACTTCCAGGGAGCCCAAGGATAAACATGGGAATTAGGGCTCCACCACTGGTGGCGTTATTGGCCGATTCAGGAGCGACAATACCTTCGATACATCCTGTGCCGAACTTTTCGGGATTATCCGATTGTCTTTTGGCTATGTCGTAAGCAAGCCAGGGAGAAACTGATTCCCCAACACCTGGTACAATACCAATCCCAATCCCGATCAGAGTGGAACGAATTAGGTTCTTAATGTTATCTTTAGTCCACATTCCCTTTGGTGTGACATAGCGTCCCGGGGACCTAACTAATTGATAAGGAACCTTTTCCCGCAAGACCATAAAGACTTCCGTCAAGCCGAAAAGACCGATTAAGACAGGAATAAACTCGATCCCCCGCATTAATTCGGGAGTATAACCGTAACGATATACCCCCCAGATGGGGTCGGTTCCGATCATGGACACGAGAAAGCCGAGGAAGGCTGCGATCCAACCTTTCATGGGGCTTTTCGAGCCTAGGGCACCGGCCAGGGTGACCCCCATGAGGGCGACCAAAAAGATTTCCCAGTCACCTAGTTTAAGGGCGATAACCGCTACAAAGGGAAGCAAGAGGAAGGTACCTAGTTCCCCGCCGAGTTCGCCGAAGAAACTGGCCCAGGTAGCTGCTCCAATAGCCTCTCGAGCCTGTCCTTTACGGGCCAGGGTATGTCCGTCCATACATGTGGCTGCGGCAGCCGGTGTTCCAGGGATGTTCAATAAAATGGCGGTAACACTACCGCCATAGATGGCCGCAGTATAGATACCTACCAGTAGTCCGATCCCAGCGTCTAAGGGTAGGCGGAATACAAATCCAAGCATCAGAGTCATCGCCATGACAGCCGAGATGCCGGGCAGAAGGCCTCCCACTAGTCCCAGGAATCCGCCGCCGATAAGGGCGAGGATCGTTGACGGGTTGGATAGGACATCTAGGGCCATTTTGGGCAATAATACCCACTCTTGAGTAAGGATATCCCAATTCATGAGTGTCCGTCCCTCCTACGAAGTCTAAAATCTGCTAGAATCACAGTTCTGAGGATCAAGGCACGGGCATTGCAAAGAGCCATGGGACAAGGATGCAGATGAATACCACACTTAACACGGTATAGCCGATAATTTGGGGCCAATTACCAACCCTCTGGTATCTGAAAATGAAAAGGTAAAAGACCGCATTAGCTAGAGCAAAAGGAACACGACCGACCAGGAAGACGTAAATCCCGACGATGAGAACCAACATCAACCAACGTTGGACGATCTCGTCCTGTAAGCATACCTTGATCCAACCGACGATAGACCGGTAACCGTATTCTCTCAGGACTAAGAATACTAAAATGGCACTAAGGGTTAAGACGATGGTCGCAAGAAAGATTGGCGTAAAACCGGCGTAGGTCAAAAACATGGGAGAACTACGCCACGGCATATACATTGCACCGTAAATGAAAAGGAGGCACACTATGATAAACAGGGAGCCGCCAACCATGTCGCCTACGGGCCAATAGTAGGCTTGGGGATCCTGCTCCCTTTGGGAGTTGGGTTTCTTAGGCATTTGCAATCCTCCTTTAAGTCATAGTCAGGGTCAAAACTTGATTAAGTTAAACGGGGCGGCTTGCCGCCCCGCCGATGTTTATTATTCGTTGTACTGGGCTAATTCGGCTTTGTAGAGCTCCTCGATCTTGGCGGGCCATGGCCGAGCATTAGCAGCGGCGGCATTTGGAGGCCAGCTCCAGTCTTGGATCTTAGGAACGTCGAAGTTGGCCGGGCTGTTATCGATAATACCCAGTTCATATTGGGGCCAACCACGGGCAGAGGATACCTTGGATACCACTTGGTCGGCTACGACGCCCATCATAGGAGCAAGGATAATACCCCGGCTGTCGAGGGCTTCTTGGAACCGTTCGGTCTTGACAGCGTGAACAAAGGCTTCTGCCAGTTTAACGACGATTTCTTCGGGAGTATCCCGATGGACGGAGAAGCCCCAGTAGGGGTTGATGGCCGAATAGATTTCCAGTTCAGGATAGTAGTGGGTGATGGAGGGGAAGGTTACCCCGCGCCATACGAAATCGCTGTGGTAAAGGTTGGCAATAGGTCTTACTTGACCAGCTTCGGCCCAGTCAGCGATATCACCAAGGGAGACGGAGACAAATTCTACTTCTCCAGAGAGGAGATAGCGACCTGCGTCACGGCCACCCTGGTAGGGGATTTCCCGAACTTTATCGGCGATTCCGGCAGCCTCGGCAAAAGCGTTACCGAAGATGGAACCGTTACCACCAGCACTGGTGCTACCGAAATTGACTACTTTATCCGATTTCTTAATGGCCTCAACCAGATCGTTCAGATCGTTGTAAGGAGAATCGCCCCTTACATAGATGGTGGTACCACCCATCCCTGCTGTAAAGGGATAGAAGGATTCCCAGCCAACATCGGCTTGGCCCATGATCGGCCAGGTGCCGTGCAACTGGGTACCGCCGAAGAGAGTATAGCCATCAGCGCGGGAAAGAGCGACCCGTTGACCGGCGATTCCACCGTTGGCACCGTCTACGTTTGTGACTTGGATGGGTACACCAAGATACTCAGACATTTCAAAAGCTAGGGCCCGAGCGACAGTATCGGAAGTACCGCCGGCAGTCCAACCAACGATCATGGTGATTGCCCGATTTGGTTTCCACTCGGCGAGAACGCCAACACTCAAGGTCATAATTAGTAAAGCGACTACCAAGAAAAAAGACAATTTCCTCATTCTTTTCGCTTCCTCCCATTATTCTTAGATTTTGATTTCCCTAACCCCCGTTTACGGCACCTTTCTCTCCGACTCCATCCCCCCTTCCGCCCTCCTTGGGCGTAAAAGGCTATATAGTCGCTTCGATGATCTTGTTGATGTAGATGACAATAATGTTGTCCCTAGGTTGTTGGCGAACCAGTATTGAAACTATAAATACAACATTTCGGCATAAAAACGGCGTTTCCTTCTTGTCCGTCAAAGACGCTTGTTAACAACCCAGGGTTCCTAATGGTCTCAAAATTGGACTCACAACATAATCTGAAAAATCGAAATATGAGCATGGCAAGGGGTGACTGAGGATCTCAGGGCTCGGTCCTATCATTCACTCCTAAAGCACCATTAAAGGGCTGCTATTGTCTTGCCAGAACAAAACCTTCGATCATTAATAAGTACTATGTATATTTCAATATTTTACAGGGGGGAGAGATCTCCTCTTATTCAGAGATGGTAGTTTTTAATAGGCAAAAAAAGTTATATCTAGGCCGTTCTAAAGGCCTAGTTCTTTGGAGATCCCCTGCATGGCTTCTAATCCAAGGATCATGAACTCCTCTAAGGCTAAACCAAAGTCCTCACAGGAGAGGATTTGTTCCCTGTTGGCCCCTCGGGCGAAGGATTTCTCCCGGAAACGATTGAGGAGGAAATCGGTATCAATGGAAGCCAGCTTTTTATCGGGGTGGATTAAAGCCGCG
>JBMNRY010000124.1:0-3998 GCA_050944915.1 Limnochordia bacterium
AACTCTAAGTGTTCCGGAGCGATTTCGTTGGCTAGTTCGATCCCTTCTTCTAAATCCCGACAAATGATGATCAAGCCCCAGCGCTCCAAGGACGCCTGGGCCGTCTCCCGCCTGTGCAGCTGGGCCAATTGGACCGCCAGTTCTTCCTCCACCTCCTGGGCTAGCCCGGGGCTGGGGGTGATGAGGATCGCGGCTGCTTGGGGATCGTGTTCCGCTTGGGATAAGAGATCCGCAGCCACATGGCGGGGATTGGCCGATGAGTCGGCTAGGACCAGAATTTCGCTAGGTCCCGCCAGCATATCGATCCCCACCCGGCCGAAGACAGCCTTTTTGGCCAAGGTGACGAAGATATTGCCGGGGCCGACGATTTTATCGACGGGGGGGATAGTTTCTGTTCCGTAGGCTAAAGCAGCAACGGCTTGGGCGCCGCCTATTTTGAGGATCCGCTGGACCCCCGCCAAGCGGGCGGCGACCAGCAGGGCCGGGTGGATCTTACGGTCCTTACCCACCGGTGTGGCCATGATCACCTCTTTAACCCCTGCGACCTGGGCCGGCACCGCGGTCATCAAGACGGTGGAAAACAACGGGGCACTGCCCCCGGGGACGTAAATACCCACCCGGTCCAAGGGAACATAACGCTGTCCCAGGATGGTTCCCCCTTCCCCACCGACGAACCAAGAATTAGGCAGCTGCCGGCTGTGGAAATCTTTAATCCGGGCGTAGGCTAGCTCTAAAGCCTCCTGGAGCTTCGGTTCCAGTTGGGCTTCTTCCCATTCTTGGGGGGAAACAAAAAAATCCTCCGGTTCCATCTCCAGCCCGTCGATAACCCGGGCGTAATGGGCCACGGCCCTATCGCCCATGGTCCGTACATCACCGAGGATTCTTTCTACCGCCTGGGCGGGAGTCAAAGGCTCGCCGAAGATGGCTCGGCTCCGCTCTTGGGAGCGGGCATCGATGGTCACCTCTTCGGGCGCCGGCCGCTGTAGTAATTGGTTCAATTCCGCTGGGGATAGCTCCCAGCTGTTAACTCGACGCATCATGGGTCCCCCTTACGACGGCTCCTAAGTTATCTAAGAGAGCTTCAATACGCTGAAAATGCACCTTATATTTCACCGGATTGGCGATGAGGCGGGCACTTATCGGTGCAACGCTAGCGATAGGTACTAAATCATTAGCCTTGAGGGTGGAGCCCGTCTCGGTGATATCGAGGATGGCTTCCGCTAAACCGACCATGGGCCCCAATTCGATGGAACCGTGGAGTTTAACGATCTCCACCTGCAGGCCTAGGTTGTTGAAATATCTAGTCGCGATGCGGGGATATTTAGTCGCCACTCGACTGTTGAAATGGAGCTTTTCCACCCCGTCGATACCTAAGGAGCGGGGAACGGCGACTACCAATTGACAGGAGGCGAAACCTAAATCTAAAAGCTCCGCCACCTGGGCACCGCTTTCCATGAGCACATCTTTGCCCACCACCCCTAAATCGGCAGCCCCATATTCCACATAAGTCGGCACATCACTGGGTTTAGCGAGGATATAACGCACCTGGTTTGCGGCATCGGTTAAGACCAAACGCCGGGAGTCGGTGATTAGAATCCGGCCGTCGAGGCCGATGGCATCCAGGAGGGGGATGAGGGGTTTTAGCAGACGACCTTTAGGAACGGCGATAATCAGTTCAGACATCAAAGAGGGCTAAGGCCCCTTCCCTCCCTTCCACCGGGACCCCATCGACGGCTAAGGCGGGTCCCTCACCCCGTTCTACCACCACCGAGTGACCACGACGGCGCAAGATCTGGGCCACTTCCAAAGCCGTAGGACGCTCCTTCGGTCCGTAGGTGATGGTGATCGGTTCCTCTCCTCCCTGGGGCAGCCGGCCTTGATGTTCGAGAACGCTCAACAGCCGATCGGTGCCTAGGGCAAAGCCTGTAGCACAAGTCCGATAACCGAAACGGCCGATGAGCTCATCGTAGCGGCCCCCGGTGCACAGGGCAGCCCCCACATCTTCCGTGTAAGCTTCTAAAACCATCCCGGTGTAATAATCCAGATCCTTCACTAGGCCCAAATCTACGGCCACCCCCCCTTCGATGCCGTAATCGACGAGGATGGCGTAGATTTCCTCCAGCTCCTCCACCGCCCGCCGGCAGCGGGGGTTAGCAAAGGTCTCGACCCCTTGGAGGAATTTGGAACCGCCCCGCAGGCGGGGTAACATGAGCAAATGCTCCCGTAAGCGGGGATGGATCGGTAGAGGATCGACTAGGGACCTTAGTTCCACGTAATTGCGCTGGAGCAAAGCCCCTCGGATCTGCCGCTGGAGATCCTTGGTCAGATCCGTTTCTTCCATAAGACCGTGGAAATATTCCACATGGCCTAAATCGAGGCGAATCCCAGCCAGGCCTGCTTCCTGAAGGGTAAAATAGGCTAGAGCCGCGATTTCCCCATCGGCATCGGGCCCTTGGGAGCCGATTAATTCCGCGCCGATCTGGCCGAATTCCCGCTGTCGTCCCCGCTGGGTCCCCCCATAACGGAAAACCTGAGCGTTATAAGCCAACCGCAAAGGTTCCCGGCCCCGCAGGCGGGTGGCTACTACCCGGGCCATGGGGGTCGTCATATCGGGACGGAGGGCCAATAGATGGCCTTCCCCATCGAAGAATTTGATCATCTGCTCTTCCAGGGCTTCATCCTGGGGGACGGCTAAGGCAGCATGAAATTCATAGGTGGGGGTGATGATCTCCCGGTAGCCCCAGCTAGCCAGCAGGGATAGGAGCCGGCCTTCCAGCCAACGCCGGGCCTGGGCTTCCTGGGGTAGATAATCCCGGGTACCCCGGGGAGTTTGGTTTTTCCGATAGTCCACGACCATCATTCCCATTCAATAGTTGCCGGTGGTTTCGGACTGATATCATAAACCACCCGATTGACCCCTGCTACTTCGTTCATAATCCGCTGACCCATCCGGGCCAAGACTTCATAAGGAAGGCGAGCCCAATCGGCGGTCATGGCATCTTCGCTGGTCACAGCCCTGATCCCTACCAGATAGCCGTAACTCCGTTCATCCCCTTGGACGCCGACGGTGCGGGTGTCGGAAAGAACGGCGAAGTACTGCCAGAGCTCCCGGTTCAAGCCGGCCCCTTGGATTTCTTCCACGACGATGGCATCAGCTTCCCTGAGGATGGCCAGTTTTTCCGGGGTGATCTCACCGATGATCCGGACGGCTAAACCAGGCCCAGGGAAGGGCTGGCGCCAAACCAACTCCTGGGGAACACCTAAGCTGGCGGCCAATTTCCGCACTTCGTCTTTGAAGAGATCCTTCAGGGGTTCCACCAGATCTAATTCCATTTTCTCCGGCAGACCACCTACGTTATGGTGGCTTTTGATCAACGCCGCGCTGCCGGCACCGCTTTCGATAACATCGGAGTAGAGGGTCCCTTGGACCAGGTAGGCTACTTCTCCCAATTGGCGGGCTTCTTCCTCGAAGACCCTGATGAACTCCTCACCGATGATTTTCCGTTTCTCTTCCGGATCGGTGACGCCCGCTAGTTTCTCTAAGAACCGCGCACTGGCGTCGACATGGATGAAGGGGATATCGAATTCCCGCCGGAAGGTCTCCACAACCTTCTGGCCTTCCCCTTTGCGCATGAGACCTGTATCGACGAAGATACAGACTAACCGGTCTCCGACGGCTTTATGTACTAATACGGCGGCAGCTACCGAATCGATCCCTCCGCTGAAGCCGCAGATCAAGCGGCCGGGACCGACCTGCTCCCTGATTTCCTTCACCATCTCGTCGACGAAGATCTCCATGGTCCAATCGGGGACACAACGGCAGATATCGATGACGAAATTTCGCAGAAGCTCTGAGCCGTATTGGGTATGATGTACTTCCGGATGGAATTGGACGGCATAGATCTGCCGCTCTTCATCGGCCATGGCCGCCACCGGGGAATTCTCCGTCGAGGCGGTGACCGCAAAACCAGGCGGTGGTCCTAAAACTAGATCACCGT
>JBMNRY010000125.1:0-3887 GCA_050944915.1 Limnochordia bacterium
CTGTGATCCCGATGAGGTTGATTACATCATCCCCGGTAATGACGACGCTATTCGAGCGGTACGTCTGTTGACCAGCAAAATGGCCGACGCTGTCTTGGAAGGTAAAGAAGGTTTCCAGATGGAAGAGGAAACCCCAGCCGAGGCCGCAGAAGAAGCCGTTGAAGAGGCTGAAGAAGTCGAAGAATCGGTCACAGAATAAGGGGTAAATCAGGGCCCCGGCGGAGGTTACCTCAGCCTGGGCCTTTTTCAACGACTCTCATTACTAAGCGAGGAAAGGCAGGAGATCATATGGGAATCTCGGCTTCCATGGTGAAGGAATTACGGGAACGAACGGGCTCAGGCATGATGGATTGTAAGCGGGCCCTTGAAGCAACCAATGGTGATATGGAAAAGGCTGTCGCCTATCTGCGGGAGCAAGGGTTGGCGGCTGCTGCTAAGAAAGCCGGTCGTATTGCCTCGGAAGGGATCGTCGACAGCTATATACATATGGGCGGTCGCATCGGTGTTTTGATCGAAGTAAACTGTGAAACTGACTTCGTCGCCAAAACCGATCAATTTAAGAACTTCGTCCGGGATATGGCCATGCATGTAGCAGCCAGCAAGCCCGAATTCGTCTCCAGGGACGAGGTCCCGGCCGATGTTTTGGAACAGGAAAAACAGATCTACAAGGCCCAAGCCCTTAAAGAAGGGAAACCGGAAAAGATCGTCGATAAGATCGTCACCGGTCGTCTGGAAAAGTTCTACCAAGAGATCTGTCTTTTAGAACAACCCTTCGTTAAGGACCCCGACAAGACCATCGAAGAACTGTTGAAGGAAACCATCTCCCAGTTGGGAGAAAACATCTCCATTCGTCGCTTTGTACGCTATGAAATGGGCGAAGGAATTGAGAAGAAAGAAGAATGTTTCCTCGATGAAGTAATGTCCCAGATTAAGTAGCGGTAGGGAGGAATCCCACCGCTACAAACAGAATTTTTTCGTGAAATGGGGATGAAAATGCCTCAACCCAAGTATCAGCGTGTCATCTTAAAGTTAAGTGGAGAGGCCCTAGCGGGGGAACAGAACTTTGGCCTCGACCTCAACGTGGTCAAGATGATCGCCAAAGAGATCCAGGATGTCGTTCGTCGGGGGGTACAAGTGGCCGTCGTCGTCGGTGGCGGCAATATTTGGCGAGGTGCCGTCGGATCAGCCCGGGGCATGGACCGAACGACCGCCGATTACATGGGCATGCTGGCCACCAGTATCAATGCTTTGGCCCTCCAAGATGCCCTTGAAGATTTAGGGGTCGAAACCCGGGTCCAAAGCGCCATCGAAATGCGACAGATCGCCGAACCCTATATCCGCCGGCGGGCCGTGCGCCACTTAGAAAAGGGGCGGGTCGTAATTTTCGCTTCCGGAACGGGCAATCCCTATTTTTCCACCGATACTACCGCCGCCCTGCGGGCCGCGGAAATTGAAGCGGAAGTCATCCTCATGGCTAAAAGGGGTGTCGACGGAGTTTATGATTCGGACCCCCGCCTCAATCCCCAGGCTGTTAAATATCAGCGGCTGGACTACATCGAGGTCCTCAATAAGGGTCTAGGAGTTATGGACTCCACTGCCACATCCCTATGTATGGATAACGGCATTCCCATCGTCGTCTTTGATTTCAACTTAGCCAATAACATCGTCAAAGCGGTTATGGGCGAAGAGATCGGAACCATCGTAGGAGGGGTGAAGGAAGATGACTAATGAAGTCCTCCAGGATGCCCAACGTCGAATGAAAGCCGTCATCGAAGTTATGAAAAAGGATCTAACCACCATCAGAACGGGGCGGGCCAATCCAGCTTTGTTGGATCGGGTCATGGTCGAGTACTACGGAACACCGACACCACTGAACCAACTGGCCAACATCTCAGCTCCCGATCCCCGGCTGTTAGTTGTGCAACCGTGGGATAAGAGCGCTTTAAAAGAAGTGGAAAAAGCCCTCATCAAAGCGGATTTAGGTATGAGTCCTAATGTAGATGGTGATCTAATCCGCTTGCCCATTCCCCAGTTAACGGAAGAACGCCGCAAGGAAATGGTGAAGATCGTCCGCAAGTCCGGAGAAGAAAAGCGGGTCGCCATCCGCAATATCCGCCGGGACTGCAACGATCGGCTGAAAACTCTAGAAAAAAACGGCGAGCTACCGGAAGATGATTCCCGCCGCGCTCAAGACGAAGTACAAAAGTTAACGGACCAATTCATCGCCGAAATCGATAACTTGATTGAGCTTAAGGAAAAGGAACTCATGGAAATCTAATGATACCCGACCTTTTAGGACTACCTTTACAGGAAGCAGAGAATCGGCTGGCCAGCTTTGAGATGGCCTACGAAGTAATACTAACCCGTCCACCGAAGGTAGCCGATGATAAGGGACAAATCAGGGTGGTAGCCCAAAGGCGGGGTAATAGGGGATTGGTCCTCATCGGTGCCTATTGCCCCCAAGGCTTGTCTGACCCCCTCATCCGGTAGGGGGTCTGCCTTTTATTATCTCCGATAAGGAAGGAAGCCCATGTTTAATCGCTTGGTCAGTTGGTTCCAAGGCCGTGGCAAGCCCCTAACCCTGGACAAGGAAAAGTTGCCGACCCATCTAGCATTGATCATGGATGGTAACGGACGTTGGGCCCAAAGCAAAGGATTACCCCGTACCGCCGGGCATTCAGTCGGTGTGGAGACGCTAAAAAAGATCGTCGAGTACTGCGGCCAAATTGGGATTCCCATCATCACCGCCTACACTTTCTCGACGGAAAACTGGCGTCGGCCCCGCACTGAAGTAGATTTCCTGATGGAGCTACTGGCTACCTCCATCGACGAACAACTAGATGATTTGCGGGCCAAAGGTGTGCAAATCAGGGTCATCGGCAATTGGGCCGCCTTACCCCCCGCGGTTGCTAACTCCTTGAGGCTAGCCATAGAGAAAACAAAGGCTAATCAACGGCTCATCCTCAATCTGGCCATTAACTACGGAGGCAGGGCGGAAATCGTAGAAGCAGTCAGAAAAATTAGCCACCTTGTGGAAAAGGGTGATCTGATGCCAGATCAGATCGATGAGGAGCTGGTCGCTAGTTTCTTACAAACCAAAGGCTTGCCTGACCCCGATTTGATCATCCGCACCGGTGGCGATCTGCGGCTGAGCAACTTTCTTCTCTGGCAAGCGGCTTATAGCGAATTATGGGTCACCCCTACCCATTGGCCGGCTTTCACCGTCCAAGAACTAACAAAAGCCCTGGGGGATTATCAATCCCGAGAACGACGTTTTGGGAAAATAAAATCGACTAGTGGGGAATAGGTATGTTCCAAAGGATAATCACCGCACTCATCGGTATTCCTATCATCTTGACCGCCATCAACTGGGGTGGTCCCTGGTTGTTAGCCCTATTGGCCTTGATTACTTTGGTGGCCAGCGGTGAACTAAACACCCTCTGGCGCAAGGCCGGCTATGAACCTCTAGCAGAAGTGGTCCTTTTAGGCGGCCTAATTTTGCTCCTCGGTTCATATATCGGGTGGGGTCAGCATGTAATTATATTGCTTACCCTGTATACCTTGACCCGGGAAACCTTCCGGGGCAGCAGTTTAAAAAACGGTCCACCGGCCATTTTTTCCGTCCTGTATACAGGGGGATGTCTCGGATACATCGCCGCCTTACGGGGCGAAATGGGAGCGGGGGCAGTCTTCCTTTTACTAATCACCATTTGGTGCACCGATACAACGGCCTATTTTTACGGCACCTATCGGGGGAAACGTCCCCTATGTCCCCAGATCAGCCCGAAAAAAACCTGGGAAGGGGCGGGGGCAGCGACCTTGGTAGCCGCTGGTTTAGCCTCCCTCAGCGGCCCTGTGCTAGTGGGAATCGGCCCGGGGCAGGCCCT
>JBMNRY010000126.1:0-3675 GCA_050944915.1 Limnochordia bacterium
GAACTCTTGGAGACGGAATACGACCAAGGATCGACGGCTTTTCAAAATCTCGTTGATGCCTATGGGGGACGAACCGATGAAAACTTAAGGAAATTAATCCGGCAGCTTTATGAATACGCTACCAGTTTGCCCCAACCGGAGGCCTGGCTGGCAGAGGCAGCAGCCCGTTTTAACGTCGCTGGAAGGACCATCGAAGATCTGCCCTGGTACGAACCGGTGGTCCGGCAGGCCGCCCGGACCTTGGCTGCCGGCGAAAGCTATTTCCGCCAAGCCTTGGATCTTAGCTGGTTCAACCAAGAGGTAGCCCGGTATGAAAAGGTTTTGAACGCTGACTTAGATTTAGTGGCCGGTTTAGACCAAGCCCTCTCCCAGGGCTATGAGCCTTTTCGTGAGGCTTTGGCCACTTTAAGCTTTCAACGGGCTCCCGCGATGAAGGATAGCCCCGAAAAAAGGGAAATCGTCGCTTTGAGAAACAAGGGGAAAGAAGAGATTAACGGTTTGCGGAAAATCTTCAATCAGGAAGCCCCAAGCCTCATGGCGGATTTGCAAAAGCTCGCTCCCGAGATGGCCCTGTTGACGGAATTGGTCGGCAAGTTCCGCTTGGCTTACCGCCAGGCTAAAGAGGCCCGGGGTGCCTTGGATTTTTCCGATTTAGAACATTTTGCCCTCCGTTTATTAACCACCCCTGGGGAACTAGAGCCATCGCCTATCGCCCGGGAACTCCAGGGAAGCTTCGAGGAAATCTTCGTCGATGAATATCAGGATATCAACGGCGTGCAAGAGACGATCCTCCAGCTCATCTCCCGGGGGGACAACCTCTTCATGGTTGGCGATGTGAAGCAGAGCATCTATCGGTTTCGCCTGGCCGATCACCGGCTGTTTTTGAATAAATATCACCAATTTAGCCAACTAGCCGAGGAAGATAACTATCGTATCGACCTGCAAACCAACTTCCGCAGCCACCCCAGCCTTCTTCAGGGAATCAATTTTATCTTCCGCCAACTGTTCACCGGCGGTGTCGCGGAGTTGGAGTATCCTCCCGAGGTGGAATTAGTTAGCGGATTGAATTTGTCTCCAGAAAGTGGGCGACTGGAGTTTCATCTGTTAGAACACGAAGGAGAAGAGCTGGAAGTCATGGAAAGGGAGGCCCTGTTCATCGTCCAGCGCATCGAAGAACTCCTTCATTCCGGTATGCAAGTGGCGACCAAAGGGGGGCCTAGACCCTTAGCCTACGGCGATATAGTCATCCTTTTGCGGTCTTTGAAGGGTTGTTCCCATCTCATGGAGGCAGTCTTTCAGCGGGCGGGCTTGCCCGTTTATGTGGAAAGCAGTTCTGGTTTCTTGGAAACCGCTGAAATCCAAACGATGCGCTCCTTGTTACAAATCATCGATAATCCCCAGCAGGATATCCCCTTGGCCGCTGTTTTGCGTTCTCCCTTGGTGGGATTGACGGCCGCGGATCTAGCCCGCATCAGACTCCGAGGGGAGGGCAACTTTTGGGAAGCCGTCCTGGCGGCTAGCCAGGGGGGTGATGAACTCGCCGACCGGTTGCGCCTCTTTTTGCAAAGATTGGAAGAGTGGCGGACTGCCGCCCGGCGGTGCCCCTTGGGAGCCCTAATTTGGGATATCTATCGCCAGACAGGCTATCTAGACTATGTAGCCGGTCTACCGGGAGGGGGCCAACGTCAGGGCAATCTGAAGGTCCTATACCAGAGGGCCTTAGATTTCGATCGGGTAGCTGCCCCAGGTCTGTTTTCCTTTCTGCGGTATTTACGGAACTTGGAAGAAACGGAATTGGACTTGGGAACGGCCCCGGGGGAGGCAGGGGCCGAAGATATGGTCCGGGTCATGAGTATTCACAACAGCAAAGGTTTGGAATTTCCCGTAGTTTTCCTGGCCGGTTTAGGCCGTCAGTTTAACTTGGATGATACCAAGGGGGACCTTTTGGTCCAGCGGGATTTGGGACTGGGCCCCAAGGTGGTCGATGTGGAAAGGGGGATTAAATATCCTTCTTTGGCCCATCGGGCGGTGCGGGAAACCTTGCTTTTGGAAAGTCTAGCTGAGGAGATGCGGATCTTGTACGTAGCCCTGACCAGGGCCCAAGAGCGGCTGATCCTCATCGGCTCTACCAAAGAACGGGATAAGGCTTGTGCCCAATGGGCCCGGGGGGCCCTTAGGGAAGGATGGCCCTTGCCGGAGACGGTCCTGGCCGATGCCAAGTCTTTTCTCGATTGGCTGGTTCCTGCCCTATCCCGCCACCGGGACGGCGAGCCTTTAAGGATGGATGTCCCCTTGGGCGATGCCGAAATCGGGGCCGATCCTTCCTCGTGGCAGATTACCTTGCCGGAAACACCGGCCCCCGATCTTGGTTTTAGGCCCCAAGAGATGTTGCCACCGGAGCTGCGAGACTTGGAACCATCACCTTTGATCGAACTGGAAGGAGAGAAAGGGGCTGCCTTTGGCGAAGGCCAAGCTAAATTGACGGTCAGCGAACTGCAAGGGCCTTTCGACGGAGAGGGAGCTTCCCGGGGGGGCTTCTTGCGCCGCCCCCGCTTCATCCAGGAGGAAGGGGTCCTCACCCCTACCGAGCGGGGCATCGCCGTCCATTTGGTTCTCCAGCATCTGGATCTTACCGGACCCTTGGATGTGGCCGATATTCAAGGCCAGATCCAATCCATGGTGGAGCGGGAACTGATCACCCCCCGCCAAGGGGAAGGGGTGGCCATCGACGCTATCGTGAATTTCATTGATACACCCCTGGGCCAGCGGTTGTGCCGAGGTAAGCTATGGCGGGAGTTGCCCTTTAGCCTGCGGGTCCCCGGCGAGGAGATTTACGGAGAAGGGGCCCGGGGTCGGTGGGTGCTCATCCAGGGGGTTATCGATTGCCTCCTGGAGGAAGAAGATGGGTTGGTTTTGCTCGATTTTAAGACCGACCGGGTGTATGGTCCCCAGATCGCCCGGCGGGCAAAGAATTATGTCACCCAGATGGAGTATTACAAAAGGGCGGTGGAAGCAGCTTACCCCCAACGGGTAAAGGAAGCATATCTCTATTTCTTAACACCAGGTCAATTGGTACAACTATTCTAGTTGGAGGAAGGCCATGGAAATCATCGTTTGTATTAAACAGGTGCCCGATGTACAAGAAGTAGCTATCGACCCCGAAACGGGCGTCCTGCAGCGGGCGGGAGTTGAGGCCAAAATGAACCCCTATGATCTTTACGCCCTAGAAGCAGCCCTGCGGTTAAAAGAAAGGGTAGGGGGCCGGGTGCGGACAATCACCATGGGCCCACCCCAGGCGGAAGCCGTCATTCGGGAGAGTTTCATGATGGGGGCCGATGCTGGAGTTCTGCTAACCGATCCTAAATTCGCCGGGGCCGATACCCTAGCGACCGCCTTTACCCTAAGTCAAGGGATCCAAAAGATGGGCCCCTTCGATCTGATTTTATGCGGCATGCAGACTACCGACGGCGATACAGGCCAAGTAGGTCCAGGCATTGCCGAATTTCTCCATATCCCCCATGTGGCTTACGTCGGGATGATTGACCCCTTGGGGGAGGGGAGAATTGGTTTGGAATCGGATATGGGTGATTGGATCGGTCGGCTGGAAACCCGTTGTCCCTGCTTATTGACTGTTACCAAAGGGGTCGGCGAACCGAGGCTGCCTTCCTTTCGCCG
>JBMNRY010000127.1:0-3664 GCA_050944915.1 Limnochordia bacterium
AGATTATCGATGAAATTATTGAAGGTCTGGGATAGATCCCCCACCTCATCCCGGCTTTCTACCGGTAGCTTGCTGGTCAAGTCCCCTCCCTGATTGGAAATCTCTTTCAAGACCTGAACCACCCGCTGAATGGGGCGGGTGATGCGGCTGGCCAGGAAGGTCCCCACGATGAGAGCCAACAAGACACCGATGATACTGATGGTCATTAAACGCTGAAGACTAGAGTCGACGATGACCCCCGCGTCCCCGACGTAGGCCGCTGCCCTTGCATCGGACATGCCCCGGATGTCACCGAAGATGGTCTGGATCCGATCGAGATGGCGGTGGGTTTCCTCTTCGAAATGGGTTAAGGCGGCTCCATACTCCCCTTCTTCCACCAGGGCTACCACCTGGGCGGCGCTGGCATGGAGGGCGATATGGGGAGCCTCCATATCCTCGAATAAGCGTTGCATGGCCCCCGGCAGACTCTGGTAATCGGGAGTGTCTATGTAATTGTAATACCAGCGGCCTAGGTTACACTGGGTATGGTCCAACTGGCCGTGGAATTCATCTTCCAAGCCTAAGAGGAAATGGGCTAAGTCATTGGCCCAACGGAGGTGGTCCACTTCCCGGGCAGTGAAGAAATGACTCCGTTCCTCTTCGACCAAGGACCCGGTATAGGCATCGTTAACTTCATTGAGAAGCTTGTAGGACATTTGACCCATGAATAACATCAAAGCGATGACCAGCAAGTACCCGAGCAATAGTTTATAGCGAAGGGGAAATCTCATCGCTGCCTCTCCTCCCTGGGGTTAATCTCCAAGATCCGGTGTTCCCCCGTATATAAATCCACTACGTACTCTTTAACGACACGATGGTTCCGTTCATTGAGAATTACTTTGGTGTTTTCCACCTTTCCCTCCCAGGTGTTCCGCCGACGGGTGACCCCTGCGGAGAGCCCATCGATAAGTTTCAACAGCCGGAACATAGGCAGCAAAGAGGGTGGGAAGTCCTCCAGTTCCCCCTCCCCGTGATGATGATATTTGATCAGAGCAACGACCTCCGGAGGTTGGTGATAATAGTTTTCTGCGATCCAGCTGCTGCGCAGGGCATGGGACTGGCTTGATTCGAAAACCTGGTGGGGATTAACCACATCGTTGACCCGAAAGCGGGGCTGGACTTTCCCGATATCGTGGAAAATGATGGCCTTGACTAGGGTTTCCTGGTCGATGCCGATGACATCCATCACCCCTTGGGCCCGCAAGGTAGCTAAAACTTTCAGGGCATTGACCACATGGAGATAGCCCCCCTGTTCAATGACCTGGACGATGCGGATCCGATCCTCAGCTATGTACTCATCCTCGTACTCCACGATGGACCGCAGTCGGTCTTCTACTTGCCGGTCGGGCAAAGTTAAGGCGAAGGCCGCATCCAACTCAGCCCCGAGCCTTTCTAACTTCTTGGCGTACTCCCGCTCCTGGGCGATCAAATAGCTGGCGGAATAATCTAAGAGATAGGGCAGACATTTATCCAACTCCGAGCGGCCCTCTTTAATGGCCCAGGCATGTTCGATACAGTTCTTAAAACCGCAAATACCGCAATTATACTGGTCGTTGCTTTCTTGCCGACCCAGGAAACCCAAGATGGCTTCCACATCCATTTGCTGCACATTTTCCATCTCGACGGTGGAAAACTCCAACTCCCAAAGCCGCTCCATTTTACTTCTAATGCTCTGTTGCAAATTATGGAACACCTTTGTCACCCCCTAAGCTAGACCCCGTAAATACTCGGTAATCTCGTCGAGGGACATGACCCTTTGGGCGGAACCCAATTCGATAGCCCGGCGGGGCATGCCGAAAACGACGGAACTTGCTTCATCTTGGGCAATGGTCATTCCACCTTGCCGACGGATTTCCCCCAGTTCCCTGGCTCCGTCATCGCCCATCCCGGTGAGGATAATCCCCACAGCATTCCTACCCACATCACGGGCGGCACTTAAGAAGGCTAAGCCCACCGAAGGTCGGTGGCGGTTAACCAGTGGTCCCCGGTGGATCCGAACATGATAAAAGGATCCGCTGCGCGCGATTTCCGTATGGTAATCCCCCGGTGCCACCAGGACGTGGCCCTTTAAGATCCGATCTCCATCTTGGGCTTCCTTCACCTTCATGGTGGAGACCCGGTCTAAAGATTGGGCAAAGGACTTGGTGAAGCCTTGGGGCATATGCTGGACCACCACCATCCCCGGTGTGGCTGGACCTAGTTTGCTCACCATCTGGGTCACCGCCCTGGTCCCCCCGGTAGAGGCGCCGATGACGATGACTTTAGCCGTCGTCTCCATGACCACCGATTTCTCCCCTTGGGCTGGCCGGGTGGGTAGAAGGGGGCGCAAACGCCGCACATCGACCCGGGCTGCCGCCTCGATCTTATCTAGAATCTGAATCTTTAATTCCCGCAAACCGCTGGCGATGCCCACCTTCGGTTTGGCTACCACATCGACGGCACCGTACTCCAAGGCCTTGAGAGCTATTTCACTGTTGGACTCGGTCCAAGAACTGATCATCACCACCGGAATGGGGTGGCTGGCCATCAACCGTTGAAGGAATTCCAAACCGTTCATCCGGGGCATTTCCACATCGAGGGTGATCACATGGGGCTTATTTTCCTTGATCTTCTCTACCGCGAAGTAGGGATCAGCCGCCGTACCCACCACCTCCATCTGGGGGTGGCTGTTGATCATCCCTTCTAAAAGCTGACGTACTAAAGCTGAATCATCGATGATTAAGACCTTGATCTTCTCCACCTTAGTCCCCTCCAAACAGGGTCAACTCGCCGAGGGTACCGCCTTGATCCTGGAGCCGTCGGGCATAGGCTTCTTCCTGTTGGATCAAGGGCGCCCCAGTGGTGACGGGTAGCTTGCGGACATATACCACATGGGTTTGGGGCATGAAAAACAACCTTCTCGCCACTCGCTCCCCCGTATCGGCGGCTTCGATGGGGATCCCCTCCATTTCCAAAAAGGCCTGGGCAAAGCGGATATTGGACCCGGCAATATCTTTGCCGTTAAGGGCCAATAACCGCCCACCACCAAAGATTTTGGCCCTTAAGCGCTCCTTAGCGGCCCCCGCTTTCATCATGCCGTTGATCAATAGTTCCATGGCGAAAATGCCGTAGCGGGCATCGGGCTCCAGAAAGAAATTCTCCTGGCGCAAATCACCGGGGATCATAAAGTGATTCATGCCGTAGACCTGGCTTCGAGAATCGTAGAGACAAACGGCAACACAAGAACCGAGCAGTGTCGATAGCACCCGTTGGGTGCCTACGGCCACATGGTACTCCCCCAGGAAGAGCTCGCAGACTTCCCGTTGTAATTTTTCGTTAAATCTACATCGCGTCGGTTGGGACACTCCGCTGCCTCCCCTAGTCTCCAGTCTTTTTGTACATGGCCTGTCCCAAAGGCTGCCAGCCCTGCTCCTGCTGCCAGTCCCCATCGATGGACTCGGCATGACCTAAACAAAGGAGCCCACCGGGCTTGAGGACGCGGCTGAATTTTGACAACAGTTCCCTTTGTTTTTCTTTAGTAAAATAAATAAAGACATTGCGACACATGATCACATCCACCGGGGATTGTAAGGGTATCTCCGTCATCAGATTGAAGTAGCGAAACCAGATGCGCTCCCGCAAGAAG
>JBMNRY010000128.1:0-3508 GCA_050944915.1 Limnochordia bacterium
TGGCCCGCTTTTTGTTTTTTTGGACTGCCCTTACCGGAGCCAGTATCAGTGTGAAGAATCAAAGGCATTTTGTTATCGAAGTATTCTCTGTCGATAAGATCAAGAATCCATTGGGAAAGAGACTAATGATGGTACTTCCCCATTTATTGATCCTCTCTTTTGCCTTGATTATGGCCGTCTACGGTTATCAATACGCTCTTTCCGGGCGCTTCCGCATCGGCCCCACTTCCCGGTTGCCTATGTTTTATGTATTTATGGCTACTCCAGTGGCCGGTGTAACAATGGTCATATACACTGTTTACAATCTCCTACGGCTCTTGGTTGATGAAGCGGATAAAGTAACCGATAACGCCTCAAGAAACTCTCAAACGGGGTGAACCGAATGTTATATATCCTTTTCGGTAGTTTCGTCTTCATGTGTTTGATCCGTGTTCCAGTCGCCTTTGCCCTGTTTCTCTCGGCCACCTTAACCATCATCTTTGAGGGGAATGTTCCCTTAACGGTAGTTACCCAGCGTATATGGACCGGTCTCAATAATTTCCCCCTGCTGGCTGTACCCTTCTTTTTGTTTGTCGGCCAATTGATGAATGAAGCCGGTATATCCAAAAGGCTCATCGACTTTTCCGACAGTCTAGTCGGCCACTTAAAAGGTGGCTTATCCCATGTCAATGTGGTGGTCAGTATGATCTTCGCCGGGATTTCCGGTGCTTCTTCCGCCGACACCGCCGGTGTAGGTTCGGTGCTGATCCCGGCCATGGTCAACGAAGGTTATGGCAAAGGCTTTACTGTCGGGGTAACCGCTGCTTCTTCCACTTTAGGCAACATTATTCCACCCAGCATTATGATGATTGTCTACGCGGCATCCGCGGGGATTTCCGTCGGTGCCATGTTTCTCACTGGGGTCATACCGGGCATCCTCATCGGTGTAGGACAAATGCTATTAGGCTATTATTACGCAAAAAAGCATAATATCGGTGGTTCTCGGCCCTTTTCTTGGTCATCCCTTTGGCAAACGGGCAAGATCGCGATCTTCCCTTTGCTGATTCCTTTTATCATTATCGGCGGTATTATCGGTGGGATCTTCACGGCCACAGAGGCTTCTGTCATTGCCGCCGTCTATTCGATTATCCTCGCCTTTGCTTACCAGCGTTACAGTTTGAGTCAATTCTATCGGGTGATGAAGAGAAGTATCGAACAGTTTTCCCTCTCTTTGTTTTGTGTCGCGGCCGCCTCTTTATGGGGATGGGTGTTAGCTTACTATAATATTCCGCAGATGGTTGTCGCTTCAGCGGAAAGGTGGGGCTTATTAAACTCTCCTTTGAGTGTTATGGGATTTGTAGTCTTAGTCTTCTTAGCCGTCGGTACCTTTATGGATGCTGTTCCCGCTATCATTATCTTGCAACCCATCATCGGGCAAATAGGTAAGCAAGTAGGAATTGATCCCTACCATTTAGGTATTGTCGTCGTCTTAACCCTGGCCATCGGTTTGGTGACTCCGCCCTATGGGTTATGTTTACTGATCGCCTCCGATTTAGCCAAAATCACCGTTGCCGACGGGTTCCGAGCTTTAATGCCGTTCATTGCTATATCCTTTGCCGTAGTTCTCATCGCTGTTTTACTACCTGATTTGATGCTTTGGTTGCCGAGGCTAGCTATGCCTGAGTTCATCAAGTAAAGGATCATCCAAGCCTAAAACTGATTTCGATCACTAAATGATGTTGCATGATCAACTTCAAGGATGTGGCCCGGGATGCAAATGTCTCCATTGAAACGATGTTGAATCACAAGGGGACCCTAAGCACCAGACCAAAGGCGAAAGTACCCGAAAGCATCAATCGGTCAGGTTACAAAGGTATTGGTCTTCCAAATCGTATTGGATGGATATGACGTGCTTTGCTCGGGGGATCTTAACATCACAGACTTGTTCTGTATATGGACATCGTCAGGATATACCACTTTTCCATCAGGTTTTTACATGTGCGGGTTGTGGCTCCGTGGTGGATAGAGATCAAAATGCAGCTCGTAATAAAAAAGAGTTGGAGCATCAACTCTGGGTTAGAGGACGTAAGACGGTCTAAGACCGCAGTCCTTGTTTGAACCCTAGAATCTTACGATTTCCGCTGTGGTTAATTTGCCGACTGGTTTATTCATTCGGCAAAGCAGCCCCCATAGCAAAGAGTTCGTAGACAAGGCAGTCCCATAAGATGATTTTCGACAAAAATGTCCTCCTTCCTGAAGATGGGGCATTCTTAACGAGTGGCGGCAAATCCATATCTCAAGGCAGGCAAAAAAAGAGACCCTCTTGTTCAAGGGTCTCTCTTAAGTATCCTCGTAATAATGGTGCCGGAGGTGGGATTCGAACCCACACGACCGTTAGCGATCAGGGGATTTTAAGTCCCCCGGGTCTGCCATTCCCCCACTCCGGCGAACATCGTTATTATAGTACAAAACGGCGTTTTCGTCAACGGCAAGGTTTTCTTTTTCCGATGCCGCCTCGGCATGATGTTAACTGACGGCGGTAACCTTCAACTTTTCTGCCAATTGGCGGGCTTGCTGTCGACAAAGCTCCAGGTCCTCGTCAGTAGGCACCCACTGGCATTTTACTCCTTCACCTAGGAGTTCCATGCCGGCTTCTTTCATCTTCGCATTGATGGTGTCCACGGCACCGCCCCGCCAACCGTGGGAACCAAAGGCCAAACCGAGCTTGCCCTTGGGCTTAAGACCTACAAGATCTTCTAACAAGGGAGCTAAGGTAGCCAAGATGTCGTTGTTGATAGTTGAAGAACCGATAAGCACCCCATCTGCTTCGAGGATCTCTCGAATCACATCGTTTCGGTCGGTCTTGCAGGCTTGGTAGACGACGGTGCGAACCCCAAGGTCAGCCAGCTGGTCAGCCATGGCGAAGGCCATCTTCGCTGTGCTTTCCCACATGGTTTCGTAGACGATGACCACTTGGGGTGAGACCCGTTGGGGTGTACCTTGTTGGGTGGACCAGTTTTGGTATGCAGCCAAGATTTTACCTGGATCACCACGCCAAATGATCCCATGGCTTGGAGCGATCATATCGACGGGCAGGTTGGCTTCCGTTAATTCCTTTAATTTCTTTTCCACCAGGGTGCTGAAGGGCAACAAGATATTAGCATAATATTTCGCTGCTTCGTCCATGAGGATCGATTCTTCCACCTCATCATCGAATCGTTGGGAGGTGGCCAGATGCTGACCGAAGGCATCGTTTGGTAGCAGCAAGGCGTCTTCAGGCACATAGGTGAACATGCTGTCGGGCCAATGGAGCATGGGCGCTTCGATAAAGCTTAGGGTCTTGCCCCCCAGATCAAGGGAATCGCCGGTCTTGACCACTTGGAACTCCCAACCGGTGGTATCGAAATGCTTCTGAAGGGGTTCCACAGCCCTGGGACTACAGATAATGGGCGCTTGGGGGCAGAGTTCCTTAATCTTCGGCAGGGCCCCCGAATGGTCCATTTCTACGTGGTTGACTACTATATAGTCG
>JBMNRY010000129.1:0-3381 GCA_050944915.1 Limnochordia bacterium
TGTTTTCTTGGCTGGATCAGCATCCCGAAAACGATGTTCAAAACCCGCTACCTCAGCTTCATAGGCACTTATCAGCTGAAGGCAAAGAGGACTTTAGCGAATGGCTAAGAGTGAGCATGCCTGCCCTCTGCAACGGCACACAACCTTGGATAAAGGCACTACGAGGCCTTGGCGGATTTGCTTGTGCTGTTTAACAAGGTACTATCCAACAAAGGAAAACCAGCGAGGTCTTTCGCCTACTAAACCTTGACGCGTACGACCAGATTCGTCCCGTTGCCTCGGAAACCTTCCCATGTTATGATGATAACTATATAAGATAACTGATGTTGGGAGGTGTGAAGATGTTGACCATCAAGGAAATCCGGGAAAACCCCAATTTTCGCCTCATGATCGAGAAAGCTAATGCATATCTGGCCGCCAGGGGCTATACCGAACACGGTCCCCGTCATGTAAACTATGTGGCCAAGACGACGGCCTACATCCTAGAAGCCCTCGATTATGATGAACGGACGGTTAACCTGGGGGCCATCGCCGGCTACCTCCATGATATCGGTAATATGCATAATCGGAAATATCATGGGCCAACGGGGGCCAACATCGTTTTCTTTGAACTGCGAACCATGGGCGTCCCCTTGGAAGATATCACCGATATCACCACCGCCATAGCCAACCACGAGGAAGAAATCGGCATGCCGGTGAGTCCCATTTCCGCGGCCTTGATTTTGGCCGATAAAAGCGATGCCCACCGAACCAGGGCCCGGCGGAAAAAGGCCCACCTGGACATCCATGACCGGGTAAATCTGGCCATCATCGATTCAAGCCTCACCGTCGATAAAGAGAACCGGACCATCACCCTCGACATTACCTTCGATACCCAGCAGTGCCAAGTGATGGATTTCTTTGAAATCTATCTTTCCCGCATGGAGATGTCCAAAAAGGCCGCGGACTTATTGGGATGTCGTTTTCGGTTAGTGATCAATGGCCTCGAGATGTTAGGTCATCTTAAACATCAAGAAATGCGAACCCAGGCCGGAGCTTAAAAGCCTCCCCCCTTGTGTCTCCCTTTTATCTTACGATGATCCTTGATAGCCCTCCCAGTGGAGGACCTCTCCCAGGGGTCTTTTCCGTGGGTTCGGTGCATCGTCACTATAACCTAGGGGGATAAGGGCGATTAGACGCAGTTGGGCCGGTGCCCCCAACAGTTCCCTGACCCCATCGGCGTAATCCTTCTTATCCCCCGCCACCCAGCAAGAAGCTAAACCTAGGCCCTTGGCGGCCAACAGGATGGTCGTCACCGCGGCACTGCCATCTTCCAAGTAGTATTTGCAATCCCGGCAGAAGACCACAATACAAGCCGGTGCTTCGGCGATAAAGGAACCAAAATCGGTCATCGCGGCGATTTGACCGCGGGTATTAGGATCGGTAACGACGACAAATTCCCATGGCTGTTCATTCCGGGCCGTAGGAGCTAGCCTGGCACAATCGATGATTTCTTCTAACACTTCCTTGGGAACAGGGGTCGTCGCGAACCTCCGGATACTGCGGCGGCTCTTCAAAGTTTCTATGACATCCACAAAGATCAACCTCCCGGCGAATTCTAATCATACATAAAGATTCTCAAAAAAGAAGGAAAATCCCTGGACGAAGGTGAATCCTCCGGTAAGAAACGGAGGAAGCTAATGCTTATTTTACGCCGACTTTGGGAAGAAGATTATTACCGCCGCCACTTCTTTGCCATCTTTCTCGGTTTGCTACTGATAACAAGCATTATCATCTCCAGCTGCTTCTTATTACTACGACCCATCCCTGCCCTAAACCAGCGAAGTTTTATCTCCCGTGTGGAAGAGAAATGGCAACAGGCCCTCCTTTGGGCCAACCAAGGCGATTGGGCGGCCCTCAATGAAGCCTTAGATCACGGCCCCCCTTATACCCCTGCCTATATTCTAGATGCCGAGGCCCAGATCATCTTTTCCCACTGGCCGACGGCTATGGAGACGAATTACCAAGTAGGCGGTGTGGGACTCGTGGACGGCCAGATCGGCTTTATTCGCAGCCAAAGGCTGGAAAACGATCATTTGTTAACACTCATGGCCATCCAGCCTAGCCCCGTGTCTCTGGTAGACCCCCTCCCGGAAGGCCAGTCCATCTTGGCCCTCCTGCTGGTCCAATTAGCCTTGAGTTCTTTCGGAGCCTGTTGGCTCACCGATCGTCAAGCCCGCAAGGTGGAAGAGATCGCAGCTAGCTTGGCCTGTTTATGCCAGGGGGAACTCGGCTCCCTTAACGGACTGCCCGCTGGCATTGGCAAACAGCTTTTGGCCGTCCAAAACCAGATCGACAAAATCCAAAGGCGGGAGAATTTCTTCCGCCAGTTGGCCCAAGAGGACCCTTTGACGGGATTAGGCAATCGACGCCATTTCCGCAATGTCCTCCGGAATGAATTTTCCCGGAGCAAACGTTACAGGCTACCCCTCTCTTTGATCTTCATCGATGTAGATGACTTCAAAGACTTGAATGATACCTATGGCCATACCACCGGCGATGGGGTCCTGCGGTTGCTAGGCCGCAGAATCAAGGAAAATATCCGGCAGCAAGATACCGCTATCCGCTTCGGCGGCGATGAGTTTGCCATTATCCTAACCCATACGGGGAAGGAGGAGGCCCGGATGGTCGGGGAAAAACTCCACCGGATCATCTCCCAAGGGACCTTTCCCGGTCCCCAGGGCGAAAGGATCTCCATCACCGTCAGCGTCGGCATCACAAGCCTGTTGCCCAACGATGACTCTATATACGAGTTAATCCGCCGGGCCGATCGGGCCCTTTATCTAGCAAAAAAGGTGCCCGTTACCCCCATCCAAGGTTGCTAGCCCGATAAATTAAGGAGGTATCAACCGATACCTCCCATTGACCTAGTTTTCTACCAGTTCATAACCTAGTTGTAATGCTCGGCGATTGGCCTCCCGGTAACGGGCCGGGACAACTTGGGCTACAACATCCTGCCAGTATTCTAATCCCTGTTCTAAACCGGCGATCAAAGCCCCTAGAAGGACCATGTTGGCCGTCCTAGTTGTGCCCGTTTGGCGGGCTAAACCGTTGGCATCGATACCCAAATAGCCCGGTAGGCGACTTAGCTGGGATTCCAATTCTTCGGGATACTGGGCTTGGCCAATGGCCACCGGCAGGGGATGGATTTGTAGTCTGTTTACCAAAAGACGGCCCCCTTCCCGCAACCAGGGCAACCACCGCCAGGCTTCTAATTCTTCGAAGGCCACAAGGCAGTCTACCTCTCCCGGGGTGATCAAGGGTGCATAGACTTGAGGGCCAAAGCGCACTTGGGTGACTACACTGCCGCCCCGCTGGGCCATACCGTGGACTTCCGACATT
>JBMNRY010000130.1:0-3248 GCA_050944915.1 Limnochordia bacterium
CATGTTGGCTAACCCTAGTTTGGCCCCAGGTACAGGAGTTGGAATGGGTAGCATAGCCTCCACCACATGTAAAACGATGGCTACTGCTACGAGAAGTCCTAGGCGAACATATTGCTGAATATCCATGATCTTCCCCCTATTTTCGTCCCTATTATTTTCTGCGCGGTGGCAAGTTATCCCTGCTAAACAGTCCTCCGTTTGTTTCCTGGAACCTTGGGATATAGTTATTAAGGAAAATAACGTACAAACGGAGGAATCTCCCTGGGGAAAGCGAAGACTTCCATGATATGGTGATTCTATAAGGAGGGTTATTATGGCAATCGTAGAAGGTGGCTTTGATATTGCCCTACCACGCATGGTCAAAGTCCGACAAAAATTTTGCGCCGATGAGATCAGCGATATTTACCAACATGTCTATCAAGAACTGGAAAAGGAAAATATCAAGGGTTTAGTCAAACCGGGAGCCAAGATCGCCATTGGTGTTGGTAGCCGTGGTATTGCCAACATTTTCGATATCGTCAAAGCAACGGTCACTAAACTGAAAGAAATGGGTGCCGAGCCCTTCCTCGTCCCCGCCATGGGCAGTCACGGCGGTGCCACGGCGGAAGGTCAAGTGGAAGTCTTAGCTAGCTATAACATCACCGAAGAAACCATGGGCGTGCCCATCAAATCCTCCATGGAAACAGTTCTTGTCGGTGTTAGTGAATTGGGGATCGAAACCTATGTCGATAAAAACGCTTTAAGCGCCGACGGCATCGTCGTCGTCAACCGGGTCAAGGTCCATACCGACTTCCGGGGCGAGATCGAAAGCGGTTTGATGAAAATGCTGGCCATCGGCCTGGGTAAGCACAGGGGTGCCACAGCCATCCACAAGATGGGTTTCCATAACTTCTACAAGGTCATCCCCGATATGGGCCGCACCATCATCGCCAATGCACCGGTGATCTTCGGCATCGCCGTTGTCGAAAATGGTTATGAAAAGCCCATGATTATCCGGGCGGTCCCTGCCCAAGAATTCGAAGCTACGGAAAAAGAGCTGTTAGAAATCTCCAAAAAAACCATGGCTCGGCTGTTCTTCAAGGAGATCGATGTCCTCGTCATCGACGAAATCGGCAAGAACATCAGCGGCTCGGGCATGGACCCCAACGTCACCGGTCGTTTCGTACCCGCCTTTTTAGCTAAGCTAGACCATGAACCGAAGACCCATAAGATTTTCGTCCGGGATCTCACCGAAGAAACCCACGGCAACGCGATCGGTCTCGGGGGAGCCGATGTGACTACGAGGCGTTGTGTCGATAAAATCAATTACGAATATACTTATGCCAACGCAATTACCTCCACAGAACTCATGGGAGCCAAGGTTCCCTTGACTGTCGACAACGACAAGCAAGGCTTGGTCGTGGCTTTAGTCACCGTCAACGGCGTCCAACCGACGGAGGCCAAGGTGGTCCATATCCCCAACACCTTGGAATTGGAAAACATCTGGATTTCCGAAGCCCTCCTGCCGGAAGCCGAAGCCAACCCCGACATCGAAATCCTCTCGGAACCCTTCGAGTATCGCTTCGATGCCGAAGGCAACATCATCAAAGATTAAAGATTTGCCCAGCAAGAAACCCCACCGGTCGGTGGGGTTTCCTTTTGTTAGTCACTACTCCGGCCTTGACTGAGCCGCATATATTGGAGGATACAATGGTCTAACCGTTGGGCAATTTCTAGAACCCGGGAGGTCGTTCGGTTATCTTGTTTATAAGCCTGTTCTAGTTGTTCCCGTAGAAGATTGATTTCCTCTTGCAGAAAACTAAGGTCTTCCATCCTGCTTCCTTTCCTATAACCACCCATAGGCATAGCTAATGGTGATCAGTACTATTATCGCTAAGTTATTTCGGCACTGTCTCCCCTATTCCTCCCCCGCTCCCCATGATTTTTCCTATCCCTGGAGGTATTGGACCACATCATCGAGATCCAAACTCTTATGGAGGGCGGCATTTAAGCCCCCGGCGATGATTTCCGCCACATCGTCGATGAGAACATCGATTTCCTTGGGCGTAACGATCATATCACCGAAAAAGGGTCCGAGCAAGGAGTTTACTACCTCCCGACGAGGCATGGGAGCTGCCGGCCCACCTCCCCGATTGAGGATGTTTCCAGGATCGATATGGAATTGGGTTCTTTGAGGTAGATCTTCTTTGATGGCCGGCTCCTGGAGTTGGGAAGGATTTTCCGCCATCTCGATAGCATCGGTGACGATGGTGGCCGCCCTGATGACCGTCGGCACGCCGATGGCCAAAACGGAGGTCCCTAAAGTTTCTTGATTGATGGGCAACCGTTTGTTGCCTACCCCAGCCCCTGGATTGATCCCCGTATCGGAGATCTGGATGGTAGTCGCCAACCGTTGCACGCTCCGGGAGGCGAGGGCATCGATACAGATGACCATCCGGGGGTTGAGCTTGGCCGCTAAGGCTTGGATGGTCTCCCCTGTTTCGATCCCCGTCAAGCCTAATACTCCAGGAGCCAAGGCGGCTACCGGCCGTAATCCGCCCCGGACCTCCGGCGGTGTCATCTCGTAGAGGTGACGGGTAACGAGGAGATTTTCTACCACCTTGGGACCAAGGGCATCGGGGGTGGCATTCCAGTTACCTAACCCGATGACCAAGATGGGATCCTCGGGGCCCAAATCAGCTAGAAAACGCTCGATTTCCCCCGCTAAAGCCTGACTGATTTCCATATGGATATCCTTGTTCCGCTCCCGCATTTCGGGAGCCTCGATGGTTGAATAGCGCCCCGGTGCCTTATCCATGATTCGGGCACCGTTATCGGTGGTGATATTCATGCGGGTAACAAAAGCGTGGGGCAACTCTTCCGTTTCTACTTCCACGCCGGGGATCTCCGGAGGTCCTTCCCGATGGACGATGAGTTCCCGGGCTTCAACGGCTAAATCCGTCCAAACACCATATTTTTCCAAGTGTCGTTGGCCAATAGTCATACCCTTTGCCCACCTCCTGGCCCTTAGTTTTCCCGAGGGTGGAGGAAAAATGCCCCTGGAAACTAGTTCAAGACTAGAGGCGGGAAAGTAAGGTTAGAGTAAAATTTTAGTAGGTGGTAGGAAAAAGGCAGATGGATAGCAAAAAAAGACCTCGCTACCCATAACCAGAGAAAGGAGCGAGGTCTTGTGAAGAACGATGGACGTAGCATCGTCTTCGATTCTAGTGTACTCGAATCGGTGAAAGATATCAATACCCTGGAAGAGG
>JBMNRY010000131.1:0-3130 GCA_050944915.1 Limnochordia bacterium
GTCGTCCTCCCATTCCTCCTGGGAAAGAAGCTTTTCCTTAGTCACAGATTCCTCAAGGGGACCTAAGAGTTCCTCCAGCAGGGACTCTTCCGCCGACTCTTCTTTAACAGGCTGAGCGTCCCAGCCTTGACCCGACAGGACCAGGGAGGCCATCTGGGTTTCACTCTTGATGTCGATTTTCCATCCCGTCAAGCGGGCCGATAGACGGGCATTTTGTCCTTCTTTCCCGATGGCCAAGGAGAGCTGATCATCGGGTACCACCGTTTGGGCCACTTTTCCCTCTTCATCTATGAAAACCCGGGTCACGGTGGCCGGGCTCAGAGAATTGGCGATAAATTTCTTAAGATCGGGATCCCAAGGTATGATATCGATCTTCTCACCCCTAAGTTCCCGGACGATGCTTTGGACCCTAGATCCCCGGGGTCCAACACAGGCACCAACGGGGTCAAGGTTGGGATCCTTAGTATAAACGGCGACTTTGGAACGAAAACCAGGTTCCCGGGCGGCCGCCTTGAGCTCCACAATCCCCTCATGGATCTCGGGGACTTCCAATTCAAAGAGGCGTTTCAGGAGCCCTGGATGGGTCCGGGATACTAACACCTGGGGTCCCTTGCTGGTTTTGCGAACTTCGGTGATATAGACTTTCAACCGCATGTTATGGGTATATGTTTCCGTCGGTATCTGTTCCGAAGGTAGCAATAGTGCTTCTACCCGACCGAGATCGATGAAGACATTGCGGTTTTCCCGCCTTTGGACGATACCGGTGACGATATCCCCTTCTCGGCTGCTGAATTCTTCAAAAACCATGGCCCGTTCTGCTTCCCTGATCCGCTGGATGACTACTTGTTTCGCCGTTTGGGCGGCGATGCGTCCAAAATCGGCGGGGGTTACTTCGATCTCCACATAATCGCCGATTTGGTAGTTCGGGTCTATCTCCTGGGCCTCGGCTAAGGAGATTTCCAGGGTATCATCTTCCACCTCTTCGACCACCAGTTTGCTGGCTAAGACCTCAATTTGGCCTGTGGTATCATCCAGTTGTACCCGTACATTTTGAGCCGACCCGTAATTTCTTTTATAGGCCGACACGATGGCTGCTTCAATGGCTTCTAAGAGTATTTCCCGGGAGATCCCCCGGTCCTTTTCCAACTCTTTGAGAGCACCAATCAGCTCGAGATTCACGCTGACCTGTCCCTTCACTATTTATTCTTTGCTAAAAAGTCAAATGAGCTTTGGCCACTTTATCGAGGGGTAAGGAAACTTCCTTACCGGCCACATCTAGTTTTATGGTGCCTTCCTCGTAGGCAACCAGGCGTCCCCGCCAATTCTTGCGCCCATCGATGGGGGCATAGGTTCGCACTTGGACTTCTTCGCCGCAAAACCTTTGGAAGTCGGCCGGCTTTTTCAAGGGTCTTTCGACTCCCGGCGATGATACTTCCAGCATGTAGCTGCCTGGGATGGGGTCTACCTCATCCAACTTGCTGCTTAAAGCCTGGCTGAACAGACTGCAATCCTCGATGGTCACACCGTTAGGCTTGTCGATGAACACCCGCAAAAACCACTGGCCGCCTTCTTTTTTATAGGTAACATCGACGATTTCGCAATCAAAGGAAGGAGCCAAGTCTTCTGCAATTTCCGTGACGACGCTCTCCACCGAGCCTTTAGCCAAATCCACCCCCCCTTCCTTTTTATAGATACAGTACAAAAGAGTGGGATTGCCCCACTCTTCTCCGTCAGGTTTCCACTTCTTCTTGTGCAAAGTATACCATGATCAGGGAAATTTGGCAAGAAGTTGACTTCCTTAGGCCCTTTTCCCTTCTTTAGTCTTTCCGGAAAGCTTATTTTTAAAACAAGGTCAGTTGATCTTGGGCTGGCAACCCTTCCAAAGCGCCGTGGGTAGCCAGAATTTCGATGACCGTCTTTGTCAGACGGCATTTGCGCCGCAAATCTTCGATGGAAGTAAAGGAACCCTCTTCCCGGCAGCGCACGATGTTGTCCGCGGCCGTCTCTCCCAACCCCTGAAGGGCGATTAATGGTGGACGCAAACCGTCGGGTTCCCCTTGGAAACATTTGGCATCGGATTTGTATAGATCAACGGTTAGGAACTTAATTCCCCGGGCCAAGGCTTCATTAACTACTTCTAGGACCGTTAGGACCGATTTTTCCTTAGCGGTTGCTTCGTTAGCCTTCCGATTGATGGCGGCCATCTCTTCCCCTACCCGGCCTTCCTTGACCAGCTGGGCATCGAAATCGGCGGCCCGGCAGCTGAAATAAGCGATATAAAAGGCTTCTGGGTAATGGACTTTGTAGTAGGCGATGCGAAAGGCCATGGTTACATAGGCGACGGCATGGGCCTTGGGGAACATATAGGAGATCTTTTGGCACGATTCGATATACCATTGGGGAACACCGTGTTCCACCATGGCCTTGATATCCTCGTCCGTTAAGCCGCGGCCTTTGCGGACTTGCTCCATGATCCGGAAGGCATGACCGGCCTCCATCCCTTGCCTGATGAGATAGAGCATGATGTCGTCTCGACAGGCGATGGCTTCCGCGGTGGTAGCGATACCCGAACGGATGAGATCCTGGGCATTGTTGGCCCAGACATTTGTGCCGTGGGAAAAGCCGGAGATCCGTACAAGTTCGTTGAAGGTCTTCGGTTTAGTATCTTCCAGCATTTGACGGACAAAGCGGGTGCCGAATTCGGGAATCCCCAAAGTGCCTACGGGACAGTTGATATCCTCAGGGGTAACCCCTAAGGCATCGGTCCCGGAAAAGATGCTCATGGTTTGGGGATCATCGAGGGGAATCCCTTGGGGATCGATCCCCGTCAAATCTTTGAGCATCCTTAAGGTGGTCGGATCTTCATGGCCCAGGATGTCTAATTTGACCAGCCGTTCGCTGATGGCATGGTAATCGAAATGGGTGGTAACCACACCACTGTTCTTATCATTGGCCGGATACTGGATAGGCGAAAAATCGAAGATATCCCGATCATTAGGTACCACCATCAACCCACCGGGATGTTGGCCGGTAGTCCGCTTCACTCCAGAGCAACCCTGCACCAAACGGTTAAGCTCAGCATCTCGGACCTGGATATCATGCTCATCGAGGAATTTCCGTACGAAACCGT
>JBMNRY010000132.1:0-3103 GCA_050944915.1 Limnochordia bacterium
ACTCACCGTGAGCATCAACGTTGGAGGTGCCCTGATACCCTTAGCCTTGGGCGTTTTTTTGTTAACTAGGGCCGATGAAACCAGGGAACGGGTGCGGGCCCTATTGGCCCTCCTCGTCACCGCGGGAATCATTTGGGCCATTACCAAATTGACGACCTTTGAGTCACCGGAAAGGAGTATAATCGATCCCCTCTGGCTCTTCGCCCTCATCGGAGGTCTTTGTGGTTATCTGGCCGGTCGGTCCCGTCGAGGGGCTTTCATCGCCGGTAGTCTAGGCATTTTGCTGACCGACTTCTTTTCTTTGGCTGAGGTGATAACCCGTCGTCAACCGGCTACCATGGCTATCGGTGGGGCCGGTGTTTTTGATAGCATCGTCTTAGGGGGTATCATCGCCGTGGGTCTAGCGGAGCTGGTTGGAGAAACCAGGGAACGCCTCGGGGGAGGACCTGTACCGAGAGAGGTTCCCGAAGCTTTAATGAACACGGAAATGGAAGTAGGCGAAGAGATTAATTCGGCCCAAAGGGGGGAAGATGGCGATGAAAACTAGGACTGTCCTGGTGGTAGGATTGATTCTCCTTTTGCTTCCCGGAGTAGTCGCGGCTGAAGAGGAACGGATGGATGGGGGCTACTTCACCCTCGTCGATGAAGGGGGCCAAGTTCTGACGAAAACGGCCCGTTATCTCGATATCGGGGATACATATATCGGGGCTGATAACCGAGAATACCAAGTGGTGGCCATCGACGGTGATACCGTCAAGATGGATTTTGTAGGGGAGGTGGAAATGCCTCCTTTGACGGTGGCCTCCAGTCCTAGTCTTATGGCCCGCCTGTTGGCCCAGGATAAAAAGGACGCCGGTACCGTTGGGGTCTATTGTACCCATAGTGCTGAAAGCTATGTTCCCGACAGCGGTATCGAGAGTAAAGATACCGGCGATATTTTCAAGGTCGCCGGCCACTTTTCTCAAGCCTTGGAGAATCAGGGCCTGGATGTGATCTTCTCGGATAATAACCATAATCCCCACGATGGAGGAGCTTACAACCGGTCCCGGCGAACGGTACGGGAGCTGTTGGAAGCGGGGGCCGTAGCCATGTTCGACGTTCATCGGGATGCCACACCGCCGGAAGTATATCAGACGGAAGTTAACGGGGAACCGATGACCAAGATTCGCTTGGTGGTCGGTCGGCAGAATGCCAACAGGGAGGCTAATTTGGAATATGCCAAACGCCTTAAAGCTAAGGCCGATGAAGAATTTCCCGGATTGATCGAAGGTATTTTCAATGCCCGGGGCAGCTACAACCAGGATGTGGGCCCTAGGATGATGTTGTTGGAGTTTGGGACCCATTTGACTTCCGTAGAGGAAGCCCAAAAATCGGCGGATCTCTTTGCCCGGATCGTCCCCGCGGCCGCAGGGTTGACTACTGCCAGTCGCGGTGGTGCCGCCAAACAAATCGGTGGTGCTGCTTGGCGGTCCTTACTGTGGGTCATCGGGATCGTCTTTTTGGGTGTCATTGCCTTCTTGGCCCTTAATGCAGGCAGTTGGGAGGAAGTGGGGGGCCGATTACGTTCCTTTTTCAGCAAGGAAATGGCCAATACCATGGGGCCGGTAGAAGGGGAAGATGACGAAGGGGAGGATTAGGGGGAGGTGGAATATCTAGCGACCATTATCATTGGGACTGTGATGGGGACCATCGGGCGGGTATTGTTCCTCGATGTGGATTATCGTCAATACCCTAGTTATCCCCAAGCATATATCGTCCATTTGGCTTTGGGGTTTATCGCCGCTTTTCTGGGCTCCGTGGCGGTGCCGGCCGTTTTAGCCACAGAATTTACCGCGGCCACCTTCCTCGCTTTGGCGGCCACCCAGTTTCGGGAAGTCCGCAATATCGAGCGGGAGACCTTAGAGCGGTTGGAGCAAACGGAACTTGTCAAAAGGGGTACTGCATATATAGAAGGGATCGCCAAAGTCTTTGAAGCCCGTAACTATTTAGCCATGGGTGTGGCCCTGGTGGCCTCCATCGGCGTCGAGTTGGGCCGCTGGTTGGCCACACCATTGGTGGGTTATCTTCTTGGCATCGGCTTGGGCTTTTTGGTCATCATCGGGCTCAAAAGGGCCATGTTAGGCCAATCCATCGGTGATATCGCCCATGTCCGACCGGGAAAATTGGAGTTCGATGGTCCCCTCTTGACGGTAGAAGGGGTGGCCACCATGAACGTCGGTCAGGAGGAAGCCCGGGAACAATTCCGTCAGCACGGTGTGGCCATCGTTGTGGAACCGAAGGATATCGATGCTAAAGCGATTTTAGCCAACGTGGGACAGCGTCAGGCCATGGTCCACGATGCCGTTTCGTTGTGTGGTACCCGTCAAGATGTGGGGGAGCGGGAATTCATGCCTTTAGCTCGGCGGGATCTGGTTAGCGGGAAAGTGGTCATCACCATGATCCCTGGGGATCCCAATGTGGAGGCTTTAATCCTGGCGGTAAAACAGACCCCGGTTTTAGAAGCAATTATGCGCCGACCTTCACAGGCCAAGCCGGCCCGAGTGATACGTTAGGGAGGTGGTCGGGGATGGAAATAGGGAAACGGATATTGGCCGCCATCACCGAGGATCCCCGCAAGGTCAGCGGCGGCGGTGTGCCTATTTTCCACGTGGACTCCCCGGAGGAAAAGGAGCGGATCGCGCTCTATATGGCTCGGATCACCGAGGGTGTTATCCATGATATCGGCAATGGAACCTACATTCTAGTTGCGCATTAAGGGGGAACCTATGAAAATCGTATACTCCTGCTATGGGGGTGCCCATTCTTCTCCTGTGGCTGCCGCCATCCATTTGGGTCTGTTGCCTCCGGGGGAAGTGCCGACCGCGACCCAGCTGATGAAAATCCCTTATTACGAACGGGTGACGGCCCAGTTGCGGGGGCAGCTTTTGTTCTGTGGAGAAGATAACTTCGGCCATCAAGTCTATGTCTTAGGAAGGGGCTCGGCTAGTCTGGAAATGATGGAAAAGGCAATTTTGGCCGGATATCGTTTAGGTGGTGGAAGAAAGGAGGATTTCATTTTCATCGATACCCTGCCTTACGTAAATTCCTATATGCGCTTGGGCGG
>JBMNRY010000133.1:0-3099 GCA_050944915.1 Limnochordia bacterium
CCGACTGAAGCTGCTCTGTGACAAACTAGACCGCCAAGGTATTAAATTCTTGCTGTCCAATTCGGCCACCGATTTTATTATGGATCTATACCGGGATTACCAGATCACCATCGTCCAAGCCCAGAGGGCTATCAATTCCAAAGGCGATAAACGGGGTCCCGTCGATGAAGTGTTAGTGAAGAACTACGACTAGCATTGTCACCGCCATTATGCTATGGTATGATAAAACTACTAAACTAGATGAGGTGCAAAATGAAGCAGGTGTTTTTTAACTAAGCAATTCCATAGGCCCCCAATCCTTCCCCAGGGAGAAGTATGTCTAGGGGGCGATAGTTAAAAAACACTTCTTCAAAGATCCATATGAACCCTTTGTCCTGCAGGAGAACACGGGAAGTGTTGCTGCAGGTTTGTTTTTTAATATCGTCCCCTAGTCACTAAGGAGATGATATTTTGTTACTTCGCTTTTCAGGCATTTACAAAAGTTTCGGGCCTAAACAAGTCCTCTCCAACATCGAAGGTGCCCTCCATGAGGGGGACAAGGTCGGCTTAATCGGCACCAATGGTGTGGGGAAAACTACCTTGGCCAAAATCCTCGCCGGCCTGGAAAGACCAGATCAAGGACATATCCAGCGATCACCGGCAGAAGCTCAGATTTTCTATTTCGAACAATACCCCCGTTTTGCCCCAGGCCAACGGGTCATCGATGTGCTGCGGAAAGCCTTCAGTGCTAACCCTTCTTTGATCGACAGAGATACCGCGGTGGAAAAGGCTCTTCACACCATGGAGCTTCCACGGGAAAGACCTGCCCAAAAGCTAAGCGGTGGTGAAAAAACGAGATTAGCCTTAGCCCGTCTGCTGGTGAGCAGTTTCCAGATGCTCATCCTCGATGAGCCGACCAACCATTTGGATGTGACCTACTGCCAATGGCTGGAAGAATACTTGGCTGCTTTAGAGGTCCCCATGGTGATCATCTCCCACGACCGCTATTTCCTCGACCAGGTGGCGACGAAAATTTGGGAGTTGACTCCCAAGGGTCTGCAGATCTATCGGGGCAACTACAGCCGCTATAAAGAACAAAAAGAACGGGAAGTACGGCAGCAGGTCAAGGCCTACCAAAAACAGCAGCGCCGGCAAGGGGCTTTAGAAGAGGCCATCGCCCAGCGGAAGAATTGGTATGCAAAGGCCCATAAGGGGGCCGGCACCCACGATTACTACCGCAGAAAAGCGAAAAAACATGTGGGAGTCTTCAAAGCCATGGAACGGGAACTAGAACGGCTGGAGAAGAATCGGGTGAGCAAGCCCCAAAAGCCTCCCACACCGGCCTTCCAATTGATCAACAAAAGGGTCATCGAGCAAAAACTGCCCCCGGTTCTCATCAGGGGGGAGAAGATCGGAATGGCCTTCGGCGATCACCAGGTCCTGGATAATATTTCCCTGACCATTCCCCGGGGAGGTAAGATCGCCCTCATCGGTCCCAACGGCAGCGGGAAAACTACCCTGTTGAAGATCATCACCGGGTTGTTACGGCCCTCCTCAGGGAAAGTCTTCATCAACCCCTCCCTGCAGATCGGCTATTTCGCCCAGGAACTGGAAAACCTCCATCCCCAAAGGACTATACTACAAGAACTGCTCTCGGTTGGCGCTGCCGAAGAGGAAGCCCGCTTGCTAGCCGCCTGTCTCCTTTTCCGGGGTTCCGCCGTCTTCCAACAAATCGACCATTTGAGTATGGGCGAACGGGGTCGGGTAGCCTTTGCCAAACTCATCCTCGGCGGTGCCAACCTTTTGGTCCTCGATGAACCGACCAACTACATGGATATTCCCTCTAAGGAAACCGTCGAGGAGGTCTTAGCCCAATACCAAGGGACTATGATCTTCGTCACCCACGACCGGTACTTCATGGGTTTGGCCGACAATATTTTCGCCTTAGAGAAGGGACAATTAACTTGTTATGATGGCGATTATAGCTACTACTTGGCCAAAAGAAAATCTTCCCCTAAGGAGGAGAAGATCGCCGATCTAATCATGCAGTTGGAAGTTGAACTGGCCTATTTAGGAGGGCAATTAGACCTGGAGCCTACCGAAGAACTGCAAGCACGATACTTAGCCAAAGCCAGAGAACTCAACCGCTACAAAAATATGTATTAAAGTTCAACTCCCCAGATCGGGGAGTTGAACTTAGAGCCTATTCCCCTTCTTCCTGGAGCTGTTGCACCAGTTGGGGGACCACTTCCATTAGTTTCTCCAGGGAACCTTTTTGGGTGAGGGGGACTACGCTAACTTCATCATCTTTGACGACGATGATGGCGTTGGGGGTAATCTTAGCTCCAGCACCTCCACCGCCCCCTTCACCGTCGTTGCCCTTCTCATCCCGTCCGATCCCGGCTCCACCCCCCGCTCCGAAGGAAAGGCTGATTACGGGGATGATGGTCACCTTCCCGATCTGTAAGGGTTCTCCTACCACCGTCTCCGTCCGCAAGAAAGTCTGCAGTTTATCAAACAAAACACCGATGTTCTCCACAAAATCCACGGCTCTACCTCCCTTAATTGTCTTTGCCCGTCCCCGGGACCCAACGGTTAAACCGCCCCATCCATAAAGGCCGGATGGGACGGGAAAACCCGTACTTCAACAAAGCCAGCAGGGGCAAGATTAATAGAATCCGGCCGGCGACCGTCAAGTCCAAGTCATAATATTCCTCTTCCCAGAGGGGTTCGATCTGCAAATCGGCCCCTGGAAAAAGCTCCTTGATGGTGGTCAGGAAGAGGACCAGATAACCGGTCCCGTCCGGTTCCGCCAGCCCCACCCGACCATGGAGCCGCCAAAGACGGGGTTTCACCGCCCAGATTAGATCCCGCATTAAAGTTTTCGAACAGACTACGACTTCCTTGGTGATCCCCCGGGGCAGCCGAGGCCTTCCCTTCTTCCCCGGGGCTCTCGGCTGCGGTGGCCGTCTCCCCTGGAAGGAAAACTGCCTGCCCAAAAATTCCATGTGGCTGCGCCACTTCCCTCCGTCGTATCGGCCCTGCCAACCAACAAATTTGCCCAGGCCGATGGTCATCCTCAAGCTGGGTTGTTCCCTGATCTCCGCCTGCAAGGAATAG
>JBMNRY010000134.1:0-3028 GCA_050944915.1 Limnochordia bacterium
CTTTATACGGCTTTGGAAGGGGGCTTTCCCCCGGAGAGAATATATTTTCACGGTAATAATAAATCCCTTGCTGAGTTAGAGTTGGCCCTAGAGCACCGGGTGGGATGTATCGTCATCGACAATTTCCCCGAGATCGAGATGGTCGACCAACTGGCTGCCCAGATAGGACATAAACAGGAAGTGATGTTGCGGATTACCCCCGGGGTGGATACTGATACCCATGCTTTTATCCAAACGGGTCAGATGGATTCTAAGTTCGGTTTTACCTTGGGACAAGGGGTTTTAGCTGTTCGCCGAGTCTTAGAAAAGGAAAATCTGCTTTTGCGGGGACTCCATTGCCATATCGGCTCCCAGATTTTCAATTTAGACTCCTATGGCCTCGCCTTGGAAATCATGTTTAATCTCCTTTTGGAATTAAGGGAAAAGTTAGGTTGGACTGCTTCTGAACTAGATATGGGCGGGGGATTAGGTATTCGTTATCAGCGGGAAGATCAACCGGTAACCCCTGAAGACTACATCGCCTATTTGGGTAAAGCAGCTCGGCAGTTAGCCGCTAAGATGGGGTTGACCTTGCCCCGGATCAGCGTCGAGCCTGGCCGTTCCATCATTGGGCCGGCGGGCATTACCCTGTACACCATCGGTTCCATCAAGGAACTTCCTGGGATCCGCAAATATGTGGCGGTCGATGGTGGCATGGTCGACAATCCCCGGGTGGCCCTTTATGGGGCTATTTATGAAGGAGTTGTTGCTAATAAGGCGGGGGAGTCTTCCCGGGAGGTAGTCTCCATCGCCGGCAAGTGCTGCGAATCGGGGGATATGCTGATTTGGGATCTGGAGGTACCGCCGGTGGAACAGGGGGATTTACTGGCCGTTTTTGCCACCGGTGCATATAATTATTCCATGGCTAGTAATTATAACCGTTTGCCTCGACCTGCTGGTGTTTTCGTCTATCAAGGTCGATCGGATCTAGTCATTAGGCGGGAGAACTACGCTGATCTCGTCAGCCATGATGTCCTTCCCGACCGATTTCGGGTCGCAAAGCGAGGCTGAAGAATGTGGAGTGGACTGCCCTTTTGGGCCCGTCGGTCGTCGGGCGTTTGCAGGAAGCCGGTCGGCTGGCTGCTGCCCTAGGTGGCGAAGTCTGGCTTGTGGGCGGCACGGTCAGGGATTTACTCCTGGGTCGTTCCCCTACCGATATCGATCTCGTAACCACCTGTGGGGGTATTGCCCTGGCCGAAGAGTTGGCCCAAGCTTGGGGCGGCCGGGTGGTTGCCTTCGGTGAGTTCGATACGGCGAAGGTGATCCTTTCCGAGGGGGCTTTTTGTGATGTGGCCGGTTGTCGGAGTGAGGATTATCCCCAACCGGCGGTTCTGCCCCGGGTTCGGCCCGCGGGGGATTTGCTGACCGATCTATCCCGGAGGGATTTTACTATTAATGCCTTGGCTATTGCCCTCCATCCCTGCCGTTGGGGCCAATTGGTCGACCCCTTTGGTGGCCGGTCCGATCTGGAGGACGGGTTAATCCGTTGCTTGTATGACCGGAGTTTCATCGATGATCCAACAAGGCTCTTTCGAGCTTTGCGGTTTGCCCATCGTTTTGATTATCGGATCCACCAGGGGACGGGACAACTAATGGTCCAGGCCATCGAAGGTGGTTATGTGGGACGGCTCTCCGATGCCCGCCTCGGTGCCGAGGTGGAGAAACTATTGGGGGAAGCCGATCCACCACGGGTTTTGCAAAGATTAGCCCATTGGGGTTTGTTACAGGCTATTCATCACACCTGGTCAGCGCCGGGGCCGGAGTTGGCCGCCTATGCCCAAATCTGCAGGGATTTAGGTCGAGGTTGTGGGGGGCAAGTATTGCAACCCGAGGGGTTCCTCTATCTAGCCGGCAGTCTTCATCACCTGCCGGAGGAAGAAGTCCGGATTATTGCTCGGCGGCTGGCCCTTTCCGCCCGTCGCCAGGAGAAGTTGGTATTAATAGCCGCCAATTGGGAACGGATCTGTGCAGGTTTGGCCCAACCTTTGCCGCCCAGCGGGATCTATAATTATTTAGTCGGTTTACCGGTAGAAATCCTCGTCATCGTGGCCAGTAAGACGGAAAGCCCCTTGGTTAGGAAAGGAATTAAAGCTTTCTGGCAGGAATTAGCTTGTGTGGAAATCACCCTTACCGGTAACGATTTGCTACAAATGGGGTACCAAAGGGGACCGTCCATCGGGCGGGCCCTGGAGAGGATCCTACAGGACAAGTTGGATGGTCTAGTCCAGGACCGAGCAGCAGAACTGGCTTTGGCCCGGGAGTTGCTCATTGAGGAGGGTTTTTAGTGCTCCCAGATTTGGCATCATTGTTTTTGTTCACCTTACCAGCCGTGCTCTTAGCTATCTCCATCCATGAATTTGCCCATGGGGCTATGGCCGACCATCTTGGTGATCCCACACCCCGCTTCCAAGGGCGGTTGACGTTAAATCCCCTGGCCCACTTGGATCCCGTGGGGGCCTTGATGTTGGTGCTCTTTCGTTTCGGGTGGGCCCGGCCGGTCATGGTCAACCCCCGAAATTTCGTCGATCCCCGGCGGGGTATGTTCTTGGTGGCCCTTGCGGGACCGGCGGCCAATTTGGTCATGGCTTACTTCTTTGCAGCCTTGGCTAGCTTCTTACCAGGCTTTTTCCCGCTAACGACGGGAAGGCTGTTATTTGAATTCTTCATGACTAATATTCTTTTGAATTTATGGTTAGCTGCCTTTAACCTGCTTCCCATCCCTCCTTTAGACGGCGCAAAGATTTTGCAGGGCTTGTTACCCGGTCGCCAGGCCTATGCCTTGGCTCAATGGGAACCCTATGGGCCTTTGCTCCTCATTTTTCTCATTATGAGCGGCATGGTTCCCCGGTTGCTGCAACCGATTTTTAGGGTCCTTGCCTGGGGATTGCGGTTTTTCTAAAGGAGGTCCAAAGGATTTGTGGCGGCGGATTAAGCAGCTAGCTAAGGCTTTGTTTCCTAGGATCGATGTCGACGACCATGAATTTGTGAG
>JBMNRY010000135.1:0-2699 GCA_050944915.1 Limnochordia bacterium
AGGCTGCCCGCTAAAGTCGTTAGAACCCCCCGCTGTTCGCCTCCAACGCTGCTGGTTACTAAGGTATCCAAGGGAGGTAAAGCCAGCCCGCCCCCGATCCCGAGGCCAAAAATGGCCACGAAAAAGGCAAAACGACCTAAGGTCAAAGCGGCCCCGATGAGGGAAGCCCCCATCATTCCTAAACCGGCGATGAGGAGTTTTTCCGGACCCCATTGGGGCAGCAGCCAACCGGCGAGGATGGAAAAAATAGCCAAGGCGAACATGGGCAAAGCCAGGATCAGTCCATCGAGCACCGATGTGGCCTCTTCCCGGTGGGGCAGAAGTTCCGTAAGCAAAAACATGGAGCCGAGGATGACGGAGATAACTAGACTGCCGATCAATAACACTAAAGGCAGATTGAATTGGGAAAAGACCCCTTTCAATCCTTCCCTATATTCCTCTTTATCGATGAGATTATTTTTAGTCTCTGGTTCATGGACGAAGAACCAGACAGCCAAGGCCACAGGAAAGGCCACCAGGGGGTAGATGAAAAAGGTCATCCGCCAGCCAAAAAGGGCGGCCATCCCAGCACCAAGGATGGGGCTGAGGACTTTACCGATGCCGTTGGGCCCTGCGGAACCGATGCCCTGGATGATGCGGCCGACCAGAATGGGCACGAAGGGCTCGGGCAAATACAGCAGGGCTAAGCCCGCGATAATACCTCCGATCCCGTATAGGAAAGTTAAGGGTACGATTAATTTCTTCCGTCCGATATGGTCGGAAATATAGCCGCTGAGGGGGTTCAGAAGGCCCGAGGGGCCGGAGATGGCTAACACCAACAGCCCCGTTTGGAACATGGATAATCCCAATTCCGAGCGCAGCCTGGGAAAAATGGGGAAAATAAGGGTGTTGCCGAGAACCATAATCAGGGGAACGGAAGCAAGCAAGGCAAGTTCGAACCGGCTCTGGGGCTTCATTCATTTCTGCTCCTTCGGATCTAGTGGGACACTAAGGGATTATACCCGGTTCGAGGAGCAGATATGCGAAAATGAGCCGGGTATCCCGACTCATTGGCTACTGAAAGTCTTTTTCGCTAAGGCCAGATGGGCGATATTCTCCGGCCGCCAACCGAGGATTTCCGCCCCGACGAAGTCGACGGCAACGGGGTCGTAGCCCGCGATGATGATCTTTTTAGGAGGACGACAAGGTTGTCCACTTAGATGGGAACCCTGCAGGCCGACGGCACCGTCGATGAGGGCCAAATCGATGGGACGATGGAGGACGATATCGACGATGGCCTGATCCACATCGACTTCATGGACCTTCGATTTACGGAAACTCCAAAAACCGCTAAATTTTTTGGCGGGGCAAATCCCGATCATGTTTTTCAAGCTCAAGGTCACATCGCAGATGGAATGATCCTTCAAACAGGGGACCGAGATCAGATAACCATCGGTCAGCACTGCTGGGAGGGGGAATTCCTTGTAAAGCTTAGCCCGGGAAGAGGTCACATTAACCATCGGTTCCTTATCTAAATCGACCAGCTTGACGCCCAGCTCCCGGGCCATGCGGGTGTAACCTAAGGCTTTGTAGCATTTATCCGTCGTCGTCCCCCCCGCTCCTTCGGCGACGATGATTTCCGCTCGGGTATGTTCTTGGCAGTACTTAACTATGGCCGCCACACAATCGACCGCCGTCGTCACCGGCGGCGCCTTGGCCACCACTAAGTTAGGTTTGATGATAATCTTATCCTGTTGGGCCAAGATGCGATGGGCTTCTAAAGCATCTAAGGCCCTAGTAACCGATTGGAGATAGTCGGTGAAGGGGATAGTAACCACAGACATGGGAAAACTCCCTTCCTCGGTGAATTCTTAACTATTCTGCAGATGGGCGATGGCCTTCTCGATCCGCTGCTTTAGTTCCGGTTCATAACCCTTTTGGGCCCGCAGGACCGAAATAGCCCGGGGATCGCCGTAATTAACTAAGGCATTGACCAGGATATTCTTCTCCCCAGTGCCCTGGGCTTGATCGAAGAGATCGACGAGGGCCCGAAACACGTCTTCCCCCAAGGAAGCGTGTTCTAGAATATCGGCGATAGCCATGTTAAGAAGGGAATTCTGGGATTGGCCCACCAGGGGAAGTAAATACTTTTTCGCGCTGTCGGCGACCCGTTCCAAGGCGACCACCATCTCCACAAAGTGGATCCCCGGTCGGGTAATACCGGCCAGCAGCTTCGTTAATAGGGGAATTGCACTTTTAATCCGCAACTTGCCCAAGATCTGGATGGCGAAATAGGCCGGTCCCCGCTCCCCTTCTTCCAACTCCTTCCGACAGAGGCTTTCATTTTCCAAGATGGCCAGCAACAAAGGTACCACCTGTTTTCGATGGCGGCGAATAGAGGTCATGGTCCCCGGCGGCAGGGCCTGCATATCCTTCATGAGCAGATCGTGCATCAACCGATCGACGTCATCTTCCTCCGCAGGGACTTCCTCCATAAACAGGTTCCCTTCCAGATCATGATCATGATAGCGCCGGTAAGCGTTGAGATCGATCACCTTTTCATCGAAGGTGGCCCGCCAACCGGCCCGTTCCTCTTCGATGGTCCCCAAGGGTAATTTCTCGAAGGGATGGGCATACAAGTTGGCCTGGATGTTTTCTAGGGCATTAATCCAAAGGGCTAGCCGGGGTTCCGCGATTAGATACCAGCACTGGCGAAAGGG
>JBMNRY010000136.1:0-2627 GCA_050944915.1 Limnochordia bacterium
TTCATCGACGATAGATAAAGTCTCCCGGACGTTATGATCAGTAATTAAGACTCCTAAACCTAAATCCTTCAGATAGGCGATCAATTTTTGTAAATCGGCGATAGCAATGGGGTCGATCCCGGCGAAGGGCTCATCGAGGAGCAAATACCTAGGCTTGCCCGCCAGGGCCCGGGCCAGCTCCGTCCGCCTTCTTTCGCCCCCGGAGAGGGTATGGGCCCCTTGATCCCGTAGATGGGTTAAGTTAAAGGTCTCCAGAAGCTCTTCTAACCGAGCCTGGGGTTCCACCATCTCCAAGACAGCCCGAATGTTTTCCTCCACCGTCATTTTTCGAAAAATCGACGGTTCTTGGGCCAGATAACTTAAACCGAGGCGGCCCCGTCGGGGCATGGGCAAGGAGGTGATCTCCTGATCATCTAAGAAAATTTGTCCCGCATCGGCCCGCTCTAAACCAACCAACAACCGAAAGGTTGTGGTTTTCCCCGCTCCGTTAGGTCCTAAAAGACCGACGATCCTGCCGGGGGCAACTTCTAGGCTGATCCCATGGAGGACCAGTCGACCTCGATAATTCTTTACTAAATTCTGGCAAACAAACAAAGGGCAGTCCTCCCCCTTAGGTCCCTATTCGACTCCGCCAGGCCCCGGGCCTGCCGTCGAATATTGGTAGTTTCCCCAAGGCTAGAGGTTTAGTGCCATCAGCCATGCCCCCTTTGTTTCACCGGGGCCCCTAAAGCCAAAATCGTATCGACGACCCGATCTAAGGCTCCCGGCGGACCTAAGGTGGCCGCCACCTGTCTCAAGTCTTGAGCCATCTGGGCCCGACGGGTTTGGTCATCTAGGAGTTCCAACATGACCGCCGCCAGCTTTTCCGGTGTGGTATCGGCCAAATCCAGCTCGGGGACGATAGGTTTTTGGGCGAGGTAATTAGGCAAACAAAGGCCTTCCCTCTTCTTAAGGAAACGCCCCATGGACCAGGTCGGTGCCCGGTAAAAGGCGATCAGGGGCTGCTCCAAGAAAGCGGCTACTAAACTGATGCTTCCGCAGCTGCAAACGGTAAGATCCCCCGCGGGAAGAACCTCCTCCAAGGGGCCATCGACAATCTTTAGGGTCGGTAGGTCTAGTGTTAAAGGCAGCACATCCTCCCGCCGCAGATTGACCGCTAAAGGCAGCAGGAATCTAACCTCTGGTTTTTCTTCCAGGAGTCTCTGGCCAGCCTTAACCATCAAAGGTAAGACCTTTTTGACCATCTCTAATCGATGACCGGGACAATAGTTGATCACCGTTTCTTCGGCGATGCCCAACTTTTTCCGGATAGCAGCTTTAGAAGGAGGACGGGACATCTTATCGACAATAGGATGGCCGATGAAGCTCACATCGACCCCTCCCTTGCGGAAGGGTTCCCCATCGAAGGGAAAGACGGAAAGGACCTTATCGGTAGCTTCTAAGACTTTAGGAGGACGGAAGCGGGAATTGGGCCAGGAGGCGGGGCCTAAATAAAAAAGGACCGGTAAACCTTGGCTTTTGGCTACTTGGCCCAACTTAAGATTGAATTGAGGGAAGTCGATGAGCACGACCACATCGGGTCTGTGCCTTTCCATAACTTCCCCTAGGCGGGTTAGGACGCGGCGCATGATCTGCCCCGCGATAACGCCTTCCACCAGTCCCAGTGTATTTAAGGTTGTAGGATTGAATAATAACCGGACACCGGCTTCTTTCATCAAGTTACCGCCCATGCCGAAAAGGCGGGCCTGGGGTATCCGGTGGAGAATGGTCTTTGCCAGGTCGGCACCACAGGAATCTCCGGCCACATCGCCGGCCACAAGCATAATCTTCACGTGCTCACCCCGTTTTCCCTGGGTTCCACTCTCCACTAACCTTCTCCGGAGGGGGACGTTTTCCTCTTATCCTCCCAACTCCCCGGGATCGGCCAAGAAGAACAACAGCTCCCCTTGAGCCACCAGCTCCCCGTCGACTAAGACCCGGCCTTCCACCTTGCCGGAGGTCTTACGGGCCCGCAGGACCTGGGCTTCGATGACCAATTGATCGCCGGGACGGACGGTTTTCCGGAAACGCACCCCATCGATGCCGGCGAAAAGGGGAACTTGGGCCTTTTCGGGTTCAGATCCCAACATGGCAATCCCGCCTACTTGGGCCATAGCTTCCACGATGAGCACTCCAGGCATCACCGGGTAGTCGGGATAATGCCCTTGAAAAAAGGGTTCATTGATGGTCACGTTTTTTAAGCCCACCGCCCGTTTTCCCTGTTCCACTTCGATGATCCGATCGACCAAGAGGAAGGGATAACGGTGGGGGAGGATCCGTTGAATGTCGTTAATATCTAACATTTGCCTGCTCCTTTATCCCCAATTTGCACCAATTATAACATCCTTTTTCCCCCGCAGGCAATGGGAGTTAGGCGACCAACAACCGATGGTATTTCCTTCCGATCTCGGAAACGGGTGCTTCAAAGACCTGTTGGGGTGGTCCGCTCTCCACCACTTTACCCCCATCCATGAGGACCACCCGATCGGCAGCTCGACGGGCAAAGGCCACTTCGTGGGTGACGATGACCATGGTAGTTTTGGTGGTAGCCACCAACCCTTCCATGACCTCCAGGACTTCGCCAACGA
>JBMNRY010000137.1:0-2541 GCA_050944915.1 Limnochordia bacterium
CTCACCCTCATCATCGTGGAACATTCCCAAGCGACCCAGAGCGCCGAGACCTCCTCGGGCCAAAGCTCTCAGGTCAGCTTTGGCCCTGGCCTCGGCCTTTTAGCCTTTGTGCCCGAGATCAGAGTCGGGGGAGGGGACGAATCTAAGGCCGGCGGTCGCACCACCCGAGGGGGAAGCCTCACCGCCCGGATGACGACCCAGGTCATCGATATCTTGCCTAACGGCAACTTGATCATCGAAGGCCGGCAAGTGATCCTCATCAACGGGGAAGAGCAGGAGTTAATCGTCTCCGGTATGGTCCGTCCCCGGGATATACAAAAAGATAATACTGTACTATCCACATATTTGGCCGATGCCCAAATCGCCTTCACCGGTACCGGGGCCATCGGCGATAAACAACAACCCGGTATCTTGACCAGACTCTTTAACTGGTTATTCTAAGGTGGGTTATGCTATGAAAAGACTGATCATCCTTGGGTTGCTCCTCTGTCTGTCCCTCCCAGCCTGGGCTAGCGACCAACCCCAGGTGGAAATACTTCCTGTCGAACCCCAATTGGGTCAACCCTTGGTGCGGATTAAAGATATCGCCCGGGTCCAAGGGGTGCGGGATAACCAATTGGTCGGCTTAGGGCTGGTCGTCGGTCTCAACGGTACCGGCGATGGCCGGGGTGCTGTGGCAAACATCCAGATGGTCGTCAACATGCTGGAGAATTTCGGCATTACCGTCGATGCGGACCAACTGCGGGTGCGTAACATAGCCGCGGTGATGGTGACGGCCACCCTGCCCACCGATGTCCGGGCGGGAGACAATCTAGATGTCACCGTTTCCTCCCTAGGGGATGCCCGTAGTCTCCAGGGCGGCTTTCTACTCCAAACGCCCTTGGAAGCCGCCAACGGCCGGGTTTATGCCGTTGCCCAGGGACCGATTTCCATCGGTGGTTTTGAAGTCAGCGGTGGCGGTGCCTCAGCCAGCCGCAACCATGCTACCGTGGGACGGATCCCCGCCGGTGCCATCGTTGAACGGGAGGTGCCCAGCACCGTTACCGATGGACAGGAGCTAACCTTAGTTTTACACCAACCGGATTTTACTACCGCCGCCCGCATCGCCGATGCTATCCAAGGGCGTTTGGGACGGGGTACGGCCCGGGCTTTGGACCGCAGTGCCGTGTTAGTCCAGATCCCCGAACCCTATCAAAATGATATCGTGAGCCTCATCTCCACCCTGGAGGAGCTCCAGGTTCAGCCCGATGCTGCCGCTAAGGTAGTCATCAATGAGCGAACAGGGACGGTAGTCATGGGTCATCATGTGCGCATCGCCGCCGTAGCTGTGGCCCATGGAGGGTTGCGGGTGCGCATCACCCCCGAACTGGAAGTACACCAACCGCCTCCCTTCAGCTCGGGAGAAACGGTAGTCGGTGCTATGCCCCAGCTCGAGGTAGAGGAAGAAGAAGGCGCTTTGGCCCTCATTCCCACCACCACCAGTGTGGATGATTTGGTCCAAGCCTTAAACACCATGGGGGTTACCCCCCGGGACATCATTTCCATCCTCCAGGCTATCGATGCCGCCGGCGCCTTGTATGGTGAGCTGGAAATTATCTAAGGAGGACCGAAACCATGACTGTAGGTAAGATCGGCGGAGCCAGGGATCCCCTCCTCAATCAGGATCTCCGCAAGACGACCCGGGAGGATTTCAAAGAGCTCCTCCAAAAGGCCCAAGCTACCGATGGGGAAAAACTCCGTCAAGCGGCCCAGGATATGGAAGGCGTCTTCCTCAAGCAGCTGGTGGAGCAGATGTGGCGAACCATTCCTAAGGAGTCCCGGGGACAGCAGGCCTACTACGAAGGTCTATTCTTAGAGGAACTAGCGAAAATCCTTGGCGAAACCGGAGGGATCGGGTTAGCCGATTTTATCGTCAAAGAAATGGAAAAATAAGGGGCGGCAGTCTATGCCTTGTCCCTATTGCCCCGGGCATAATTAACGGGCCCGGGGCATAGAATTTGTTGCAGATCCGATAGGAGGACTCCCGGCCATCGATCCCGAAGTTTAGCTGGAGTATCGCTCTATTGATCTGCCGTTTTTTTGTCCAGGGAAAAGCCCATGAGGAAGGATGACGTTAATGTTTAATAACAGGAGGACCCGGGGGGCTGGAATCGTTCTCATCGTACTTTTTTGCCTAGTGAGCAGTAGCCTCGTTGCGGCCCAGGAGGAGTTTTGGCCCCTAGGGATGGTCACTCCTGGCTTAAGGGGGACGGGGAAAACCGTCGTTGAAGGACAGAAGGTGGAGGAATTCGAGGTGGAAGTAGTCGATATCCTCCCCGGAGAAGGCCCCGTCGGTGACTTGGTTTTAATCAAAGTCAGCGGTGCCGTCATCGACCGGATGGGCGGTGTGGGCCAGGGCATGAGCGGCAGCCCCATCTATTTCCAAAATAAGTTGGCAGGGGCCATCGGCTACGGCTTCGCCTTAACGGATCACCGTATAGCTCTGATGACGCCCATCGTCGATATGCTCCCTTTATTAGACGAAGTCTCCCAGTCCGATTC